>NZ_SZZM01000006.1 GCF_005281615.1 Rhodoligotrophos defluvii | reverse complement strand
CGCGGCGGAAGGGCCCCGGCGGCGCCCGCGGGCGCTCAGCTGGCGCCGCGCGCCGCTATGCGCCAGGCAGCGGGCGGTTTGCCGAAGGCACGCGTGAACGCGCGGTTGAAGGCGGCCTCCGTTGCATATCCCGCGTCATAGGCCACGGCGGCGATCGCCTGGTCGGTGGTGCTCAGCGCCACGCTCGCCAGATACAGCCGCCACTCCCGCACGTATCGCATCGGCGAAGTCTCGAGAAACATCTGGAACCGGTCCGCCAGCGCGCTGCGCGACATGCCTGACGCGGCAGCCAGTGCGTCCAACGTCCATTCCCGTTGCGGGTCGTCATGGATCAGCGACAGGCACCGCGACAAGGCCGGATCGGCGAGGGCGGCGAGCCAGCCGACCGCGCCCGGCACCGCCGTCATGATCTGGTGCCGCAGGATCTCGATCAGGATGATCTCTGTAAGCCTTGGCAGCATCGAGATGCCGCCGGCGCGCGGCATGTCGATCTCCGCCACCATCTGCCGGATCGTCGCGCGCAGCCAGTCGCCGTCATTGGCGCCGCGTGTCCTCACCAGGATGAAGGCCGGCAGCGCTCGCCTGAGCGGTGCAAAGCACAGCACCTGGCATTGCAGATAGCCGCAGATCAGCCTGACCTGAGGGCCGTCGCCCTCGTAGCGAAGCACGGGAACTTCGCGCCAGGGCCTGGGCGGAAGGTCGTGCAACGGGGCGACCAGCCTGCCGCCCGTTCCGGCGCCGAGCTGATGGCCGGCATCGAATGGAAAGGCCAATACGTCCCCCGCCTCGAGCGCGATCGATCCCGTATCCATCTTCACCCAGCAGCGGCCGTCCACCACGATGTGGAACGGCATGGCGCCGGCGGAGTCCACCCGAGCGCTCGCCAGCATCGCCTGCGCTCCGGTCTGCCAATCGCCCCTCGGCATGAAGCAGAACTGCAGGGAGGCCGAGAGACGGATGGTCGAGAGCAGCGTCGACAGAACGTCATCCCGCGCCACGCCGCCCGCGCCTGATGGACTTTCGGACAAGGCTTTTCGCATCCCGGCCAAAGACGTGTGCTGCACGCCTTCCTAAAACTGTGAATGCGCAGTTTAGCACCCGGAGAATACTATGCAGGCGTCAACTGACAAACTTGTCGTGCTGATCACCAAAGGCATCGAGTCCGAACTTTCATCCGTGGCCTTCACCATCGCCAATGGCGGCATCACCGCGGGGCTCAAGGTGTTCGTGTTCCTCACCAGCACGGCCATCGATCTGGTGCGCAAGGGCGGCCAGCGCATGACCCAGGTCGCGCCGCTCGACCCTCTCGCCACGCTGATCGAGGATTTCCAGAAGCGCGGCGGCACCATCTGGGCCTGCCCGCCCTGCGTGAAATCGCGGGGCTATGAGCAGGCGGACCTGATCGACGGCGTCATCATCGTTGGCGCCAGCGCGATGCATGCACAGATCAAGGAAGGCGCTGCCACGCTTTCGTTCTGAGTGCGTGACGTAAGCGGAAGCCGGGGTGAGGGCGCCTCAGCCATCGCCCTGCTTCACAGTCGGTGTTTGGTGCGGGTGGTCGGAGTCGAACCGACACTCTGTCACCAGAACTGGATTTTGAGTCCAGCGCGTCTACCAGTTCCGCCACACCCGCGAGACGCCGTTCGGCGCAGCCCCGTGGAACCGCCGCCCCGGCCTGGAGGCGTTTCTGCCATGAGCCGCCCCCGGAAGTCCAGCGCCATTCTCGGCGGCGTCAATGTCCTTCAAGTAGGGCCGGCAGGTCCTTGAGCAAGGAATCGCGCACGAGAAAGCTCATCGGTTTGGACTGAGGCTGCATGCCGACCTCCACCCGGGCGAACACGATACGGCGCCCCGCCTTCTCGGCCCAGCCCACGAACCAGCCCAATGGCCGGTTCTTGTCGGTCGCACCGGCCGTGGTCTTCAGCCAGCCGGAGCCGGTCTTGCCGTGAACGGCCCAATCGCCCGCCGGAAAGCGCGGGATAATGGCCATGGTCTTGCTGATCGCCTGAGCCGAGACCGGCAACTCGCGTTTGAGAAGCCGCCTGAGCAGGCGAACCTGCTCGTCCGGTGAAATCGCCAGCGACGACATGAGCCAGGCGTCGGTGAGACCGTTGCTCTTGCCCGGATCGCCGGACACGTCCTTGTTGCCGTAGTCGAGCGCGTTGACATAGCCGGCGAACCGCTTCTCTCCCAGCCTCCTGGTCAATTCCTGAGAATACCAGACGATCGATTGCTTCTCCCAGATCGTCGGGTCGACCACGGCGGGACCGCGCGCGTTCTGCTTGTCGGCCGGCTTCGGCCAGGCGGGATTGTGCTCGTCTGTGAGAATGCCCGCATCATAGCCCATGAGCGCCAGCGGCACCTTGAAGGTCGACATCGGGAAGAAGCGCCGGTCGCAAACCCCTTCGCGGTGGATCACAGTACCGGTCTCGGCATCGCTCACCACCGTGCAGTGCAGGCGTTCGGCCGCCGTGGCGCGGCTCCAGGGCAGCCATGCCGCGACCAGCGCGAAAGCAAAGGCGGCCGCTGCACGTCCCCGTCCGTTCAATGCGCGCATTATCGTGTCCTTGCGTGAAATCCTTGGTGAATTGTGCTTCCGTGCAAATCGCGGCGGCAAAAAGGCAGCAGCTCTCCCGCCCCGGCAGAAGCGGCCCCGACCATTCCTCAACAGCCTGAAGTTTTGATGAAGGCGCTCCACGCCCGCCGCTCTGTGCCGTTCGCGCGCACGGTGAGCCACGGCCGATTCGGAACATTTTTCTTGAGAATAACTTGCACTTGCATATGCGCGCGGTATGATCCTATATTGCAGATGAAAATCATTCGCAAGAAATGAAAGGCGGGTCGCATGGGCTTTTCGAGGGCAAGACGTTCGCTGCTCACCGGCAGCATGGCAGCGCTTCTGCTGAGCGCCGCGGCCCCGGCCGTCCTTTCCGATCGAGCACACGCCGAGACCGGCAAGCCCCTGCAGCTTGTCGCCACCACCAGCATGATCGCCGATGCGGTGCGCCAGGTCGGCGGCAGCCATGTTCAGGTCCAGGCTTTGATGGGGCCTGGTGTCGACCCGCACCTTTACCGCCAGACGAGCTCGGACATCGCCGCCATGAGCCGGGCCGACGCGGTATTCTGGCACGGGCTGCGGCTCGAGGCTCAGCTCATCGGCTTTCTCGAGCAGCTCGGCGCGCGCCGGCCGGTATTTGCCCTGGCCGATGCCCTGCCTGAGGACCAGCTCATCCGCGACCCCGCCTATCCCGACCAGTTCGATCCCCATGTGTGGATGGATCCCAACCTCTGGAAGGGCGTGGTTGTTGCCGCGCGCGACGCGCTGACGGAGTTGCGGCCGGAAGGCAAGGCCGACTTCGCTGCCAATGCCGAGCGCCACTTGGCCGAGATCGACGCGCTCGATGCCTATGCCCGCAACGGGCTTGCCACCGTGCCGCAATCCTCCCGCGTGCTGGTGACCGCCCATGACGCCTTTCACTACTTCGGCCGCGCCTATGGTTACGAGGTCCTCGGCATCCAGGGCATCTCCACCGAGAGCGAGGCCGGCCTCAAGCAGATCGAGCATCTCGTTGACGTCCTGGTCGAGCGGAAGATAGGCGCCATCTTCGTCGAGACGTCCGTCTCCGACCGTAATGTTCGCGCCCTCATCGAAGGGGCGGCGGCCAAGGGCCATGCCGTCACCATCGGCGGCACCTTGTTCTCCGATGCCATGGGCAAGCCCGGCACCTACGAGGGAACCTATATCGGCATGATCGATCACAACGTCACCACCATCACCCGGGCGCTTGGGGGTGATGCGCCCGCGCGCGGCCTCAATGACAAGCTGGCGGCGCTGTAACGGATCGGAGCCCCATCATGAAACCCTCCCTTATGAGCTCCGCTGGTCTGTTTGCGCCCCATCTGGTGGCGGAACACGGGCGCACCCTGGGGCAGCACCACCCGGACAGCCCCTTGGCCATCGCCGGTCTCACGGTCGGCTACGGCACCAAGCCCGTGCTGTTCTCCATCGATTTCGTGGCGCCGCCCGGCGCCATGGTGGCCGTCGTCGGCCCGAACGGCGCCGGCAAGTCCACCCTGATCAAGGCCGCGCTCGGCATCGTGCCGCGCATCTCCGGCGAGGTGACGGTGTTCGGCCAGCCTTACGAGAAGGCGCGGCAGCGCATCGCCTACATGCCGCAGCGCGCCAGTGTCGATTGGGACTTCCCTGCCACCGTCCTCGACGTGGTGCTGATGGGCCTCTACCGCGACATCGGGCCGTTCCGTTTCGCCGGAGCCCGCCATAAGCGCATCGCGCTCGACTGCCTGGAGCGGGTCGGCATGGGTGGCCTTGCGAAGCGGCAGATCGGGCAGCTGTCCGGCGGGCAGCAGCAGCGCGTGTTTCTGGCGCGCGCCCTCGCCCAGGAGGCAGATCTCTACATCATGGACGAGCCCTTCGCCGGCGTGGACGCCGCCACCGAGCGTGCCATCATTGGCGTGCTGAAGGAGCTGAACGCGAAGGGCAAGACCATCATCTGCGTGCACCACGACCTCGCGACCGTGCCCGCCTATTTCGATCATGTGCTGCTGATCAACGGCAGCAAGATTGCCGATGGGCCGGTCTCCACCACCTTCACGCCGGAGAACCTGCAGAAGACCTATGGCGGCAAGCTCGCCACAACGCAGATCCAGACCATAGATCCGGCAGCGGGCACCAGCCCGCCTCGCCCGTGAGGGAGAGCACACGATGGATGCGCTGCTCTCCGCATTGCTGCTGCAGGCCGGCTACAACACGGCCCTGGTAAGCATCGGCGCCGCGCTTCTGGGCGCGAGCGCCGGCGCCATCGGCACCTTCGTGCTCTTGCGCAAGCGCTCGCTGGTGACCGATGCCATCTCGCATGCGACCTTGCCGGGGCTGGGCCTCGCCTTCCTGGTCATGGCCCTGGCGGCGGGCGACGGGCGGTGGATGCCCGGCCTGCTCGTCGGCGCGGCGCTGAGCGCGGGCCTTGGCCTGCTCGCGGTCGTGTGGATCACGCGGCGCACCCGTCTCACCGAAGATGTGGCGATCGGGGCCGTCCTGTCCGTCTTCTTCGGTCTCGGCGTCGTCCTGCTCACCGTCATCCAGTCCCTCAATACGGGCGGTCAGGCAGGGCTTTCCGGGTTTCTCCTGGGCTCGACCGCCGGCATGCTGCGCAGCGAGGCGGAGACGATCGCCGTGGCCGCCGCGATCACCGGCCTGGCCGTGTTCCTCCTGCGCCGGCCGTTCACGCTGGTCTGCTTCGACCAGGACTATGCAGCAACGCGCGGCATCAATGTGCGCGCCGTCGATTTGGCCATGATGGGGCTCGTGCTGGCGGTCACCGTCATCGGTCTCAAGGTGGCCGGTCTTGTCCTGATCGTGGCGCTGACCATCATCCCGCCGGTGGCTGCGCGGTTCTGGACCAACCGGCCGGACCGCATGGTGGTCATTGCCGCATCGCTCGGCGCGGCTGCCGCTTACGGCGGCGCCGTCATCTCCGCCCTCGGCGAAGGCTTGCCCACCGGTGCGCTGATCGTGCTGCTCGCCTTCGCGCTGTTTCTTCTCTCGCTGATCTTCTCGCCGGTGCGCGGCGTGATGGCCGGCTCCTATGCCCGCTTCCTCCTGCGCAAGCGGGTGCACGAGCGCCAGGGGTTGCTCGCGCTCGCCCGCGGCGAGCCCATCTATGATCCGCTGACCATGCGGGTGCTGCGGCGCGCCGGATATGTCAGGGGCGATGGCGTGCCTTCGCTGGAGGGCCGGGCCGCCGCCGCTGCGGCCGTGCGCGACGAAGCGTTGTGGGATCTCTATCGCCGGCTGTTCCCGGCCGAGGCCGCCAATGTCGAATACCAGGGCTTGATCCCCATTGGCCAGGCGCTGCCGCCCGACATGGTGGCGGATCTCGAGGCGCGGCTCGCGCCGAAGGGAGCCTGAGCCATGGGTGCCGAATTCGTCATGCTCAACCTGGTGCCGCTGCTGGTCGGCGTGCTGGTCTCGCTCGCCTGCGCCTTGCTCGGCAACTTCCTCATCCTGCGCCGGCAGGCCCTGATCGGCGATGCGGTGAGCCACGTCGTCCTGCTCGGCATCGTCGGCGCCTTCATCCTCACCGGCAGCGTGGCGGCCGGCTACATGCTGGCGGGCGCCGCCGTATCGGCCGTTCTCTCCGTCATGCTCATCGAGCTCATCCGCCGCTTGGGGCGCGTCGAGCCCGGCGCCGCCATGGGCGTCGTGTTCACCGCCCTGTTCGCCCTGGGCGTGTTCCTGCTGGAGCAGGCGGGTGCCCGGTCGGTTCATCTCGATGTTGAGCATGCGCTTTACGGCAATCTGGAAAGCCTCGTGTGGTTCGATGCCCAGGGTTGGCACTCGCTGGTCGATCCCGCGGCCCTTGCCGGCCTGCCGCCGCAAGTGCTTCGCCTGGGCCTCATCCTGCTCGCGGTGCTGCTGTTCATCCTCTCGTTCTGGAAAGAGCTGTTCATTTCCACCTTCGACCATGCCTTTGGGGAAACCATCGGCGCACGTCCGGGCCTCACCGGATCGGCTCTGATCGTCATGGTGGCGGCCGTGGCGGTGATGTCCTTCGACGCGGTGGGCGCCATCATCGTCATTGCCATGTTCATATGTCCCGCCGGAGCCGCGCGGCTGATGACCGACCGGCTGCCGGCGCAGCTGGCCTGGAGCGCGGCCTTCGCGGTGCTGTCGGCTGTCACCGGCTATGTGCTGGCGGCGTTCGCGCCATTATGGCTCGGGTTTTCCGCCAGCGTCAGCGCCGCCGGCATGATCGCGGTCACCTCCGGCCTCGTCCTCTTGGCCGCCTGCCTGTTTGGCCCGCGCCGCGCCCGGGTCGGGGCTTGAACGCGCGCGGCCTCGATCAGCTGGCCTTCCGCGCCGCGGTGATCGCGGGAATGATTTGCTTCTCGATCACCTCCGGCGTCATCGGGCCGATCCACTTGTAGGTGATCACCCCCTTGCCATTGACCACGAAGGTTTCCGGCACGCCGTAGAAGCCCAGCTCGATGGCGGTCTTCCCCTGCGCATCGACGCCGACCGCGTGATAGGGATTGCCGAGCAGCCCCAGGAATCGGCGCGCATTCTCCTGCTCGTCCTTGTAGTTGATGCCGTAGAGCTTCACCGCCTGCTGGGCGGCGATTTGCATGAGGAGCGGATGCTCCTCCCGGCACGGCACGCACCACGACGCCCACACGTTCACCAGGCTCACCTCGCCCTTGGCGAGATCGCTGGCAGCGAAGCCCGGCACCGGTGTGCCTTCGCTCTTCAGCCCGGCAAGGCCCGGCAGCGCGAAATCCGGCACCGGCCGTCCCACCAGCGGCGATGGAACCTTCGAGGGATCATCCCCTTGCAGCCGGACGAACAGGGCCAGGGCGAGCAGCGCGAAGACGATCGCGGGCACGAGGGCCCAGATGGCGCCGCGCCGCGGCGGCCGACTGGAGGCCGAAGCGGAACGCGCGCCGCTCCCGTCCTTCGTCAGTTCCGAAACAGGCATGTTGCCGTCCATCTCTACATCTCTTCCAAGTCTTTGCCGGTCGCCTGCGTCCGCCGCGCGCTGCTTGCCTCGAGCAGCGCCAGCTCACGGCGCCTGCGGCGGGAGGCGGAGGCGATACCGATGACGAGGAGCATCAGCACGACCGCGCTGATGAGATAGGCCGCGATCACGTAGCCTACATGTGGTGCCTCGAACGACATTCGCGGTCTCCCCAGCCCACGCCGCTGTCAGGCGCGCTGCGATTGCGCTGCCGGTCCCACCCTGCCGCGGGCTTGGCCACGCACCGCCGCGAGCTCCAAGCTTTGGATACGCCGGGACACGATCTCGGTCCGCATACTGATCAGAAGCAGCGTCACATACAGAAACAGATAGGCCGCCCCCATCACCAGCAACGGCCACAGCATCGACGGATCGATCGCCGGCCCGTCCATTTTGAACACGCTGGCCGGCTGGTGCAACGAATTCCACCAATCGACCGAGAATTTCACGATCGGCACGTTCACGAACCCGACCAGGGCCACGATGGCGGCGATGCGGGCCGCCCGCTGCGGCTGCTCGATCAGCTGCCAGATGGCGATATAGCCGAGATAGAGCAGAAACAGCACGAACACCGACGTAAGCCGCGCGTCCCACACCCACCAGGCTCCCCACATGGGCTTGCCCCACAGCGCGCCCGTGGCCAGCGCCAGGAAGGTGAAGCAGGCACCGATCGGCGCGGAGCACTTGGCTGCCACATCCGCCAGCGGGTGGCGCCAGATGATGGCCACCGCGCTTGCCACCGCCATGGCTGTATAGATGAACATGGCCATCCACGCCGCCGGCACGTGCACATACATGATGCGCACCGTCTCGCCCTGCTGGTAGTCGGCCGGCGAGAAGACGAGGCCCCACACCAGGCCGATGGCCAGCAGCAGCACCGCCGCGGCCGCCGTCCACGGGAGCACCGCTGCGCCGAGCTTCGAGAACAGGGTCGGGTTGGCAAACCGCTGCATGGGCTCGCTCTAGCCTTTAAGGCGCCGCTTCGCAATGCGACCCAGGCGCGCCTCACGCCTATTTCAGGTGCACCCGCAGCGCCGCCGCTGCCGCGACAGGGCAAAGCACGACGCACGCCAGGGTTATCGCCACCAGGATCAGCATGGACGCGCCGAAGAGGGCGCCGTCCGCCGGCATCCCGAGACTCGCCGAGATGCCGAAAATCAAAACGGGAATATAGAGCGGCAGCACCAGAAGTGAAATGATTATGCCGCCGCGCCGCAGGCCCACCGTAAGGGCGGCCCCCACGCTCGCCAGCAGACTCAGTGCGAGCGAGGCGGCGAGCATGGCCGCCCACAGCGGCAGCACCAGCTGCGGCGACAGGTTGAGAAGTACGCCCAGAGCCGGCGCCGCGACGGCCAGGGGCAGGGCCGTGGTGAGCCAGTGCGCCAGCGCCTTGGCCAGAGCGGTCAGCTCCAGCGGGATGAGCCCCAGGCTCATGAGTTCGAGCGACCCGTCCTCGAAATCCGCCTGAAAGATCCGGTCCGCCGACAGCAGCACCGAAAGCAGCAATGCGATCCATAAGGTGCCAGGCGCGATTCGCTGCAGCAGCGCAAGATCCGGTCCGACGCCCAGCGGCATGAGGACGAGCACCGCGAGGAAGAAGCCGATGGCCGTGCCCGCCCCGCCGCTCTGGCGCAAGGCAAGGCGAATGTCGCGCATGACAATGGCGGCGAACACGCTCATGGCTCGGCGCTGAACCTGCTCATGTCGAGGTGATGGTGCAAGCTCACGTCCAGTGGCGTATGCGACGCGACGATGGCGATGCCCCCGCCGCGCAGGTGGGTTGCGATCAGTTCCGTCAGCAGGGCCAGTGAGGTTGCATCGAGTCCCACTGTCGGCTCGTCCAGGAGCCAGATCGGTCTTGGGGTCAGCACCAGCCGCGACAGGGCGAGCCGCCGCCGTTGACCGGCCGACAGAAGGCCGGCGGAATAGCCGGCAAGCGGCACGAGATCGAAGGCGGCAAGCGCTGCCGCGACGTCGCCGCCGGCATTGAATGCCGCCCAGAAGGCAAGATTCTCGGCCACGGAGAAGGCTGGCTTGATGGCATCCGCATGGGCAACCAGGTGGCACCGCTGGCCGATCGCGAGGTCATCCTGCTGACCCTCCAGCCACAAGCGGCCGGCGCTGAGCTCGGAAAGGCCGCAGACCGCGCGCAGCAGGGTGGTCTTGCCGGTGCCGTTCGGGCCCGTGATCAGCAGGCCCTCGCCGCTGCTCACCTGGAAGGAAAGGCCGGAGAACACGCGCCGGCCGCCCCGGTCGCAGGCCAGGTTGTCACCGGTCAGGCTGGTCATGGCGATGTCCCGTCATCGGCTCTCCTCTACAGGAGTGCACGGCCGGCGCATAGGGGGCCGTGACGGCCTTGCCCGTCGTCCTTGCCCGGGAATGGGACTGTCCTCCCTTCGACCACTTTCAACCTGTTTGGAAAGAGTCTATAGAACCGGCCATCACTCGGCACCGCGCCGGCCTTCGGCAGGCTGCCGCTCCATGGGGCCAGGCCGTTGCCGGGTGATGCGACCAGACCGCCATCCCCGCTATTGCGCGGAATCGCTTGGCTTCGCCCTAAGAAGGCGCTGAGTTCGGCACTTCCCCAGAGGACCGCAATGACCATCGCAACCCGTTCGCTCGATAGTTTCAAATGCCGCCGCCAGCTCAAGGTCGGAACGCGAAGCTACGACTATTTCAGCTTGCCGGAGGCCGAGAAGAACGGGCTGGCCGGCGTCTCCCGGCTGCCGTTCTCGCTCAAGGTGCTGCTGGAGAACCTGCTGCGGCACGAGGACGGGCGCACGGTCACCCGCGACGACATCCTCGCCATGGCCGACTGGCTGAAGACGCGCCGGAGCGACCGCGAGATCGCGTTCCGCCCGGCCCGGGTGCTGATGCAGGATTTCACTGGCGTCCCGGCGGTGGTCGACCTCGCCGCCATGCGCGATGCCATGAAGCAGCTGGGCAGCGATCCGGAGAAGATCAACCCGCTGGCCCCGGTCGACCTGGTCATCGACCACTCGGTCATGGTCGACTTCTTCGCCAATTCCGATGCCTTCAAGCTCAATGTCGAGAAGGAATACGAGCGCAACGGCGAGCGGTATACCTTCCTGAAATGGGGCCAGAGCGCCTTTGCCAATTTCCGCGTGGTGCCGCCGGGCACCGGCATCTGCCATCAGGTCAACCTGGAATATCTCGCCCGCACGGTCTGGACCAAGCGGGAAGGCGATGCCGAGATCGCCTATCCCGACACGCTGGTGGGAACCGACAGCCACACCACCATGGTGAACGGTCTCTCCGTCCTCGGCTGGGGTGTGGGCGGTATCGAGGCGGAGGCCGCCATGCTCGGCCAGCCGATCTCCATGCTCATCCCCGAGGTGGTCGGCTTCAAGCTCACCGGCCAGCTGACAGAGGGCGTGACGGCCACCGATCTCGTGCTCACCGTCACCCAGATGCTGCGCAGGAAGGGCGTGGTCGGCAAGTTCGTCGAGTTCTACGGCCCCGGGCTCGGCCTTCTGTCGCTCGAGGACCAGGCGACCATCGGCAACATGGCGCCGGAATATGGGGCAACCTGCGGTTTCTTCCCCATCGACGACGATACCGTCAAATACCTGCATGCCACCGGCCGCCCGGAGGAGACCATCGCGCTGGTCGAGGCCTATGCCCGTGCCCAGGGCATGTATCGCACCGCAGATACTCCGGATCCGGTCTTCACCGACACCTTGGAACTCGACTTGGGCGACGTGGTGCCGAGCCTTGCCGGCCCCAAGCGGCCGCAGGACAAGGTGGAGCTCGCCAGCGCCGCGGCCAATTTCAAGGCCGTGCTCGAGAAGGAGTTCGGCAAGGCCGGCGACCAGGGCAAGCGCTATAAGGTTGATGGCACCAATTTCGACCTCGGCCATGGCGACGTGGTGATCGCCGCCATCACCTCCTGCACCAACACGTCGAACCCGTCCGTCATGCTCGGTGCCGGCCTGCTCGCGCGTAACGCGGTGGCCAAGGGGCTCAAGGTCAAGCCCTGGGTCAAGACCTCCCTTGCCCCCGGCAGCCAGGTGGTGACCGAATATCTGGCCCGCGCCGGCCTGGATAAAGACCTGGACGCCCTCGGCTTCGCCCTCGTGGGCTATGGCTGCACCACCTGCATCGGCAATTCCGGCCCGCTGCCGGACGCCATCTCCGAAGCCATCCGCAGCAACGACCTGGTGGCGGTCTCGGTTCTCTCCGGCAACCGCAACTTCGAGGGCCGCATCAATCCCGACGTGCGCGCCAACTATCTTGCCTCGCCGCCCCTGGTGGTGGCCTATGCGCTCGCCGGCACCATGCAGCTCGACCTGGCGACCGAGCCGCTCGGCACCGGCCATGACGGCAAGCCGGTCTATCTCCGTGATATCTGGCCGTCCAGCAAGGAGGTGGCCGACACGGTGCGCGCCTCCGTCACCCGCGAAATGTTCCAGCAGCGCTACCGCGACGTGTTCAAGGGCGACCAGTCCTGGCAGGAGATCAAGGTGGCCGGCGGCCTCACCTATGACTGGGACCCGAATTCCACCTATGTGCAGAACCCGCCTTATTTCGTCGGCATGAGCGCGACCCCCACCCCGGTGGAGGACGTGAAGGGCGCCCGCATCCTCGGCCTGTTCCTGGACTCGATCACCACCGACCACATCTCGCCGGCCGGCTCCATCAAGAAGGACAGCCCGGCCGGCAAATATCTCATCGAGCACGGGGTCGACGTGCTCGACTTCAACTCCTATGGCGCCCGGCGCGGCAACCATGAGGTGATGATGCGCGGCACCTTCGCCAATATCCGCATCAAGAACCAGATGGTGCCGGGGGTCGAGGGCGGCATCACCGTGCACTACCCCTCGGGCGAGCGCATGCCGATCTACGACGCGGCGATGAAATATCAGGCTGAAGATGTTCCGCTGGTCATCTTCGCCGGCAAGGAATACGGCACCGGCTCGAGCCGCGACTGGGCGGCCAAGGGCACCCGGCTCCTCGGCGTGCGTGCGGTGATCGCCGAGTCCTTCGAGCGCATCCACCGTTCCAACCTGGTGGGCATGGGCGTGCTGCCTCTGCAGTTCGAGGAGGGCAACAGCTGGCAGCAGCTCGGCCTCAGGGGCGACGAGACCGTCACCATCCTCGGGCTCGATCGGCTGCAGCCGCGCTGCACGGTTGAGGCGCAGATCGCCTATGCCGATGGCGCCGGCCGCATCGTTCCGCTGCTCTGCCGGATCGATACCGTAGACGAGCTCGACTACTTCAAGAGCGGCGGCATTCTCCACTACGTGCTGCGCAACCTGGCGCGCGCCGCGTGACCTGTCGAGAACCGGCGGGGAGGGGCGCCCGAGGCGCGGCGACCTCCCTGTCAGACCCTTCGATGAAAGCTGTGCGACTCACCCCTTCGTTACTCGCCATGACCTCTGTCCGGGCCTAGTTTGCGCGCATGTCCTCACGTGCCACAGCCCGCTTCAGATCCGGTCGATTGGCGCTGGCCATCGGCGCGTTGCTGGTGCTTGGCGGTATCGGTGGCGTGGCGCAATCTTGGGCTGGTGGCCGCGCGGTGCTCGAGCTGTTCACCAGCCAGGGCTGTTCCTCCTGCCCGCCCGCCGACAAGCTCCTGCATGAGCTGGCGCAGAAGCCGGGCATCGTGGCCCTGACCTACAATGTCGACTACTGGGACTATCTCGGCTGGAAGGACACCCTGGCCACCCCCGAGAACAGCAGGCGCCAGCGCGAATACGCCGAGCGCCGCGGCGATCGCGAAGTCTATACGCCGCAATTGGTGATCGACGGCCGCGCCCATGCGGTCGGCAGCCGTCGGGATGACATCGAGCGCATTCTCAAGGCCCACATGGCCGAGCAGCGGCCGGCGCCCAGCCTGACCATCGATCGGCACGGACGCGAGCTGGAAGTCTCCATCGGTCCGGCCGTTGACCCCAGTCAGCCGATGGAGGCGACCGTATGGCTGATGATGATTCAGCCGGAGGTCAGCGTTTCCATTCAGCGCGGGGAAAACCTGGACAAGCAGATCACCTACACCAATGTGGTGCGCCGGATCATTCCGGTGGCCATGTGGCATGGCGAGCCCCTCAAGGTCTCGCTCCCGGCGAGCGAGCTGGCGACCCCCGACACCCCGAGCGGGGTGGTCTTGGTGCAGGAGGATGATGGCGGCCCGATCATCGCTGCAACGGACGTGGTGGTCCTGAAGGGCGACTGATTTTGGCCTGGCCGCGGGCGCACCGGTCCGCCTTTCCAGCGCCTTGAGATTTGCTTAAACGTATCTGTGATTGCATGGACGAGCGCATTTCGCGGCGTGGTAGGATCCGCCGCATCAGAAAGGATAGCCTCGACCATGGTGAACCCTCTCTTTTCCATCCTTATGGCCGCTGGCGTTGTCGTCGGCACCGTCGTGACGGCCGGTCCCCTCCACGCTGTGAGCGCTCCGGCATTGCCCAAGCCGGTCGCCCAGGTGATCTCCGGCTACACCAAGCAATGCAGCGGTCTGGGCGGCAAATTGAAGAATCCGAATGCGGTACGCATTCTTGCCGGCGATCTCGATGGCGACCGCAAGCTCGACTATCTCATCAACACCGACCAGCTGACCTGCGATGGTGCCTTCACCGCCTTCTGCGCCAATGCGGGCTGCCAGATCGATATCCTGCTGTCGTCGAAGGGCTACCGGCATCCGGTCTCGCTGCAGGGTGGCGTGCCGCGCCTCATCCAGCAGCCGGAGCAGACCGTAGCCGAGATCGAGGTCGACCGCACCCAGTGCAACGACGCGCCGCGTACCAATGCCTGCATCGCGACCTATAGCTGGACCAAGGGCAAGGAGCACACGACCTACGAGCAGCGCCCGCGCACCAATTAGTCTAGCGGGAAGGCTCGTTGATCACCAAAACCGTGCCTGACGGGCACGCTCTGAGTATCGAGTAAGGGCTTCGACCATGTTGAAACCGTTCATACTATCCGCAACCGCTGTTATCATTGCCGGCCTGGCCTTGTCTGCTCCGGCGGAGGCGGCAAGCTTTGACTGTCGCGCGGCGCAGACGCCCGATGAGATCGCCGTTTGCAGCAATCACAGGCTCTCGGCGCTCGACAGCGAGATGGGGGCGCTGTGGTTCACCTATAGCCGCCTGCCCCTGGCCATGGGCGCTGCCGGCGCACGCCAGGACGATGCGCGGGCATTCCTGCAGCAGCGTATGGCCTGCGGTGCCGATGTCGGCTGCCTGACGGCGATCTACAAGGCGCGCATTCGCGCCTTGAGGCAAGGCGTTGATCAGGGCCTCAAGGCCATGACGAATGCCATGGGTGGCGGTCCGATCTAGAACGTCTTGCGCAGCTTCTCGTCGATGGACCAGTCGCCGCCGCCGCGCACCGCGAAGAACAGGGTGATGGCCGCCCACAGGATGGACTTCTCCGCCCCCATCAGGCCTTCGCCCTGCACGATCCAGTGGAAATAGACCGTCACCAGCAGCACGATGGTGGCGGCCGCCGCGGCCGGCCGCGTGAACAGGCCGAGCAGGATCATCAGCCCACCGAAGAATTCGGTGATGGCCAGGAGCGGCGCCCAGATCACGCCGGGATAGAAGCCTAGGCTTTCCACCATGCCGACCCTCGCCATCGGATCGAGGATCTTGGGTAGGCCGTGCACCGCCAGGAAGCCGCCGGCCAGCGCGCGCATGAGGAACCACACGAAGGGCGACAAGGCGGAATAAAGCGGCGCCAGCGCCGGAATGTAGAGCCGGCTGGCGGAAACGGTGCGGTCGTCGATTGCTGCCATGGGTTCCCTCGAATCGAGCCGTTGATTGGCAACCCACTCATAGCGCGAGCGCATCACCCCGACAGCCCGCCGGCCGTTCAACAGGCCGTGATGGGGCTGGCAGGGAGGCTGGCTCAGCCGCCCCGCATCCGCCCAACCTTGACACACCGCGCCCGCTGTGGTTACGGTCCCCGCCGATTTCTGAGACGTTGCGTCTTTGAAGGCTGCCTTGCACATGGAGCGGAGACATGCTCCGGGAGGCAAGGGGGTCAACACCCGTCAGCGAGATTCGCCCGCGGGTGCCATTGGCGTTTGGTCCCAAGGACACCAGATGATGGCCGACGAGCTGCATATGAAGGACTGCATGAACGCGACTTGCCCCTGGTCGGGCAAGCCCGTGTCCGCGGACTCCCTCACCCTCTACAAAGGACGCGTCGTCGGCTTCTGCAATCCCGGTTGCCGCGACAAGTTCGAGCAGGCCGTCACGCATTTCGAGGCCGCCCTTGGCGGCGATAACGCCTGACGGGATAGTCCATGTTCGATAATCTTCAGGAACGCCTCAGCGGCATCTTCGACAAGCTCACCCGGCGCGGCGCGCTGACGGAGGACGACGTCAACACCGCCATGCGCGAGGTGCGGCGCGCCCTGATCGAAGCCGACGTCGCCCTCGACGTAGTGCGCGGCTTCGTCGACAAGGTGCGCGAGCGCGCCGTCGGCCAGCAGGTGATCCGCTCGGTCTCGCCCGGCCAGATGGTCATCAAGATCGTCCACGACACCTTGGTCGAGACCTTGGGCGCGGACGATTCCGAGATCGACCTCGCCGCGGTGCCGCCGGTGCCCGTCATGATGGTCGGCCTCCAGGGCTCGGGCAAGACCACCACCACCGCCAAGCTCGCCAAGCGCCTCAAGGAGCGCGACAAGAAGCGCGTGCTCATGGCCTCCCTCGACACGCGCCGGCCCGCCGCGCAGGAACAGCTGAAGATTCTGGGTGAGCAGGCAGGCATCGACACCCTGCCTATCGTTGCCGGCCAGGACCCGGTGCAGATCGCCCGCCGGGCCCTCGATGCAGGGCGCCTCGGCGGCTATGACGTGGTCATCCTCGACACCGCCGGCCGGCTGCACATCGACGACGACCTGATGCGCGAGAGCGAGCAGGTGCGCGACCTCGCCAAGCCGCACGAGACCCTTCTCGTGGTCGATGCGCTCACCGGCCAGGACGCGGTGAACGTGGCGCGCGCCTTCAACGAGCGCATCGGCATCACCGGCGTGGTGCTCACCCGGGTCGACGGCGATGGCCGCGGCGGCGCGGCGCTGTCCATGCGCGCCGTCACCGGCAAGCCGATCAAGCTCATCGGCACCGGCGAGAAGCTCGACGGCCTCGAAGGCTTCCATCCCAGCCGCATCGCCGGCCGCATCCTCGGCATGGGCGACGTGGTGAGCCTGGTCGAGCGCGCCGCCGAGACGATCGACGCCGAGAAGGCCCAGGCCATCGCCGACCGCATGAAGAAGGGCGAGTTCGACCTGGACGATCTCGCCGAGCAGCTCCGCCAGATGCAGAAGATCGGCGGCATGTCGGGCGTGCTCAGCATGCTGCCCGGCATGGGCAAGATGAAGAAGCAGCTCGATGGCGCCAATCTCGACGACAAGGTGCTGAAGCGCCAGCTGGCCATCATCACGTCCATGACCCGGCAGGAGCGCCGCCAGCCCAAGGTGCTGAATGCCTCGCGCCGCAAGCGCATCGCCGCCGGCTCGGGCACCGACGTCCAGGACGTGAACAAGCTCATCAAGATGCATCGGCAGATGGCCGACATGATGAAGATGATGGGCAAGAACAAGGGCATGCTCTCGCGCCTGTTCGGCGGGGGAGCGCCGGCGGGCTTGCCTGGGGCGGGCGTGCCCGGAGGCATGCCCGACATGGCCGCTCTCGCCAAGCAGCTGCCCGGCGGCGGCATGCCGGAGCTCGGCCCCAACGGGCTGCCCAAGGGCCTTTCGCCCGATCTGATGAACAAGCTGCCGGGCCTCGGCGGCGGCAAGGGCGGCCTGCCGGGACTTGGTGGGCTTCCCGGTTTGGGCGGCGCACCGAAATTCCCAGGGAAGAAGAGGTGAAGGGGTTGTTTGGAAGCCTCGGCCCTGGATGCCCTGGCAAGCCAGGGGCATGACGCATCCTTGGAAAGTTCCCGTCATTGCCGGGCTTGACCCGGCAATCCAGGGCAGCACGGAAGCAAAAGCGACCACAGGTTCTAGACAGGAGACGAAGAGACGATGGCATTGAGGATCAGGCTGGCGCGCGCGGGCGCCAAGAAGCGGCCGTTCTACCGCATCGTGGTGGCCGAGGCGACCGCCCCGCGCGATGGCCGCTTCATCGAGAAGATCGGCACCTACAATCCGCTGCTGAACCGGGACAATCCGGAGCGGGTGAAGCTCGACACCGACCGGGTGCGTCACTGGCTCGGCGTCGGCGCCCAGCCCACCGATCGCGTTGCCCGTTTCCTCGATGCCGCCGACCTGCGCAAGCGCGAGGCGCGGTCCAACCCGAAGAAGGGCGAGATCGGCAAGAAGCGCCAGGAGCGTGAGGAAGCCCAGCGCATCGCTGCCGAGGACGCCGCCCGCAAGGCCGCGGAAGCCGCCGAGCAGCCGGCCGGCTGATCCGGCCGGTCACGCTTGAGCGGCGGTGCCGGCCATGGCGGCCAAGCCTCGCGACCGGGTCTGCCTCGGCACCATCGCGGCGGCCCACGGGGTGCGCGGCGAGGTGAAGATCAGGACCTTCACCGCAACGCCTGAGGCGATCGGCGACTACGGCCCGCTGGAGCTCGAGGACGGCAGCCGCGCCTTTGCGGTGGAACGGCGGCGGCCAGCCGAGGGTGGCGTGATCGCCAAGCTCGCCGGCATCGACGATCGTAACGGAGCGGAAAGCCTGCGCGGGCAAATGCTCTATGTGCCGCGATCGCGCCTGCCGGAGCCGGAGGAGGAAGACGAGTACTACCTCGCCGATCTCATCGGCCTTCAGGCGGTGCGTCCCACGGGCGAGCGGCTGGGCGAGGTGGTGGCGGTCGAGAATTTCGGCGCGGGCGATCTGCTGGAGATCGAGCGGCCGGGCGCCGCCGCGACGGTTTACGTGCCCTTCACCCGCGAGGCGGTGCCGGAGGTCGATATCGCCGGCGGCAAGGTGGTGGTAGACCTGTTCGAAGGGCTGGAGTGAGGGATGCCGTGGACCGCAACGGTGCTGACGCTCTACCCCGAGATGTTCCCCGGGCCTCTCGGCATCTCGCTCGCCGGCCGCGCCCTGGTGGATGGCGTATGGCGGCTCGAGACGGTGGACATCCGCCGCTTCGGCGAGGGCCGGCATCGCGCGGTGGATGACACCCCGGCCGGCGGCGGCCCGGGCATGGTGCTGCGGGCCGACGTGCTGGCGGCGGCGATCGACGCGGTCGCCGAGCAGGCCGCCGGCCAGCCGCGTCTGCTGATGAGCGCTCGCGGCCGCCCGCTCACCCAGGCCCGCGTGCGAGAGCTTGCGGACGGCTCGGGGGCCATGATCGTGTGCGGCCGCTTCGAGGGCGTTGACGAGCGCGTCATCGAGGCCCGCGGCCTGGAGGAGATCGCGATCGGCGATTTCGTGCTCTCCGGCGGAGAGCCGGCGGCGCTGGTGCTGATGGATGCGGTGGTGAGGCTTCTGCCCGGCGTCATGGGCAGCACCGCGTCCGGGGAATGGGAGAGCTTCGAGCAAGGCCTGCTCGAGCATCCCCATTACACCCGGCCGCGGGTCTGGGAGGGCAGGGAGATCCCCGAGGTGCTCCTGTCCGGCGACCACGGCCGCATCGAGCGCTGGCGCCGCGAGCAGGCGATCGCCCTGACCAGGTGCCGTCGGCCGGAGCTTCATGCGGAATGGCTCGGCCGGTCTGGCGGCCCGCCGCGCCGAAAGGTTTGATTTTTATGGCAAGCGCGCGTAGAACCCCGCGCAACAGGATGGAAGGATCGGTCCGATGAACGTCATCGAGCAGATTGAAAAGGAACAGGCCGAGAAGATCGCGGCCAAGCGGCCGGTGCCGGACTTCGAACCGGGCGATACTGTGGTGGTGAACGTGCGGGTGGTGGAAGGCACGCGCGAGCGCATCCAGGCCTATGAGGGCGTCTGTATCGCCCGCAGCGGCGGCGGCTTCAATCAGTCCTTCACCGTGCGCAAGGTTTCCTACGGCGAAGGGGTGGAGCGTGTATTCCCGCTCTACAGCCCCATGATCGACTCGATCAAGCTCGTGCGGCGGGGCAAGGTGCGCCGTGCGAAGCTGTATTACCTGCGTGAGCGCCGCGGCAAATCGGCCCGTATCGCCGAGCGGCAGGATAATCGCCGCAGCGAGGAAGCGGCCGCCGCCGAATAACACGCCGAGAAAGCATTCCTTCGCGCGGCGCGGTCCCGGCTGGGCACCGCGCCGTTGGCGTTGGATGGGCCTATTTTCATGCTCTTGACCAGATTTCACCGCTTGGTCATATGAACGGTTGAGGAACGTGCTCCCCGCTCGGTTTGGGTTTTCGGGCGGTTATGGGCTAAGACAGACAAGAAGATGGATCGATCGATGAGCGCGCCACGCACCCTGTACGACAAGATCTGGGACGACCACGTTGTGGACCGGGCCGAGGACGGCACCTGCCTGCTCTATATCGATCGCCATCTCGTGCACGAGGTCACCAGCCCGCAGGCTTTCGAGGGGCTGCGCATGACCGGCCGCACGGTGCGCGCGCCGGAGAAGACCCTGGCGGTCGTCGACCACAACGTGCCCACCACCGACCGCAGCCACGGCATCGATGACCCGGAATCGGCAAACCAGATCGAGACGCTGGCCCGCAATTCCCGTGAGTTCGGCATCGAATACTTCAACGAGATCGACAAGCGTCAGGGCATCGTCCACATCATTGGGCCGGAGCAGGGCTTCACTCTGCCGGGCACCACCATCGTCTGCGGCGACAGCCACACCTCGACCCATGGCGCCTTCGGGGCGCTGGCCCACGGCATCGGCACCTCCGAGGTGGAGCACGTGCTGGCCACCCAGACGCTGATCCAGCGCAAGGCCAAGAACATGCGGGTCATCATCGACGGCCAGCTGCCGCAAGGCGTCACCGCGAAGGACATCATCCTGGCGATCATCGGCGAGATCGGCACCGCCGGCGGCACCGGCCACGTGCTGGAATATGCGGGCGAGGCGATCCGCAGCCTTTCCATGGAAGGCCGCATGACCGTCTGCAACATGTCCATCGAGGGCGGCGCCCGCGCCGGCATGATCGCGCCGGACGAGAAGACCTTCGAATACATCAAGGACCGCCCGCGCTCGCCGAAGGGCGCGGCCTGGGATGCGGCCCGGCGCTATTGGGACACGCTCTATACCGACGATGGCGCCCATTTCGATTACGAGCTGCGGCTGAATGCGGCCGAGCTGCCACCGCTGGTCACCTGGGGCACGAGCCCGGAGGACGTGGTCTCGGTGACCGGGCGCGTTCCCGATCCCGAGCGGGTCGAGGATGCGCACAAGCGCGAGGCCATCAGGCGCGCGCTGGACTATATGGGCTTGACCGCTGGTACCAAGGTCACCGACATCCCGGTCGACCGCGTGTTCATCGGCTCCTGCACCAATGGCCGTATCGAGGACCTCAGGGCCGCGGCGCGGGTGATCGAGGGCCGCAAGGTTTCGGAGCGGGTCAGCGCCATGGTGGTGCCGGGTTCGGGCCTGGTGAAGCTTCAGGCCGAGCAGGAAGGCCTCGACAGGATTTTCAAGGCGGCCGGCTTCGACTGGCGCGAGCCGGGCTGCTCCATGTGCCTGGCCATGAACGCCGACAAGCTGAACCCCAAGGAGCGTTGCGCCTCTACTTCGAACCGCAATTTCGAGGGCCGTCAGGGCAAGGGCGGGCGCACCCACCTGGTGTCGCCGGCCATGGCCGCCGCCGCCGCGATCGCTGGCCACTTCGTCGATGTGCGCCAGTGGCACTGAACCAGGCAAGGAGAATTTAGAGGAATTGGGCAGTTATAAACCCTATCGGAGCAGTTACCCCGTGACTGGCGAGTATCGGCCGGACAGGTCGCGCTTCATCGCGCCGTCCCTGGACGACATCGAGGCCCTGGCCTCGGAAGCCTTCGTCCAGTTACCCCAGTCGTTCCGCGACTTGTGCGGCGACATCATCATCCGGGTGGCAGACTTTCCGACCGACGAGGTGCTCAAGGAGATGAACGCCGAGACGCCGTTCGATTTGCTCGGGCTGTTCCATGGCGTCGGCATGACCAGCGATGGCGCCACCCCGCAATCGGGCCAGATGCCCAATATGATCTGGCTCTATCGGCGTCCGATCCTGGATTACTGGGCTGAGCACGAGGAGACCCTCGGCGATATCGTTTCCCACGTGCTGATCCACGAGATCGGCCATCACTTCGGCTTGTCCGACGAGGATATGGAGCGGATCGAGGCGGAAGCGGGGGCTTGAACCGATGCCGCTCGAGCCCGGGCACGGCCAGCAGGCTCCCGACGATGACGAGAGCGACCCCGCCATCCGCTGGGGCAAGCGCCTCGGCCGGGCGCTGGGGCTCATCCTGCTCGTCTACCTCGTCTGGCATCTCTACTCGACATATCTGGCCGCCTGACCTATTGACGGGGTGAGCGCGGCGGCGCATGAGGAAAATGCAAGCCGCTTGAGAGGAAGCATGGTGTTGCGCCGGAGCCGCCCGGCACCGCCGCCATGCCTTGGAGATGGGCCATGGAGAAGTTTACCGAGCTGACCGGCGTTGCAGCGCCACTCCCGATGATCAATGTCGATACCGATCAGATCATCCCCAAGCAGTTCCTCAAGACCATTCAGCGCAGCGGTCTCGGCAAGGGCTTGTTCTTCGATTTGCGCTTCGAGGACGACGGCTCGGAAAAGCCCGATTTCGTGCTCAACAAGCCGGCCTATCGCAACGCCAGGATCCTGATTGCCGGCGAGAACTTCGGCTGCGGCTCCAGCCGCGAGCACGCCCCCTGGGCGCTGCTCGACTTCGGCATCCGCTGCATCGTCGCCCCGTCCTTCGCCGACATCTTCTACAACAACTGCTTCAAGAACGGCGTGCTGCCCATCGTGCTGCCCCAGGAGCAGGTGGACCGGCTCATGGAGACCGCCGGCCGCGGATCGAACGCCACCGTGACCGTGGACCTGCCCAACCAGGTCATCCGCGACGCGGACGGCAATGAGATCCGCTTCGAGATCGATCCGTTCCGCAAGCATTGCCTGGTCGAGGGGCTGGACGATATCGGCTTGACGCTGCAGAAGGAGGGGGCGATCGCCACTTACGAGCAGCGCGCCCGCGACGCCCGCCCCTGGCTCTGATCTAACCCCTTTCGGCCGGCACGGGGGGGTCCTGCCCGCCATCCGGCGCCCTCCGGCTCCTCGCGAGGATCATCTTCCATGGCTGCATTCAACATTCTCGTTCTGCCCGGCGACGGCATCGGCACCGAAGTCATGGCCGAAGTCGAGCGGCTCATCGACTGGTTTAACGGTCAGGGCATTGCCCGTTTCGAGGTCGAGCGCGGCCTGGTGGGCGGTGCGGCCTATGACGCTCACGGCGAGGCGATCTCGGAAGAGACCATGGCGCACGCTCTCGCCTCCGATGCGGTCATGTTCGGCGCGGTCGGCGGCCCGAAATGGGACGGTGTCCCCTATGACAAGCGGCCCGAGGCTGCCCTGCTCAGGCTGAGGAAGGACTTGGGCCTCTTCGCCAATCTGCGCCCGGCCATCTGCTATCCCGCCTTGGCCGATGCCTCCACCCTCAAGCGGGAGCTGGTGGAAGGCCTCGACATCCTCATCGTTCGCGAGCTCACCGGCGGCGTCTATTTCGGTGAGCCCAAGGAGATTGTGGATCTCGGCAACGGGCAGAAGCGCGCGGTGGACACCCAGGTCTACCAGACCTACGAGATCGAGCGGATCGCCCGCGTCGCCTTTGAGCTCGCGCGCACCCGGCGCAACAAGGTCACCTCCTCCGATAAGAAGAACGTGATGAAGTCGGGCGTGCTGTGGGACGAGGTGGTGCGCGATCTCCACCGCCGCGACTATGCCGATGTCCAGTTCGAGCACATCCTCGCCGACAATTGCGGCATGCAGCTGGTGCGGGCGCCCAAGCAGTTCGACGTGATCGTCACCGACAACCTGTTCGGCGACATGCTGTCGGATGTGGCGGCCATGCTCACCGGATCGCTCGGCATGCTGCCCTCCGCCTCCCTCGGCGCGCCGGACGAGAAGACCGGGCGGCGCAAGTCCATGTACGAGCCGGTGCATGGCTCGGCCCCGGACATCGCCGGCAAGGGTATCGCCAACCCGATTGCCACCATCGCCTCCTTCGGCATGGCGTTGCGCTATTCCTTCGGCCTGGGCGAGTGGGCCGACAAGCTGGACGTGGCCATCGCCAATGTGCTGGATCAGGGCCTGCGCACCCGCGATATCATGCAGCCCGGCATGCGCGAGGTCTCGACCACCCAGATGGGCGAGGCGATCGCCAGGGAGCTCGCCGCACTGGGCGGCTGAGACCCAGAATTCGTCATGCGCCGACTTGATCGGCGCATCCAGGGCCACACGGCGACGCTTTCCATGGGGTCCATGAACGAGACGATCGGCAACTGACATAGATCAGCTCCTGGCTGAGCATCCGGCCGCTCGTCCCGCTTGACAACGCCATTGGGCTCATGCACCACAGGTTCGCTGCTGCGTGCTTCCGCGCAGGGCTTCAGGCTGGGCACACGTCGATGCGTGTAACGCACATCACTTCCGGGACGAAAACGACGACTGCCAAACGCGCCGTTACCACGACGGCCGCGTAGCTTCGTCTCATCCCGCGTCCTCTCCCGGCGGGAGAGGGACATGACCCTGCCACAGGGCGGGTGGATGATCGGGAGAGACAAGCAGCCATTTCAGGAGAATTCACATGGGCTATAAGGTTGCTGTGGTCGGCGCCACGGGGAATGTGGGCCGGGAGATGCTCAACATCCTCGAAGAGCGCGAATTTCCCGTAGACAGGATCCATGCCGTCGCCTCCCGCCGCTCGCTCGGCGTCGAGGTGTCCTTCGGCGACCGCACGGTGAAGTGCGAGGACCTGGAGCAGTTCGATTTCTCCGGCATCGATTTCTGCCTCATGTCGGCGGGCTCGGCGGTGGCCAAGCAGTGGGCGCCGCGCATCGGCGCCGAGGGCACCCTCGTCATCGATAACTCGTCCTGCTTCCGCTATGACCAGGACGTGCCCCTGGTCGTGCCGGAGGTGAACGCCCATGTGCTCGAGGCCTATATGGCCAACCCCAAGCGGCGCAACATCATCGCCAATCCGAACTGCTCCACCGCCCAGCTGGTGGTGGCGCTGAGGCCCTTGCACGATGTGGCCAGGATCAAGCGGGTGGTGGTGGCCACCTACCAGTCCGTCTCCGGCGCCGGCAAGGATGCCATGGACGAATTGTGGGACCAGACCAAGGGCAAGTACGTCCCCGGCCAGGAGGTCGAGCCGAACAAGTTCGCCAAGCAGATCGCCTTCAACGTCATCCCCCATATCGACGTGTTCATGGAGGACGGTTACACCAAGGAAGAGTGGAAGGTGCAGGTCGAGACCAAGAAGATCCTCGACCCCAAGATCAAGGTCACCTGCACCGCCGTGCGCGTGCCGGTCTTCGTTGGCCATTCCGAGGCGGTCCACATCGAGTTCGAGAAGCCCATCTCCGACGATGAAGCCCGCGAGATCCTGCGCGAGGCCCCGGGCTGCCTGGTGATCGACAAGCGCGAGCCCGGCGGCTACGTCACCCCCGTGGAATGCGTGGGCGATTATGCCACCTTCATCAGCCGCATCAGGGTCGACCCCACCGTGGAGAACGGCCTTGCCATGTGGGTCGTTTCCGACAATCTGCGCAAGGGCGCGGCGCTGAATACGGTGCAGATCGCGGAGGCTCTGGTCAACCGCGGCCTCGTCAGGCAGGCGGCGTGATTTGCCATGGAACCGAACCGTCAGTTGCTGCTTTCGTAGGGCTTTGACGGAGTTTTTGACATGCAGCGAAGCGGCCTGGAGGTGCGGACTGGGTTGGGCATGCCCGAGGCTCACCCGGGGCCGTCGGCCGCCGTTTCGCCCCGGATCTACGGCCTGAAGCCGGCGCTGGCCGGCCCCGTCTCCGGCTGGCAGCGCATCTTCCGGCACGCCGCCGCCTTGGGCTTCGACCTTGTGCATGTGGATAACGGCGCCGCCGGCAACCCGCGCGGCGCCTTTGCCCTCTCCGCGGCCGGAGCCGATCTGTCGCCCAATCTCCGCGGCGAGGATGCCCGGCCGGCGGCGGACATCCTGCGCGCGCTCGCGGACGAAGCCGGCGAACACGGCCTGGGCCTGGTCCTCGACATGGCCCTGGCACCCGAGGAGCCCGCACCGCCGGGCCTGCTCGAAAGTGCCGGCGAGGCGATCCTGGCCGCCGCAGCCGAACAGGCCGAACGGGCGCTCGATGCTGGCGCCGCCGGCTTTCTCTGCCGCCGCGCCCATCGCGTGCCGGCCACCATGTGGCGCGAGCTCATCGGGCGCATACGCGCGCGCACCCCCGAGACCCTGCTCATCGCCGATGCGCTCGGCGTCGCGGTCGAGACCACCGTCGCCACCGCCGATGCCGGCTTCGACTTCGTTTTCAACAGCAGCGCCTGGTGGGATTTCCGGCAGGACTGGGCCCTCGACCAGTATGAGGATTTCCGCCGTCGCGTCAGGACCATCGCCTTCCCCGAGGATGACCGCACCGGCCGTCTCGCGGAACGCTTCGGCGCCAACCCGGCCGGCACCGTCGAACAGGTGCATCTCCAGCGCTACCTGTTCGCCCTGGCCTTCTCGGCCGGCCTGTGGATGCCCATGGGCTATGAATACGGCCTGCGGGCCATGCCCGCAGACGCCGCAGCAGGTGTCGCCACGCCGGATGCCTGGGCGCGCTGCATCGCCGACCGCGACTTCGACCTGACCGGCGCGATCATGGCCGCCAACGCGCTGAAGGCCAGCCTGCCGGCTTTGCAGTCCGAGCAGCTGTTGCGGCCCATCGCGCCGCCGGACACCATACCAGCCGCCTATCTGCGCTTCGATGCGGAAAGCGAGCTTGAGGCGCAGACCGCCGCGGCCGTGTTCGTCAATCCCACCGACCAGCTGCTGCCCGCTCCGCCGCTGTCCCGTGTGCTTGCCGCGGGCGGTGGCTGGTTCGGCAATTTCGAGGATGTGACGCCGCAGCATTCGGACCGTGCCGCGACCGCCGATCCGTTCCGGCCGCTGCAGCCTTACGAGACCCGCATCCTGCGCGGCCAGCGGCTCCCCATGTTCGGTGACCGGCTGCGCGATGCCGTTCCCCTCGACATCCTCGCCCCGCAGCAGGTCGCGATCGAGGCGGTCGAGCCCGAGATCGACGGCGGCCGCTTTCCGGTCAAACGGGTGGTCGGAGACATGTTGGAGGTCTCCGCCGACATCTTTGCCGATGGCCACGACAGGATCGATGCCTCGCTGTTCTACCGGGCCCCGGGCGAGCAGACCTGGACGGAGGTGCCGCTGCAGCACATGGGCAACGACCGCTGGACCGGGCGGTTCCTGCTCGATCGCGTCGGCCGCTACGACTACACCATCTCCGGCTGGAAGGACCGCTTCGGCTACTGGCAATACGAGGTGGAGAAGAAGCTGGGCGCCGGCCTCGATGTCTCGCTGGAGCTGATCGAGGGCCGCAATCTCGTCACCGAGGCGATGCAGCAGGCCACGGCCGGGGATCGTGACGCTCTCGGCCGGCTCCTGGCCATCTCTGCCGAGGCCGACCAGCTCGAAGCCCTGCGCAGCCCCGAGACCGCCGCCGTCATGCGCCGGGCGGCGCCGCGCTTCAACCTCACCGCCTATCACCACACCCTGCAGGTGATCGTGGAGCGGCGCATCGCGGCGGTCGCCGCCTGGTATGAGCTGTTCCCGCGCTCGCAATCGGGCGATGTCAATCGGCATGGCACCTTCGACGACGTCATCGCGCGCCTGCCCTATGTGCGCGACATGGGCTTCGATGTGCTCTATTTCCCGCCCATCCATCCCATCGGCCGCAAGAACCGCAAAGGGCGCAACAACACCCTCACGCCCGCCCCGGACGACCCCGGCAGCCCTTATGCCATCGGCTCGGAGGAGGGCGGGCATGATGCGCTCCATCCCGAGCTCGGCACCTTCGAGGACTTCGCCCGCCTGATCGCGGCGGCCCACGCTCACGGCCTGGAGATCGCGCTGGACTTCGCCATCCAATGCTCGCCCGACCACCCCTGGATCAGGGAGCATCCGGAATGGTTCGACTGGCGGCCGGACGGGTCCATCAAATACGCGGAGAACCCGCCGAAGAAATACGAGGACATCGTCAATGTCCATTTCTACGGCTCGTCCTCTTTCCCCTCGCTCTGGTATGCCCTGCGCGACATCGTGCTGTTCTGGGTCGAGCGCGGTGTGAAGATCTTCCGGGTGGACAACCCGCACACCAAGCCCTTCCCCTTCTGGGAATGGCTCATCCGCGAGGTGCAGGACCAGCACCCCGACACGATCTTCCTGGCTGAGGCCTTCACCCGGCCGAAGGTGATGAAGCGGCTGGCCAAGCTGGGCTTTACCCAGTCCTACAGCTATTTCACCTGGCGCGACACCAAGGCAGAGCTCACGGAATATCTGACCGAGCTCACCACCGAGGGTCCGCAGGATTACATGCGGCCGAATTTCTTCACCAACACGCCCGACATCAATCCGTATTATCTGCAGACCAGCGGCCGCGGCGGCTTTCAGGCCCGGCTGGTGCTGGCGGCCACCCTCACCACGGTCTACGGCATCTATAACGGGTTCGAGCTGTGCGAGGCGGCGGCGCTGCCGGGCCGCGAGGAATATCTCGACAGCGAGAAATACGAAATCCGCGCCTGGGACTGGGACCGGCCGGGCAACATCCGCGCCGATGTCGCGCTCGTCAACCGCATCCGGCGCGAGAATCCGGCGCTCTGGTCCTTTGCCAACCTCGCCTTCCTCAACTGCTGGAACGACCAGATCATCGCCTACTACAAGATCACGGCCGAGCGGGACAATTGCATCGTCGTCGCGGTCAATCTCGACCCGCACGACACCCAGAGCGCCGCCTTCGAGATACCGCTATGGGCCTTTGGCTTACCGGATCACGCCTCCATAGACGTTGTCGACCTGGTCACCGGCAGCCGCTTCACCTGGACCGGCAAGGTCCAGTCCGTAACCCTCGATCCGGCGGTCCGGTCCTACCAGATCTGGCGGCTGGTGCCGCCGGCCGGATTGTCCGCCGTCGCGCCCTGAGCACTACCACTGTTGCGGAGCCTTGAGCAAATGGCCGTCGATTGGAGTGATTCGACTTGGTACAAGGACGTCATTATCTACCAGCTGCACGTCAAAGCCTTCTTCGACGCCAATAACGATGGAATTGGCGACTTTCCCGGCCTGCTCGAAAAGCTCGACTATATCCAGGATCTCGGCGTGACGGCCATATGGCTGTTGCCGTTCTATCCTTCGCCCCTGCGTGATGATGGTTATGACATCGCCGATTACGAGGCGGTGAACCCTGCCTACGGCACCATGAAGGATTTCCGCCGCTTCGTCCGCGAGGCGCACCGGCGCGGCATCCGCGTGATCACCGAGCTGGTCATCAACCATACCTCCGATCAGCATGCCTGGTTTCAGCGCGCCCGCATGGCGAAGCCCGGCACCAGCGCCCGCGATTTCTATGTCTGGAGCGACACGGACAAGAAGTATCAGGGCACGCGCATCATCTTCCTCGATACGGAAACCTCCAACTGGACCTGGGACCCGGTCGCCCAGGCCTATTTCTGGCACCGTTTCTACTCCCATCAGCCCGACCTCAACTTCGAGAACCCGCGGGTGCTGAAGGAAGTGGTCCGGGTGATGCACTTCTGGCTGGAGATGGGGGTGGACGGCATGCGGCTCGACGCCGTGCCCTACCTCCGTGAGCGCGAGGGCACCAACAACGAGAACCTGCCCGAAACCCACGAGGTGCTGAAAGCCATCCGCGCCGAGGTGGACGCCCATTTCCCCGGCCGCATGCTGCTGGCGGAAGCAAACCAGTGGCCGGAGGATACGCGCCCCTATTTCGGCGACGGCGACGAGTGCCACATGGCCTTCCACTTTCCGCTCATGCCGCGCATGTACATGGCTCTGGCCCAGGAAGACCGGCACCCGATCACCGACATCATCGATCAGACGCCGGAAATTCCCGACAATGCCCAGTGGGCCATCTTCTTGCGCAACCATGATGAGCTCACGCTCGAAATGGTCACCGACCGTGAGCGCGACTATCTCTGGAACTACTATGCGGAAGAGCGCCGGGGCCGCATCAATCTCGGCATCAGGCGGCGGCTTTCCACCCTCATGGACAACGACCGCCGCAAGATCGAGCTGATGAACGCGCTGCTCTTTTCGATGCCCGGTACCCCGGTCATCTATTACGGCGACGAGATCGGCATGGGCGACAACTTCTTTCTGGGCGACCGTGATGGCGTGCGCACCCCGATGCAATGGTCGTCCGACCGCAATGGCGGGTTCTCGCGCGCCGATCCGCAGCGGCTTTATCTCCCGCCGATCATGGATCCCGTCTACGGCTACGCCGTTGTGAACGTGGAGGCCCAGCAGGCAAACCGCTCGTCGCTGCTGAACTGGATGAAGCGCATCATCGCGGTGCGGAAGCAGCACACGGCTTTCGGTCGCGGAACCATGACCTTCCTGTTCCCGCGCAACCGCAAGGTTCTCGCCTACCTGCGCCAATACGAGGAGGAGACGATCCTATGCGTGGCCAACTTGTCACGTGCGGCGCAGGCGGTGGAGCTGGACTTGTCCGCCTTCAAGGGCGCGGTGCCGATCGAGATGCTCGGCCGTTCGCCGTTCCCGCCCATCGGGGACCTTCCCTATCTGCTCACTCTGCCGGCCTATGGCTTCTACTGGTTCAACATCACCAAACAGGCAGATCTCCCTGCCTGGCACACGCCGATGCCTGAGCCGGTGCCGGAGTTCACCACCATCGTGATCCGCAATCTCGAAACCGACATCACCGGGTTCAAGGCGCGGATCCTGCTGGAGAAGAAGGCGTTGCCCGCCTTCCTGCCCAACCAGCGCTGGTTTGCGGAAAAGGGGGCCGCGCAGCCGGAGGTCACGATTGCTTCGACCACCCTGGTTGAAGGGGCGGAGGGCCAGCACCTGTTCGTTCAGTTGGATGTCAGGCCCGACCCGGCCGCGAGCCCGCAGCGCTATCTGCTGCCCATGACGGTGGCCTGGGGCGAGCAGCACATCTCGCCCGGCGCGCCGCTTTTGTCCTACACCATCGCCAAGGTGCGCTCGGGTCCCTCTCTCGGCGCCCTGTTCGATTCCTCCCAGAGCGACGACTTCATCCGCATGGTGGTTGCCGCCATGCGCGAGCAGCGCCGGGTGTCGAGCGAAGGCGGCGAGATCCGGTTCTCGTCCACTGAGCAGCTGCGGCGATTGGACATTGCCGAGACGCCTGAGATCCGCCGCCTGGGTGCCGAGCAGAGCAACACATCCGTCCTGCTCGACAGCAAGGTCATGTTGAAGCTCTACCGCAAGCTGCAGGAAGGCGTGCAGCCCGAGATCGAAGTCGGCCGCTTCCTCACCGAGGTGGCCCGCTTCGCCAATACGCCGGCCTATCTCGGCGCCATCGAGTTTGCCGATGGCGAGGGCCGCACCACCGTGCTCGGTGCAGCCTATGCCTTCGTGCGCAACCAGGGCGACGGATGGGAAGCCACCATCGAATGGCTGAAGCGCTTCATCGATGACGAGGCCATGAGTCTTTCGGCCCGTGGGATCTCGATCAACGAGGAGACGATCGCGGGCGCGCTCGCCCCTTATCTCGACCGCGCCCGCACCCTCGGCCGCCGCACGGGCAGCCTTCACCTTGCCTTCGCTTCGCCCACGGATGATCCGGCATTCGCCCCCGAGCCCATCACGCCGGCGGATCTCCAGGCTTGGGCGCAGGCGGTGCACGAACAGCATGCGCGCTCCCGCGCGGCGCTGGAGAACTTGCCGGCCGGCCTGCCCGAGAAGCTGCACGCCTCGGCTCGGAAGATGCTCGCCGCCGGCGACCTGATCAGCCGGCGCATCGACGATCTCGCCGCCCGTCCGGTAAACGGGTTGAAGACCCGCGTGCATGGCGACTATCATCTCGGACAGGTGCTGGTGGCCCAGAACGAATTCTACATCATCGACTTCGAAGGCGAGCCTGCGCGTGGTGTCGAGGCGCGCCGCCGGAAGACCTCGCCCCTGAAGGACGTGGCCGGCATGGTGCGCTCGTTCGATTATGCCGCGTTTACCGCGATACGCTGGGCGGAGGACGAGCCGGTGACCGATGAGGCCGCGGTGACGGCCGTGCGCCATTGGAACCGGCAGACCACCGCAGCGTTTCTCGACGCATATAAGCAGACCATACGCGGCGCATCGGACGGGCCGGGAATCGAGCTTTCCGAGGCGACCTTCGATAGCTTGTTGGAGCTCTTCCTCCTTGAGAAGGCTCTTTACGAGATCGCCTATGAGGCATCGAACAGGCCGAAATGGGTCGATATCCCGCTGACCGGCCTGATGCGCCTTCTCACGCCCGAGGCAACGGATGGATCCAGTGCAGGAAAGGATGCCGAAAACGCTTGAGGAACGGCGCGATCGACGCCCTGCGCCGGACTGGCGCCCGAGCCGCGGCGCCATTCAGGCGGTTGTCGAGGGCCGCCACGGCGACCCCTTCGGCATATTGGGCATGCATGGCGGAGATGACGGGGTGCCGCTCAGCGTCTGCGCCTTCCTGCCCACCGCTCAGGCTGTGGAGGTGCTGGATGAGCAGGGCGGCAGCGTGGCGCGTCTTGAATGCCTGCACGACGCCGGCTTCTTTGCCGGCCCCATTCCTGGCCGCGAGCAGCGTTTTCCCTATCGGCTGAAGATCCGCTGGCCGATGGCCGAGGAGATCCGCGAGGATCCCTATCGCTTCCCCACGGCGCTGGGGCCGCTCGACATTCATCTCCTGTGCGAGGGCAGGCATCTCCGTCTTTATGAAGCCCTGGGCGCCCATATCCGAACGTTGGAGGGGGTCGAGGGCGTGTCCTTCGCCGTCTGGGCCCCCAATGCCAGGCGCGTCAGCGTGGTCGGCAACTTCAACCACTGGGATGGTCGCTGCCATCCCATGCGCCTCCACCTGGGCTGTGGGATCTGGGACATCTTCATTCCCGGGCTGGGACCCGACACCATCTACAAATACGAGATCATCGGTGCCCATGGCGAGCGTCTGCCGCTCAAGGCCGACCCCGTCGCCTTCGCCGCCGAGCATCCGCCGCTGACCGCGTCCAAGGTGGCGGGCGACGTCAAGGTCGATTGGGCCGACGGCGACTGGCTCGAGCGGCGCGCCCAGGCCCAGGCGCTGGACGCGCCCATTTCCATCTACGAATGCCACCTCGGCTCATGGGCGCGGGCGGATGGCTGGCGCATGCTCAATTGGGACGAGCTTGGCGACAAGCTGATCCCCTACGTGGCCGACATGGGCTTCACCCATATCGAATGCCTGCCGATCTCCGAATTCCCCTTCGATGGCTCGTGGGGCTACCAGCCGATCGGCCTGTTCGCCCCCACCAGCCGCTTCGGCAGCCCGGACGGGTTCGCCCGCTTCATGAACCGGGCGCACCGGGCCGGCATCGGCGTCATGATCGACTGGGTGCCCGGCCATTTCCCCACGGACGCCCACGGCCTCGGCCGCTTCGACGGCACCGCGCTCTATGAGCATGCCGATCCGCGCCAGGGCTTCCATCGCGACTGGAACACCCTGATCTACAACTATGGCCGGCGGGAGGTCGCCAACTTCCTGCTCGCCAACGCGCTCTTCTGGCTCGACCGCTTCCATGTGGACGGCCTGCGGGTCGATGCGGTGGCCTCCATGCTCTATCTCGACTACAGCCGCAATCCCGGCGAGTGGGTGCCGAACGCTTTCGGCGGCAACGAGAATCTCGAGGCCGTGGCCTTTCTCAAGCAGCTGAACGAGGTCACCTACGAGCGCCATCCTGGCATCACCATGGTGGCGGAGGAGTCGACCGCCTGGCCTGGCGTCTCGCGGCCCACCTATACCGGCGGGCTCGGCTTCGGCTACAAGTGGAACATGGGCTGGATGCACGACACGCTGGCTTACATGAGCCAGGATCCCATCCACCGCCGCTACCACCACAACCAGCTCACCTTCGGCCTGCTCTACGCCTTCTCCGAGAATTTCATCCTGCCCCTGTCCCACGACGAGGTGGTGCACGGCAAGGGCTCGCTCCTTGGCAAGATGCCGGGCGACCGCTGGCAGAAATTCGCCAACCTGCGCGCCTATTTCGGCTTCATGTGGACCCACCCCGGCAAGAAGCTCCTGTTCATGGGCGGCGAGTTCGCCCAGGAGCGCGAGTGGAGCCACGACCACAGCCTCGACTGGCACCTCCTGGACACGCCCGAACATCGCGGCGTGCAGCGTCTGGTGCGCGACCTGAACCGGCTCTACCGCGCGCTCCCCGCCCTGCACCAGCGCGACTGCGACGCCCGCGGCTTCCAGTGGGTCGACGCATCGGACGCCGACGCCAGCGTCCTCTCCTACATGCGCTTCGGGGCCGAAGGCACCAAGCCCTGCCTTATCGTGTGCAATTTCACCCCGGTGGTGCGCCGCGGCTACCGGGTCGGCGTGCCCTGCGGCGGCCTCTGGCGCGAACGGCTCAACACCGACGCAACCGAATATGGCGGCAGCGGTGTGGGGAATGCTGGCGCCGTGATGGCGGATGATGCATCCTGGCACGGGCGGCCTTGCTCGCTCTCCTTGACGCTGCCGCCGCTCGCGACGCTCGTCCTCGAACCGGAATAGTCGCCGGAAGCATGAACGATGGCCTAACCTCCGGTGTCCCCGCCCCCTTAGGAGCCACCTTCGATGGTGCCGGCGTGAATTTCGCGCTGTTTTCCGCCAATGGGGAACGGGTCGAGCTCTGCCTCTTCGATGCCGAGGGCGAACGCGAGCTGCGGCGGCTCGACCTCCCGGAGCGCACCGGCGACATCTGGCACGGCTATCTCGAGGGCGCCCGCCCCGGCCTCGTCTACGGCTACCGCGTCCACGGCCCCTATGATCCGCAGCGGGGCCATCGCTTCAACCCCAACAAGCTGCTGATCGACCCTTATGCCCGGGCTCTGCGCGGCAGCCTGCGCTGGCGCGACGAGATCCTGGGCTATCAGGCGGGCAGCCCCGAGGCGGACCTGTCCTTCGACACCCGCGACAGCGCGCCCTTCGTGCCGAAATCGGTGGTGGTGGCCCCGAACCTCGCCGGCCTCTCCCACCCGAGGCCGCACCACCCCTGGACGGATACCATCATCTACGAGGCCCATGTGGTGGGTCTGTCCAAAACCCACCCGGCCGTGCCGGGCGCGCAGCAGGGCACCTTCGCCGGCGTCGCCTCGCCCGCCATCATCGAGCATCTGGTGAAGCTCGGCGTCACCGCCATCGAGCTTCTGCCCATCCAGGCCTTCGTCGACGAGCATCCGGTCGCCCGCCGTGGCATGCACAATTACTGGGGCTATAACACCCTCGCCTTCTTCGCGCCCCATCCGCCCTATCTGGGCGCAGCGCCGAACCCCTATGGCTTCAAGGCCATGGTCGAGCGCCTGCACGAGGCGGGCATCGAGGTCATCCTGGACGTGGTCTACAACCACACCGCCGAGAGCGAGGAGATCGGCCCGACCCTGGCCTTCCGCGGCCTCGACAATGCCAGCTACTACTGGCTCCGCGACGATGATCCCCGCTATTGCGTGAACGTCACCGGCACCGGCAACAGCTTCAACGTGAAGCACCCCCAGGTGCGCCAGCTGGTGATCGACAGCCTGCGCTACTGGACGGATGTGATGGGGGTCGACGGCTTCCGCTTCGACCTCGCCACCACCCTGATCCGCGACGGCAGCAGCTTTGCCGTCCCCGGCGGCTTCCTCGACATGGTCGCCAGCGATCCGATCCTGTCCCGCCGCAAGCTGATCGCCGAGGCCTGGGACGTGGGCCCCGATGGCTACCGTGTCGGCTTTTTCCCGCCCGGCTGGGCCGAGTGGAACGACCGCTTCCGCGACACCGTGCGCGCCTTCTGGCGCGGCGATGAGCACATCCTGCCGGAGCTTGCCGGCCGGCTGCTCGGCTCGGCCGACATGTTCGAGCATGATATCGCCCAGAACCCGACCCGCCCGGCCTGGACCAGCGTCAACTTCATCACCGCCCATGACGGCTTCACCCTGGCCGACCTCGTCTCTTACGAGCGCAAGCACAACGAGGCCAATGGCGAAGGCAACCGCGACGGCACCGACCGCAATTTCAGCGCCAATTATGGGGTCGAGGGGCCGACGGACGATCCGGAGATCCGCGCCGTCCGCTCACGGCAGATGCGCAACATGCTGGCGACCCTGCTGCTCGCCCAGGGCACGCCCATGCTGCTGATGGGGGATGAGCTCGGCCGCAGCCAGAACGGCAACAACAACGCCTATGTGCAGGACAACGCCACCAGCTGGATCGACTGGCCCGGCCTCACCGAAGAGGGCAGGGCCTTGATCGGCTTTGTCGCGAGCCTCACCGCCTTGCGCCGCGCGCACCCCCAGCTGCGCTCGGACCGATTCAAGCACGGCTTCTCCTTGAGCAACGGCCTGCGCGATGTCGCCTGGCTCCGGCCCGATGCCCAGCCCATGCAGATCGAAGACTGGAGCGATCCTGCCGCCCGTAGCATCACCGTGGTCTTCGCCGCTGAAGATGAACCTCCGCTGGCATTGATGTTGAATGCATCCGCCGACGCGCAGCAGTTCAGGCTCCCGGCCGGGATCGCCGCCCAATGGACCATTCTCCTCGACACGGCGGAAACCGGGCTGAGCACCGTCGCCGGGGGTGAACAGTTCGGCCTTGCCCCACGCGCGCTGCTGCTCGCCGAAAAATCTGCGTGAGGCGTGCGGCAACAAGGATCGAAATTGAGATCCCGTCGTTCTCACGCCCATGACAGAACAATTCTCCTACCCATTCCCATTTGGCGCGCAGCTACAGGAAGACGGCTCGGTTCTATTCCGCATCTGGGCGCCGAACCAGAAAGGCATGTCCGTGGTGAACCCGGACAGCAGCGCCCGCGAGGACATGCAGCCCGAAGACGGCGGCTGGTTCAGGCTCGCAACGCGGGCCTTCGGGGCCGGCGATGCCTATGTCTACGCCTTGCCCGACGGCCGCCGGGTGCCGGACCCCGCCTCGCGCTGCCAGCGCGATGACGTGGACGGCCCGAGCCTCGTCGTGGACCCGCGCGCCTATCGCTGGCGCAACGCCGCTTGGCTCGGGCGCCCTTGGGAGGAGGCGGTCCTTTACGAGCTGCATGTCGGCACGTTCTCGCCCGAAGGCACGTTCGACGGTCTGCGCCGGAGGCTCGGCCACTTTGTCGATGCCGGCTTCACCGCCATCGAGCTCATGCCCGTCGCCGACTTCAGCGGCACCCGGGGCTGGGGCTATGACGGCGTCATGCCCTATGCCCCGGACCGGGCCTATGGCTCGCCCGATGACCTGAAGCAGCTCATCGACGAAGCCCACGGCCTCGGGCTCATGGTGTTCCTCGACGTGGTCTACAACCACTTCGGCCCGGTGGGGAATTACTTGCACGCTTATGCCGAAGCCTTTTTCGACGACGCGCGCAAGACACCCTGGGGCGCCGGTATCGACTACACACAGCGGCCCGTGCGCGATTTCTTCCTGCACAACGCCGCGTATTGGCTGGAGGAATATCGCTTCGATGGCCTGCGCTTCGATGCGGTGGACCAGATCGTCGACCCTTCGGACACCCACTTCCTGGTGGAGATGGCCGCCTATATCCGCCAGAGGATCACCGATCGTCATGTGCATCTCGTGCTCGAGAACGACCAGAACCAGGCCCTGCTGCTCCAGCGCGATCCGGCAATGAACCCGCGCCTGTATAGTGCTCAGTGGAACGATGACTATCACCACGTGGTCCATGCCCAGCTCACGAACGAGACCGACGGCTATTACGAGGACTACAGCGACGATCGCCTCGCCAGGATCGGCAGAGCGCTTGCCACGGGCTTCGTCTACCAGGGCGAGAAATCGCCGTTCCGCGGCGGCCGGATCCGGGGTGAACCCAGTGCCCACCTGCCGCCCTCGGCCTTCGTGAACTTCATCCAGAACCACGACCAGATCGGCAACCGGGCTTTCGGCGACCGCCTGGCCGCCCTTGCGGAGCCGCAGGCGGTCGAGGCGGCGCTTTGCCTGCTGCTGCTCGCCCCGCAGGTGCCCCTCATGTTCATGGGCGAGGAATGGGGCGAGACCCGGCCCTTCTGCTTCTTCTGCGATTTTCATGACGAGCTGGCGGACGCGGTCCGCGAGGGGCGCCGCAGCGAATTCTCCCGGTTCGCCCGCTTCCAGTCCGAGGAGGCGCGCGAGAAGATCCCGGACCCGAACGCGCTTGCCACGTTCGAACAGTCCAAGCTCGACTGGGAAAAGGCGCGCGACGGCGGCCCGCACCAGGCGCGGCTGGGCCTCGTGCGCGAGCTGCTGGCGGTCCGCGCCCGCGAGATCGCGCCGCTCGCCAGGGACATCGGCCCCAATGCCGGCAGCTTCGAGGTTGCCGGCAACGTGCTTCGCGTGGCATGGCAGACCCAGCGCGGCACCCTTGTGCTGTTGGCCAATCTCTCCGACAGCCCGGCTTCCCGTCCTCCGCAGTCCGGCCGTAATCTCTATGCCGTGCCCGGACAGGCAGGCATCGGCGATACCCTGCCGCCCTGGGCGGTGGTCTGGACCTTAGCCGAGGGCGGAAGCGAATGAGCGAGCTTGATCGTGTGGCCGAGGCAAACGGCATCGCGCTGACCTATGTCTCGGAAAAGGGCGAGAAGCGCGACGCCTCGCGTGCGGGCGTGGCGGCCATCCTCAAGGTCATGGGCATCGATCCCAGCGCGCCAGGGGCCAACGGAATGCCTGATCGCGCCCTGTCCGAGGCGGCCGATCAGGAGGTGCCCGCCTGCTTCGTCCCCGAAAGCTTGCGGGGCAATCGCATCTGGGGTGTCACCTGCCAGCTGTATGGTCTTCGTTCCTCCCGCAACTGGGGCATCGGCGACTTCGCCGATCTGGCCGAGCTTGCCAAGCGCGTTGCTGCCGCTGGGGGCGATTTCGTCGGCCTGTCGCCATTGCATGCGCTTTTCCCGAGTGATCCGTCGCGCAGCAGTCCCTACGCGCCGTCCAGCAAGCGGTTCCTCAACCCCCTTTATGTCGCGCCGGATCTGGAGCCCGAATACGAGGCGATCGGCCCTGTTGGCGCGGAGATCCTGGAAAGGCTGCGCGCCGAGCCCTTCGTCAATTACCCCGGCGTGGCGGCGGTGAAATGGAATGCGCTCTGCCTGATGTATCGGGAGTTCGCGCAAGGTGACGGCGCCCGGCGGCAGGCCTTCGGCGCCTTCCGCGAGAAAGGTGGCGAAAGCCTGGAGACCCACTGCCTGTTCGAAGCCCTGTCCGAGCACTTCCACGCCGAGGCCGAACGGCCGGTGCCCTGGCAGGAATGGCCTGACGATTTCCGTTCTCCCGATGCGCCGGGCAGCCGCCGTTTCGCCGCGGCCCAAGGCGACCGCATCTCCTACTTCGCCTGGCTGCAATGGCTGGCGGACAGCCAGCTGGCCCGCGCCCAGCAGGCGGCGAGGGAGGCAGGCATGCGCGTCGGCCTCTATGTGGACCTGGCGGTCGGCGTTGCGGCCGACAGCGCCGAGACCTGGGCCGACCCGGCCCTGGCCATCGAGGGCGCCTCGATCGGCGCCCCGCCCGACATGATGAACGCGCGCGGGCAGGACTGGGGCCTTGCGCCGCTCTCGCCGGTGGCGCTCAAGGAACGCGGGCTCGCGCCGCTCAGGCAGGAGCTCGCGGCCAACATGCGCCATGCCGGTGCTGTCCGGCTGGACCATGCCATGGCGCTCACCCGCCTGTTCTGGGTGCCGAAGGGCATGACGCCCGCCGACGGCGCTTATGTCCATTACCCCCTCATCGACATGATCGCCGCCGTGGCGGAGGCCTCGAACAGCCAGAAGGCGCTTGTCATCGCCGAGGCCCTGGGCACCGTGCCCGAACGCTTCACCGATACCCTGGAGGCGGCGAATATCCACGCCTATCGCGTGCTGATGTTCGAGCGCCTCCGCTGGGGCGGCTTCATCAGGCCGGAAGATTATCCCGCCCATGCGCTCGCCTGCCTCTCCACCCACGACCTCCCCACGCTGCGCGGGTGGTGGCAGGGTCATGACATCGAGGTGCGGCAAGAGCTCGGGATCCTGGACGACATCGCCGCCAGGGAAGAGCGCGAAACGCGGGAGGCCGACCGCCGGCACCTGTGGGACGCGCTTGTCGATGCGGGGCTGGTCGATCCCGGTGATCGCCTGCCGGATGACCTGGATGATGACCTCGCCGCCAAGCTCCACCTCTTCGTGGCCAGCACACCGTGCCGCCTGTTCGCTATCCAGCTCGAGGATGCGCTGGGCGAGATTGAGCAGCCCAACCTGCCCGGCAATACCGACCCCCACCCGAACTGGCGGCGCAAGCTGCCGGTCGCTATCGAAGAGCTGGACGCCAGCCCCCGCTTCAGCGCGATCTGCCGGGCCGTGGCGTTGGAGCGACCCCGCCGATGACATCAGTCCGTGCCACCTACCGTCTGCAGTTCCGTAATGGCTTCACCTTCCGGTCCGCGGCCGACGTCGCGCCCTATCTCAGGCGCCTCGGCATCAGCCATGTCTATGCCTCGCCGGTTTTCACCGCCCAGTCCGGTTCGACCCATGGCTATGACGTGACGGACTGCAACGCCTTCGATCCCGCGCTGGGCGGGGAGGAGGGGTTCAGGGCCATGCGCGCCGCGCTCGAGGCCGAGGGGCTGGGCCTGATCCTGGACATCGTGCCCAATCACATGGCGGCCTCCACCCAAAATGGCTGGTGGCACGACCTGTTGCGCCACGGCGAGGCAAGCCCCTACGCCCGCTTCTTCGATATCGACTGGCAGCGCTATGACGGGCGCGTGCTCCTGCCGGTGCTGGGCGATTCCTATGGCACGGTGCTCGGCCAAGGCGGCTTGTCGGTCGTCAGCGAGAAGGGCGAGCCTGAGATCGCCTATTACGACAAGCGGTTCCCCTTATCGCCCGAAACCGTGGGCAACCTCGATGTGGAGGCAACGAAGACGCCCGAGGGCATGCACCGGCTGCTGGAAGCCCAGCACTATCGCCTGGCCCATTGGCGTATGGCGTCCGACGCGCTCAACTACCGCCGCTTTTTCGACATCAACGATCTCGTCGCCCTGCGCATGGAAGATCCGCAGGTGTTCGAGCAGGCCCATCGGCTGGTGTTCGACTTGGTGAGGGCAGGGGCCATAGACGGTCTGCGCCTCGATCATATCGACGGCCTGCGCGATCCCACGGGTTATCTGAAGCGGTTGCGGCAGACGGTTTCGAACCTGCGCCGGGATCCCTTCTACATCGTGGTCGAGAAGATCCTGGAGGGGAACGAAAAGCTCAGGAGCGACTGGCCGGTCGAAGGCACCACCGGCTATGAGTTCGGCCGCCGCGTAACCGCGCTGCAGGTTCACCAGGACGGCTATGCCGCGCTGGACAAGGCCTATCGCGCGTTCACCGGCGATCACCGCACCTATCACGGCATTGCCGAGCAGTCTAAGCGCTTCATCCTCGGGCTGAGCTTTGCCACCGAGCTCAACACGCTCGCGCGCCGCGCCTACGAGATCGCCCAGCAGGACCCCGTCACCCGCGACGTGTCCGAGCCGGCCCTCCGCCGGGCGCTGGCCGAGGTGCTCGTCGCCTTTCCCCAGTACCGAACCTACATCACCGAAGAGGGGATCAGCCCCGAAGACCGGGAGGTGCTCCGCCGGGTCGAGCTCGCGGCCGAGGACGAGATCGGGGCGGAATCGCAGGAAGAGCTGCGCTACGTCATGCAGCTGCTGCGCGGCGAGACTGCCGACGGCTTCGCCTTCGCCATGGCCTTCCAGCAGGTCTCCGGCCCGCTCACCGCCAAGGCCCTTGAAGATACCGCCTTCTACCGCTTCGTGCCCCTGATCGCCCTCAACGAGGTGGGGGCGGAACCGGCCGGCCCGGAGGTCACGCCGGCGCTGTTCCACGAGGCCAACCAGGAGCGCGCGGCGCATTGGCCCCATTGCATGCTCACCACCAGCTCCCATGACACCAAGCGCGGCGAGGATACGCGGGCGCGCATCGCCGTACTGGCCGAGATCCCCGACCTGTTTGCCGAGCAGGCCTCCCGGTGGTGGGCCTTGAACGCGCCATTTCGCCGTCCGCTCGGGTCGCGGCTCGTGCCGCACCCCAAGGAGATCTGGCTCTATTACCAGATGCTGCTCGGCATCTGGCCCCTTGACCGTGAGCCGGATCTTGCCTCCCTGCGCGAGCGCATGCGCGGCTTCATGTCGAAAGCGCTGCGCGAGGCCAAGGAATATACCCGCTGGACCGATCCGACCAAGGCGCACGAGGACGCCATGTTCGCCTTCATCGATGCGACGCTCGATCCGGAGCGCTCCGGCGGCTTCATTGCCGGCATCTCGGGCTTGGCCCAGCGGATCGCGGCGGCCGGCGCGGTCAACGGCCTGTCGCAGCTGGTGCTCAAGCTCACCGCGCCCGGCGTGCCCGACACCTATCAGGGCACCGAGTGGTGGGACCAGAGCATGGTCGACCCCGACAACCGCCGCCCGGTGGACTTCAAGGCCCGCGCCGAAGCCTTGGAGGACTTGGAGGGCGGCGCTCCATCCGCGCTTCCCGACTGGCGTTCGGGCCGGGTGAAGCAGGCAATCATGGCAAGGCTGCTGGCCTTCCGCGCCGAGCAGGCTGATCTGTTCGCAAAAGGAAACTACATGCCCCTGCAGGTCGAGGGCAGCCACGCCCGGCATGTCATCGCCTATGCCAGGGTGCATGGCGGGCAGGCGCTGGTGATCGCCGCAACCAGGCATCCTCTTTCCCTCGCATCCGAGCTGAACGAGCCGCTGATCCCCGCCGGACTCTGGGACGATACCCGCATCGTGCTACCCGGTGCGCTTGCGGAAACGCAGAGCTGGCGCGATCTGCTGACCGGCGCCTCGGTCGAGCCTTCCGCCGAACTGCCGCTGCGCACGCTCATGAACGCACTGCCGGTGGCCGCGCTCGCCTCGCCTTAAGCCGGCTCTACGGCAACCGGCGCCGCACCCTTGAGCAGGGGCAGTGCTTCCGCCAGCGCAAGTTCGTCGCGCGCACCGGTCAAATCGAGCACCGCGTCCACGCCGGCGACCGCCCGCCCGAGGCTCTCGCCCAGCGCATGCCCATTGAGCAGATGCCCCAGCATCAGGCTCGACAACAGATCCCCCGTGCCTTGCGGCACCTTCGGCCGCCGCTGGATATCAGCGGCAAGCACCTGGTCACCGGCGATGAGCAGATTGGAAACCATGCCCTGGCGCAAGGCGAACGAGGTCACGACCACCTGCGGCACACGCAACCGCGCCGCCGCTGCGCGCGCTTGGGCAAGCTCGCTCACCGCCTGGCCCGCCAGCCAGGCCAGCTCGAACCGGTTCGGCACGATCACGTCCGCCAGCGGCAGCAGCCGGTCCCGGATCGCCTCCGCCACCGGCAGCGGCACGTAAAGGCCGCGCGGATCATCCCCCATGATCGGATCCACGAACACGAGAAGCCGAGGCTTCACCGCGCGCAGCCTCTCGATATGCCGGGCCGCGACCTCCACTTGCCCGGGATCGCGGAAATAGCCCGTCAGCACCGCATCCACCTGGCCCAGCCAGCCGAACTGGGCGAGCCGGTCCAGCATCCCGTCGAGAATGTCGGCCGAGACCGTTGTGCCCGCCACCGCCCCATGGGCCGGATGGTTGGACAGCACGACACTCGGCACCGGCCAGACTTCGTGGCCCAGCGCCTGCAAGGCCGGCACCGCCGCCGAATTGCCGACATGCCCGCGCACCACCTGTGACGATATGGAAAGAATGCGGCTTATGGCGAGGTTTCCCGATGCACTTAACGCGCGACCTGCTCCTGTGTTACTAAGCCGCCACCTGCCGTCAGGTCAAAGCCGAACACGCCATTCAAGCAAGCCGGGATCATCATGGCCGAAGCCGAATACCAGGGACACAAATACGTCGTCAGCGGTCGTGGCCGCAATCGCTGGCATTGGGCGGTCTACAAGCCGGGCGGCGGCACGCCGGTCACTGCTGGCGTGGTCGACGGCGCCAACCACAAGGCCGATGAGGCTGCCCGCCGCGCCATAGACCGCCTGCTGAACAAGAAGTAGGCGCCCGCGGCGGCCGCCGCTCAGGCCGCTTCCGTCTCCCGGTTCAGCACCAGCTCGACGATCTCGTCCATGATCGCGTTCAGCGCGAAGTCCTTGGGCGTATAGACGCTGCGCACCCCGCATTGCTTGAGGACATAGACGTCCTCGGCCGGGATGATGCCGCCCACCACCACCGGCACATCGCCCAGGCCCGCATTGCGCAGCCGGTTCATCACCTCGCGCACCAGCGGCACGTGGCTGCCGGAAAGGACCGAAAGGCCGATCACATGGGGCCGCTCCCGCTGGGCGCTGTCCACGATCTCGGCGGGCGTCAGCCGGATGCCGTCATAGACCACCTCCATGCCGCATTCCCGGGCGCGCACCGCCACCTGCTCGGCGCCGTTGGAATGCCCGTCCAGTCCCGGCTTGCCCACCAGCAGCTTCATCTGCTCGCCCAGGCGCCGCGAGGCCTCGGCCACCTTTTCCCGAATGCGGGCGATGTCGCGCTCCTGGGCGGGGATGATGACGCTGAAGCCGGTCACTCCCGTCGGCGCGCGATATTGCCCGAACACCTCGCGCAAGGTCTCGCCCCACTCGCCGGTGGTCACCCCTGCCTTGGCCGCGGCAATGGAGGGCTCCATGATGTTGCGGCCCTCCTGAGCAGCCGCCCGCAGCGCGGCGATCGCGGCGGCAACCGCCGCCTCGTCGCGCTTGGCGCGCCAGGCCTTGAGGCTCTCGATCGCCTCGATCTCGGTCGATTCCGGCACCGTGAGAATGCCGCCGTCGCTGCCGGCCAGCGGCGAAGGCTCGCTGGCGGTCAGGGCGTTCACCCCCACCACGATCCGCTCCCCGGCCTCGATGCTCTGCACCCGGCTGGCATTGGACTTCACCAGCTCCTGCTTCATGTAGCCGCTTTCGATCGCCGCGATCGCCCCGCCCATGGCTTCCACCCGGGCCAGCTCCTCGCGGACCGCCTGCTTGATCTCCTCGGTCTTGCGGGCGATCTCCACCGAACCGTCGAATATGTCGCCGAACTCGAGCAGGTCGGTCTCGAAAGCCAGGATCTGCTGCATTCTCAGCGACCATTGCTGGTCCCACGGCCGCGGCAGGCCGAGGGCCTCGTTCCAGGCCGGCAGCTGCACCGCCCGGGCCCGCGCATTCTTCGACAGCGTCACCGCCAGCATCTCCAGCAATATGCGGTAGACATTGTTTTCCGGCTGCTGCTCGGTCAGCCCCAGCGAGTTCACCTGCACCCCATAGCGGAAGCGGCGGAACCGCTCATCCGCAACCCCATAGCGGTCGCGGCAGATCTCGTCCCACAGCTCGGCGAAGGCGCGCAGCTTGCAGATCTCGGTCAGGAACCGGAGACCCGCATTGACGAAGAACGAGATACGCCCCACCAGCTCCGGGAAATCGGCATCGTTCACCGTGCCGGAAGCCTTCACCCCATCCAGGATCTCCTGCGCCGTGGCCAGGGCATAGGCCACCTCCTGCACCGGCGTGGCGCCCGCCTCCTGCAGGTGGTAGGAGCAGACATTGGTCGGGTTCCACTTCGGGATCTCGCGATAGGCCCAGGTGATCACGTCGTTGGTGAGCCTCAAGGAGGGGGCCGGCGGGAACACATAGGTGCCGCGCGAGAGATATTCCTTGATGATGTCGTTCTGCGTTGTGCCCGAGAGGGCCTTGCGGTCGACGCCCTGCTCGTCCGCCAGTGCCACATAAAGCGCCAACAGCCACGGCGCGGTGGCGTTGATGGTCATGGACGTGTTCATCTTGTCCAGCGGAATGCCGTCCAGCAGCCGCCGCATGTCGCCCAGATGCATGATCGGCACGCCCACCTTGCCCACCTCGCCGCGGGCCAGCACATGGTCGGCGTCATAGCCGGTCTGGGTCGGCAGGTCGAAGGCGATGGACAGGCCCGTCTGCCCCTTTTCCAGGTTTTTCCGATAGAGGGCATTGGAGGCGCTGGCCGAGGAATGCCCGGCATAGGTGCGGAAGATCCAGGGCTTGTCACGTCCTTGTGGGGGCGAAAACCTGTCGGCCATATCAGCTCCTCCCAGTTGCGAGCGGCATATCACAACACGGGTCGTTTTGCAGTGCAACGACCTCCGCTTCTCCACTAACGCTTAAGACCGCGATAACGCCTTTTGTTGTTGCATCCGAAATTGTTGCGGCGCAATATCCCTCTAGATTGCTATGGTCTGCCTGTTATGATGTCAATTGCCCAATACAGAAGCAGGCAGGCGGGCACCGGGTGGAAATGATGAGGAGTGCTGGATCGATGAGCGCTGTCGCCTCCGTGGTCACCGACGCAGCCAATGTCAATGCGCCGAAGAAGGATCTCTACGACGTTGGCGAAATACCGCCGCTCGGCCACGTGCCGTCCAAGATGCATGCCTGGGTGATCCGGCGCGACCGGCACGGGCCGCCGGAACAGGCCATGCAGCTCGAGGTGGTGCCCACCTGGGAGATCGACAGCGACGAGGTGCTGGTGCTGGTCATGGCCGCCGGGGTCAACTACAACGGCATCTGGGCCGGGCTCGGCAAGCCGGTCTCCACCTTCGACGTCCACAAGCATGCCTACCATATCGCTGGCTCGGATGCCTCGGGCATCGTCTGGGCGGTCGGCTCCAAGGTGAAGCGCTGGAAAGTGGGCGACGAGGTGGTCATCCACTGCAATCAGGACGACGGCGACGACGAGGAATGCAACGGCGGCGACCCGATGTTCTCGGCCTCCCAGCGGATCTGGGGCTACGAGACACCGGACGGCTCCTTCGCCCAGTTCTGCCGCGTGCAGTCGCGCCAGCTCATGCCGCGCCCGCAGCATCTCACCTGGGAAGAGGCCGCCTGCTACACCCTCACCCTGGCCACCGCCTATCGCATGCTGTTCGGCCATCGCCCGCACATCCTGCGCCCAGGGCACAATGTGCTGGTCTGGGGCGCCTCCGGCGGCCTCGGCTCCATGGCCATTCAGCTCTGCGCCACCGCCGGCGCCGCGGCCATCGGGGTCATTTCGGACGAGGACAAGCGCGATTTCGTCATGTCGCTTGGCGCGCGCGGGGTCATCAACCGGAAGGATTTCAATTGCTGGGGGCAGATGCCCCAGGTGGGCACCGAGGAATACGCCACCTGGCTGAAGAACGCGCGCGAATTCGGTAAGGCCATCTGGAACATCACCGGCAAGGGCGTGAATGTCGATTTCGTCTTCGAGCACCCGGGAGAATCGACCTTCCCGGTCTCTTGCTTCGTGGTGAAGCGCGGCGGCATGGTGGTGTTCTGCGCCGGCACCACCGGCTTCAACATCACCTTCGATGCTCGCTATGTCTGGATGCACCAGAAGCGCATCCAGGGCTCGCATTTCGCGCACCTGAAGCAGGCCGCGCAAGCCAACCAGCTGGTCATCAACCGCCGTATCGACCCGTGCATGTCCGAGGTCTTCTCCTGGCTGGACATCCCGAAGGCCCATACCCGCATGTGGAAGAACGAGCACCGGCCGGGCAACATGGCGGTGCTGGTCTCGGCCCCGCGCACCGGCTTGCGCACCTTCGACGACGTTCTGGAGGCTTCCCCCAAGTAAGCGTCCTCGCCGATCCCTGCCGCCTGACCAAAGCGGAACCCGCGCGATTGCGGCTCGGTTAGCTTCCTGCCAATTTCATCAGGAGGCGACAATGGTAATTGCGAAGTGGTTCGGCGGTATCTGGCTGGGCCTGCTGTTCGCCATCGGTCCCGCGTGGGCCGAAATGAGTGACCGCGAGTTCATGGCCGCGGCGATCCAGATCAATCTCGCGGAGATCGAGCTGGGCAAGCTCGGCCAGGAGAAGGCGCAAGACCAGGCCGTGCGCGCCTATGCCGAAAAAATGGTGGCCGACCACACCAAGGCCAACGAGCAGGCGCTCGCCCTGGCCCAGCAGCTGGACATGAAAGCGCCGGCCGAACCGCGTGAAAAGGATCAGGCGGAGTACAAGAAGCTGCAGGACATCACTTCCGGCTTCGACAAGGCGTTCATGAACGTCATGATCAAGGGGCACCAGGAGGCGGTGAACCTGTTCGATGCCCAGACCAATGCGAAGGGTCCGTCGGCCAAGTTTGCCAGGAACCTGCTGCCGGAGCTGCAGCACCACCTGGCCGAAGCGCAGGCTTGGTCGGGGAGTTGATGCGTCCAGGTCTATGCAACCCGTCGGGGGCAGCGATGGTTTAGCAAGCATGGAGCAGCTTCACGCACCTTACCGGTCGGAAAGTGTGCTGTTCGGCGCCAATGCGGTGAGCGGGTCGGCGAGGCTCGTTCTCTTCATCGGCGCCCTTGCAGTTGTCGGCGGCAGCTTGGCGTGGTGGTTCGGCGGCTGATCGGGCGCGCTCGCTGCGCGCTTGGAGGAGCAGATGGCTGGTTTTCGCCGGTCGGTATGGGCGGCCTATCTCCTGGGCTTCGCGCTGGGTGGCTTCTTCGACGGCATCCTCCTTCACCAGATCCTGCAGTGGCACCATCTGCTGAGCCTCGTCGAGGGGGTGGGCGATCTCCGCGCGCAGGTCATCTATGACGGCTTGTTCCACGCCCTCATGTATGTGATCGGCCTGGCCGGCCTCATCCTGTTGCTCGGCGCGCGTCAGGAGCTCAGGACGCTGCCCGGGAGCGGCATCCTGGTCGGCAGCGCGCTGATCGGCTTTGGGGCCTGGCATGTCGCTGACGCGGTGCTCTCCCATTGGCTCCTCGGCATCCACCGCATCAAGCTCGACAGCCCAAATCCCTTGTTGTGGGACCTGTTCTGGTTCGTGCTCTTCGGCCTTTTGCCCATCGCCTTGGGGTGGCAGCTGCGCAATCAGGCCCAGGCGCGAGGGGGGCCGAGGCCCGGCGCCGGCACGGCAGCAAGCTGCCTCCTGGTTGCCGCGATGGGCATGGGCTGGTGGGCCGCGCTTGGCCCGCAGGAACCTCGCAGCGCGATCGTTGTGTTCCCAAGCAGTGTGAGCGACCGCGCTGCCATGACCGCCATCGCCGAGACCGACGGCCGGGTGCTGTGGCTCTCGGGCGGCATCTGGGCGGTGACCTGGAACGAGCGAATGCCGCCGGCGGTGGCGCTTTACGGACGCGGCGCCATGCTGGTCAGCGGTCGGGTCTTGGGGGCGGGCTGCCTTGCCTGGTTGAAAGCGTGATCCCGCCGCGCCGGGCCGCCCATGTCAGAGAATAGAGGAATGAGCACGAGGGTTGTTATCATCGGAGCGGGTTTCGGGGGGCTCGCCTGTGCGGGGAAGCTCGCTGGCTCCCGCGCTGAAGTCATCCTGATCGACAGGCTGAACCACCACCTGTTCCAGCCGCTTCTCTATCAGGTGGCCACGGCCGCCCTGTCGCCGGCCGATATTGCCGAGCCGGTCAGGAAGATCTTTCGGCGCCACGGGAACATCAGGGTCATGATGGACGAGGTGACGGGCATAGACCTCGGCCGCAAAGAGGTGTGGTTGTCCATAGCCGCGCCGGTGCCCTACGACGTGCTGGTCGTCTCGACGGGCTCGGGCTACGGCTATTTCGACCATGACGAGTGGGCCCGCCATGCGCCGGGCCTCAAGACCCTGGAAGACGCCCGCACCATACGCGCCCGGCTGCTCAAATGCTTCGAGCTGGCCGATCTCACCGACGATCCGGCTTACCGCGAGGCGCTGATGACGTCGGTGATCATCGGCGGCGGGCCGACGGGGGTGGAGATGGCCGGATCCATTGCCGAGCTCTGCCGGTGGACCCTGGCCGGCGAGTTCAGTCGGATCGATCCCCGGCAGGCCCGTGTGCTGCTGGTCGAGGCCGGCCCGCGCATCCTTTCCGGCTTCCCCGAGCATTTGTCGGCCTATGCGGAAAAGGCCCTCGCCAACCTGGGTGTGACGGTGCGCACCGATACCCGGGTCACCGATGTGCGGGCGGACGGGGTCAGCCTCGGCGACGAGTTCGTCCCCAGCGGCTCGATCGTGTGGGCCGCCGGCGTCATCGCCTCGCCTGCGGCCTCGTGGCTGGAGCTGCACACCAACCGCTCCGGCCAGATCCCCGTCGCGGAAGACCTGTCGGTCCCGGGGCTGAGGGACGTCTATGTGATCGGCGACACCGCGCTGTTCATGCAGGATGGCCAGCCGCTTCCGGGGCTGGCCCAGGTGGCCAAGCAGCAGGGCCAGCATCTCGGCAAGGGATTGCGCCGCCGCATCGAGCAGGGGGTGGCCCTGCCGCCCTTCCGCTTCCGCAATCGCGGCAACACCGCGGTCATCGGCCGCCATGCCGCCGTGTTCGATTTTGGCCGGTGGCAGATGAAGGGGCGCCTGGCTTGGCTGCTCTGGGCCATGGTTCACGTCTATCTGCTGGTCGGCTTCGAGAAGCGGCTGCTGGTCAGCCTGCAATGGCTTTGGCGCTATTTCACCGGCGCGCGGGGCGCACGGCTGATCAGCGCGCCGCTCACGCGCGAACAGGCCCACGAGATGTCGGATGTCGCCGCCCCCCGCAAGAGCGGGGCGATGGGCAGAAGGTGAGCCTCGCCTCGTCAGTCGACGCCGATCAGCACCGGCGAGAGGAAGAACAGGAGTGCCGCCACGATAACGATGATCAAGCCTATGCTGAGGCCCAGCCAGAACAGCCGCTGGGCCTCGGAAATCGGCTCACCGTCATGCTCCATTTGCGACATTCCATTCCTCCAATAGCTCTTTTTGCAGGATTGGCGCGGCCTGCGCGCCTGCCGTGGAGTAAATTATAGCATCGATTCCAGCATAGATTCCGGAATTTGACGCTGTTGCGTCGGTCACAGATAGAGCTTGCGCACGACGTCGTTGCCGAGCAGCTCTTCCGCGGTGCCGGCGGCGGCGATGCGGCCCTTGACCAGCAGATAGCCACGATGGGCGATCGACAGCGCCCGCTCGGCGTTCTGCTCGATGAGCAGGATGGTGGTGCCCTGCCGGTTGATCTCCGCAACTGTCTCGAAATACTCGTCAATCAGCTTCGGCGAGAGGCCGAGGGAGGGCTCGTCCATGATCACCAGCTTGGGCGCGCCGACGAGCGCCCGGGCCAGCGCCACCATGGCCTGCTCGCCGCCGGACAGGGTGCCCGCCTGCTGGCCGATGCGCTCGCTGATCCGCGGGAAAAGCTTGGCCATCGCCGCGAGCCGTTCCTCGAAATTGGCGCTGCTGCGGGAAGCGTCGAAGCCCAGCTTGATGTTCTCCCGCACCGTCAGCTCCGGGAACAGCCGCCGCCCTTCCGGCACGAAGCCGATGCCGCGGCCGGCCAGCGATTCCGTACGCAGAGTACCAAGATCGGTACCGAACACCTCGATCCGGCCGTCCGCCAGCGGCAACAGGCCGGACACGGCCCGGAAGGTGGTGGTCTTTCCTGCCCCGTTCGGCCCCAGAAGGCACACGAGTTCGCCGGAGCCGACCTTGAAGGACACCTCGCGCAGCATCGGTACCACGCCATAATTCGTGCTGACCCGGGCAAGCTCAAGCATGGGCGGCCTTCCGTCCGAGATAGGCTTCCTGCACCCGCGGCATCAGCCGGATATCGGCGAACTGGCCGTCCGCGATCTTCTGGCCGTAGTCGATTACCATGACCCGGTGCGGTAGCTCCGCCACCAGGCGCATGTCATGCTCGATGATCATGATGGCAAGCTCGGGCCGGTGCGCGGCAATGGCGCGGATATCGGCGATCAGCGCGTCCGTATCGCGATCATCCATGCCCGAGGAGGGTTCATCCAGCAGCAGCACCTTGGGGTTGGAGGCCAGCGCCCGGGCGATCTCCAGCCGCCGCCGGTCCGCCTGCGCCAGCTCGGAGGCCGGCCGGTTCCTTTGCGCGTAGAGCCCGGCCGACACGGCCTTGAGCAGCTCGCCCGCCTGCTCGGCCGCACCATCCAGCTCGCGGCGCGAGACGCTGGGACGGAACAGGGCATCGAGCACGCCGCAGCGGGTGCGCGTATGCATGCCGATGATGACGTTGTCGAGCACGCTCAGATCGGAGAACAGCCGGCTCGACTGGAAGGTGCGCGCGATGCCCATGGCGGTGATGCGGTAGGTGGGCACGCCGTTCAGCACCTGGTTTTCCAGCCGCACCTCACCGGCGGTAGGCTTGTAGATGCCGGTGATCAGGTTGAACAGGGTGGACTTTCCCGCCCCGTTTGGGCCGATGATGCCGAGGATCTCGCCACGCGACGCCTCGAAATCCACGGAATCGAGCGCCACCAGCCCGCCGAAGCGCACCGTCAGGCCGCGGCCGGAAAGCACGACCCCCGCGGTCATGCCTCGCTCCCGTATCGCCTGAGCCGCTGCGGGAACAGGCCCTGCGGCCGGATGATCAGGAACAGGATCACCACCACCCCGAAGAACAGGATGCGATAGTCCGAGAACACCCGCAGCTTCTCTGGCAGCAGCGTCAACAGGAACGCGCCGACGATCACGCCGAGAATGTTGTCCATGCCCCCCACGATCACCATGGTCATGATCGTCACCGAGACCAGGAAAGTGAAGTTGTCCGGCGAGATGAAGCTCACATAAAAGGCGTAGATCGTGCCGGCGAAGGCGGCGAGGAAGGCATCCACGGCGAAGGCCAGCACCTTGTACCAGGTGACGTTGATGCCTTGACAGCGCGCCGCCAGCTCGTCAGCGCGCAAGGCGTTCCAGGCAAGCCCCACCCGGCTTGCATGCAGCCGATGGGCCGAGACGATCGCCACCACGACCAGGAGTGCGGAGAGGTAATAGAAGTTCACCTGCGAGGGCAGCGACAGCCCGAAGATCTCGATGGGAGACGCGAAGGAATGGCCGAACAGGGTCGGCGCCGGAATGCCCACCAGGCCGTTCGGACCGCCCGTCCACTCGAAGTTGTTGAGCAACTGATGGATCACCACGCCAAAGGCGATGGTCACCAGGGCCAAATAGCTCTCCCGGGTGCGCATCGACGGGATGCCGAGCAGGAACCCGAAAACGGTGGCCACGAAAGCAGCGAAGGGCAGGGCCAGCCAGAAACTCACCCCGAAATGGATGGCCACCAGCGCCGAGGCATAGGCGCCGATGCCATAGGAGGCGCCAGTGGCGAAGTTCGGGATATTGGCGCTGCCCAGCTGGAAATTGAGGGCGAGCGCCAGCACCGCATAGAGCAGGGCGAGGATCAGCAGATGCAGGGCGTAGCTGTTGTCAGCCATGGTTACGGGCGCAGCGATCGCGATGGCTACACCCAGAACGATGGCGAAAACCCTATAGCGAGCGAAGCTGTCGATGATCCGCTGCTCGATCTGCGGCCGCCATTGCAGCAGGCCGAAGCCGGCGCCCATCACCGCCAGGATCGCCACGATCACCCGCCAGTCCTCCGCCACCAGGAACTGGCGAAGGAAGGCCGCCGCCCCGAGTTCCAGGCCGGCCACAGTCACAAGGTCGACCGCCGCCGGACGGCGGCTCACTGCGGTTGAGGCCGTATTCGATGCCATGGACATCAGACCTTCTCGACGATTACGCGGCCCAACAGCCCGGACGGCTTGAACACCAGCACCAGGATGACCAGCAGGAAAGCGAATACCAGCCTGTAAGAGGTGCCATCCGGTATGGTCGCCTGCACGATGGTATCAAGCCCGGCGATCAACAGGCTGCCGATAATGGCGCCCACCATGCTGCCGAGACCGCCCACCACCGCTGCGGAAAACCCGATCAGCCCAGCCTGGATGCCGAAGTCGAACCGAACCACGCCGGCATAGCTCGCGAAGAACAGGCCACCGACGGCGCCGATCGCGGAGGCGATGAAGAAGGTGGCCCAAAAGATGCGGCTCGGGTCAATGGCCATCAGGCGGGCCGCCTCGAGGTCCTGCGATACGGCGCGGATGCGCACGCCCAGGGTCGTTCTGTGCAGGATGAAGAACAACAGCGCCACGGCCAGCACGGATGCCACGATCACCAGCACGCTGAAGGTAGGCACCTCGCCCAGGCCGGGCAGGGCAATCCGGCTCGTGGCCAGATGCGGAAAGGCATGGGGATTGCTGCCATTGGGGAACAGGTGGCGCACCGCCTCGCGCAACACCGTTCCCAGCGCCACCGTGGCCACAAGGGCCATCATTGGCGGGGCATAGCGGAACCGGCGGATCACCAGCCAGTCGAGCAGCACGCCCAGCAAGCCCGTCAGCATGATGGCAACCACGCAGCCGATGATCAGGCTCGCCGGATCGATCGTGCCCGCCGCCGAGCTGATCATGGCCTGCACGATGGCCAGCGCGAAGAAGGGCGCCACCAGCGCCACGTCGCCATGGGAGAAGTGAATGACCTTGAGCACGCCGAATAGCAGGCTGAAGCCGACTGCAATCAACGCATAGATGCAGCCGAGCGTCAGCCAGTTCAGCAACTGCTGTACGAGAATTCCGCTCATCACCCCAAATCCCGACCCGGTGCCTGATCTTGGCTTGCAGTTTATCCGGGCCGTACCAATGCAACCAAGCCTAGTCGGATTTCCAGAGAGACCTGCGTAGGAATTTCCGCAGCGCTAATTCGGAAAATTCGAATTTGTTGGTATCTAGCCTCAATGCATCCTGCTTTAGCCAGAAAAATACCGCGTCGGCCTCCCGGTTCTGGCGACCGGTGGAAAGGGCGAAGGCCTTTGGCCGACAGCGCATGAGGAAATGGGGTGTGGAGATGACAAATTGCATCGCGCGTGGCCTGGTCGCCTCGCGGCGTTCGGCTCTGGCGCTCATGGCGGCCGCAGCGGTTTTCACTGCAGCGCCTGGCGTAGACAAAGCAACAGCGCAGGAAACCATCAAGCTGGGCTTCATAGGGCCGCTGAGCGGCGGTAACGCGCCCCAGGGTCTCGGTGCCCGCAACGGTTTTCTGCTGGCCATCGAGCAGGCGAATGCCTCGGGTTATCCTTACAAGGTAGAGCCGGTGGTGTTGGACGACGCGTCCGACCCGCAAACCGGCGTGAGCGCCGCACTGAAGCTGGTCAATGACCGGGATGTGGTGGCCGCCATAGGCCATTGGAACAGCCCGGTTGCGCTGGCCACGATCCCGGTCTTCAACCGGGCGCAGATGCCGTTCATCATCTGGGGTGCGATCAGCCCCAAGATCACCGAGATGAACCTGCCAGTGGTCACCCGCGTAACGCCGACCCTGGTGAACGAGAACAAGCCCTTGGCCGAGTGGGCTGCCAAGGACCTCGGCGCCAAGAAGATCGCCATCATTTCCGACACCAGCGACTATGGCAAAGCCAATACCCAGTGGTTCGGCCAGTTCTATAGGGATGCCGGCGGCGAGGTGGTGGCGAGCGAAGCCTTCCCCGTCGGCACCACCGATTTTCGCGCCGTGCTCACCCGCATCAAGTCCTTATCGCCCGATGCTGTCTATTTCGGCGGCGTGATCACCGAAGCAGGCATCCTGCGCAAGCAGATGATCGAGCTGGGCCTCAACGTGCCGATGATCGGCATTTCCGGCTTCTATGACCCGGAATTCATCAAGATCGCTGGCGATGCGGCCGAAGGCACCATGGTCAGCTACCCCAAGTCGCAAAGCAACGCCAAATACGACAAGATGAACGCGGACTACGAGGCGCGCAAATTCGCCGAGCCGCAAAGCCCCTATACCAAATACGCCTATGACGCGACCAACATCCTGCTGGAGGTGATCCGCGCCAACGGCCCGAAGGACAAGGCAGCGCTGGCCAAGGCAATCCGCAATATCAGCTATGACGGCGTGCTCGGCACCACCACCTTCGATGAGCAAGGCCAGACCCAGATCCCGGTCGAGATCCAGATCAAGGAGGTGAAGGGCGGCGCCTGGACCGATCACAAGTGAGCTGCACCAGCCCTGCGTGGTTGCCGGGCTTAACCCGGCAACTCGGGGCCCTGACCCAAGCTTCGCGAGCCCTCGTTGGCATTGGAAAACTTGAAGCTCTGCATTCGCAAGAAATAATATACTGAACCAGCATTCTGGGGCCTAATAGGGGCCGTCGATCTTTCCCCTTCTGCGGTACTGGATCGCGGACAATATCTTGGAGGGCTCGGTCATGCTGAGAACGTCGATGGCACACCAGGTCCCACATTCTCATGAAGGACTACACGATTTGCCTACGGCGGATCGCGATGCGTTTCTGGCGGCCATGAGCGGTGCGGTGACCAGCGTCAACGTGGTGACCACCAGCGGTCCGGCGGGGCTTTACGGGGTTACGGTCAGCGCGGTGGCCTCCGTTTCGGCCGACCCGCCCATGATCCTCTCCTGCGTCAACCGGCGCAGCCCGGCCGCCGACGCGATCCTCGCCAACGGCATCTTCTGCGTGAACCTGCTGGCCGACCATCAGGCTCATATCTCGGATGTGTTCGCCGGCCGGTCCCGAACACACGAGCCGTTCAGCTTTGCCTGCGCCGAGTGGCATACCGGGGTGACCGGGGCGGCCATTCTGCCCGGCGCGGTTGCGAGCTTCGATTGCGTGCTCGATGCCGCCCATGACGCAGGCACGCACAAGATCTTTATCGGCCGCGTACTGAGCACCCATGCCGGTGAGGGCAAGCCGCTCGCCCACTGCCGCAGAGCCTATTGCAGCCCGGCGGCTCTCACCAAGGCCAGCTGAGCAACCAACACCGAAAGAGACCGCCAGGAAAGGCACCGAATGATCAGGACCGGAAATCAATATCGCGACTCGATCCGCGACGGTCGGCGCATCTGGATCAATGGCGAGCGGGTCACTGACGTGACCAAGCATCCCATGTTCAAACCGCTCGTGGACATCCGCGCCCGCATCTATGATATGGCCCACGAGCCGGCCACCCAGGACGTCATGACCTATGAGGAGAACGGCGAGCGCTTCGCCGTCGGCCTCAAGCTGCCCTATACCCAGCAGGACTGGCACGACAAGCGCCGTGCCACCGATGTCGTGCTGGACGACATCAAGGGCGTCGTCACTCGCGTGGGCGACGAGACTGTCGGCGAGATGTGGTCGCTGTTTGACGGCAAGGACGTGCTCAACGAGGTTGACCCGCGCTTTGCCGAGAATATCGAGCGGCACATCAATCTCGTCATCAAGAACGACCCGTTCCACGTCTCCGCCAACACCGACCCCAAGGGCGACCGCTCCAAGCGTCCGCAGGAGCAGGACCCGGACATGCTGCTGCATGTGGTGAAGGAGACCGATGCGGGCATCGTGGTGCGCGGCGCCAAATACGAGACTGCCGCCGCTTACGCGAACCAGGCCTTCACCAAGCCCACTATCGCCAATTGGGGCGATGACAAGCTGTCTGAATACGCGGTCGGCTTCATCTGCGATCTGTCCTCGCCCAATCTGCGCTTCATCTGCCGCACCGGCTTTGCCGGCCGCGCCCCGGCGGAAGACTATCCGCTGTCGAACAAGTTCGACGAGATCGATACCCTGGTTGTCTATGACGACGTGCTGATTCCTTGGGAGAACGTGCTGTTCTACCAGCACACCCGGGCGGCCGCCTTCATCCGCGCCACCCTGCACCGCTATTCCGCCTTTGCCTTCGTGCAGCGCAACCTGAAGCTGGCCGACATGATGATCGGTGCGGCCTTATGGAACGTGAAGCAGACCGGGCTGGAGAAGCAGCAGGCCGTGCAGGAGAAGCTGGCGGAACTCGCCTGCTACCGCGCCGGCATCGACGCCCATCTCACCGCCGCCATTGCCAATGCGGAGCGCAGCCCCGCCGGCCTGCTGATGCCCAACCAGACTTTCCTGATGACCGGCCGCGTCTTCGCCTGCAGTCAGCTGCATCACATGATGCATATCGCGCGTGAGCTGTGCGGCGGGCAGATCTGCGTCACGCCGGATGCGGCGAGCTTCCGCGATCCGGAAGCCGGCAAATGGCTCAACAAGTACTACACGCTCAATGACGAATGGCACGCGGATGATCGCCGCAAGCTGCTGGCCTTCGCCCGCGATTTGCTGAACTCCGATTATGCCGGCCATAGGCTGACCTTCCAGCTCTTCGCCCAGTCCCCGCCTTTCGCGCACCTGGCGGCGGTCTATCGGAACTTCGACTGGAACGAGCCGCTGCGCTTTACCAAGGAAGCGGCCGGCTTGTCCGACCGGGTCTATGGCCGGCCGAAAGCCGCAGCCGAATAGCTTCACCAGCCGCGTCGGTAATCAGCCGGCGCGGTTCTCATTCCGTCATTCTGAACGAGATCTCGCGACCATGATCCACAAGCGCCTCCGGCCGTTCAACACCAAGGACACCTATCCCGAGCAGAAGCTGAACAACGACCTCTCCCAGGGCGTGGTCGCGCGCGGCACCATGGTCTTTCTGCGCGGCCAGGTCTCCCAGGACCTGGACACGCGCGAAAGCCTGCACGTAGGCGACCCCGGTGCTCAGGCCGCAAAGGCCATGGAGAACATCAAGCTGCTGCTGGAGGAGGCGGGCAGCGATCTCTCCCATATCTGCCGCATCGTGGTCTATCTCACGGACATTCGCTACCGCGAGGCGGTCTATCAGGAGATGGGCAAGTGGCTGAAGGGCGTCTTTCCGTGCTCCACCGGCCTGGTCGTGCCGGCGCTGGCACGCCCGGAATGGGTGGTCGAGATCGAGGTCACCGCCGTGATTCCGGACTGATTGCCGTATCTGCAAGGCGTGAGTGAACAGGGGGTTTAGTCCATGACCTTTTCCGTCTCGGCGCGCTGCGCCAAAACCGGCATGTTCGGCATCGCCGTATCATCGTCGAGCCCCTGCGTTGCCGCCCGCTGCGCCCATGCCCGCGCCGGTGTCGGCGTCGTGGCGACCCAGAACATCACCGACCCCACCCTGGGCCCGCGCGGCCTCGACCTCATGGCCTCGGGCCTTTCGGCCGAGCAGGCGCTGGAACGCCTGCGCGAGGGGGCCAAGCATATCGACTATCGGCAGCTGGCCCTGGTTGACTGCAACGGCAACACCGCAGCCTTCTCCGGTGCGAAGACCTTGGGCCGCCATCGCACCGTCGCCGCGCAGGACGTGGTCGCCGCCGGCAACCTCCTATCGAGCGAGGCCGTGCCCGAGCGCATGGTGGAGACGTTCCAGGCCATGGCGGATGCCCCCTTGGGCGACCGCCTGATCGCCGTCATGCAGGCCGCCCTCGATGCGGGCGGGGAAGAGGGGCCGGTGCATTCGGTGGGCATGCTGCTTGTGCGCGATGTGGCTTGGCCCATTGCCGACCTGCGGGTGGACTGGCACGAGACGGACCCGATTGGCGAGCTTGCCCGCCTCTGGGATTTGTGGAAGCCGCAGATGGAGGACTATGTGGCCAGGGCGCTCAACCCGGCCTCTGCTCCCTCTTATGGTGTGCCGGGGGACCTCTGAGCCGCAAACGCGCTTGACCGGCACGATCACGGGACGGATCATCTCGCCGTCCCAGGCGTCAATTATCGCCGGGCCGCGGTGCTTCCGCGGTTCCGGCACCGTTCCGGCTGGGCACACCCGGTGATTTCGTCGGAAAGTTACAACTTCACCATGCGCTTCACGCTCAGGCAGCTCGCCTATTTCGTGGCGGCCGGCGAGACCGGAAGCGTGACGCTCGCGTCCGAACGGGTGAATATTTCCCAGCCCTCGATCTCTGCGGCCATTTCCCAGCTCGAGGCCGAATTCGGGCTGCAGCTGTTCGTGCGCCATCACGCCCAGGGCCTGTCGCTCACGCCGGCGGGCGAACGCTTTCTTCAGGCCGCCAAGGCGCTGCTCCAGCAGGCGGAGGAGCTGCACTCAATTGCCGACCAGGTGGCGACCACCGTCACCGGCCCTCTCCATATCGGCACATTCCAGACCTATGCTCCGCTGATCATTCCCGAGCTGTGCAAGCGCTTCCTTGCCCAATATCCGGAGGTGAAGCTGCGGGTGGTGGAGGGGGACGAGGCGTCGTTGCTGGCCAAGTTGCGGCGGGCGGAGATCAACCTCGCCATCACCTATTCCCTGAACGTCACCGAGGACATCGCGTTCGAGCCCCTGGCCGAGCTGCCCTCTTACCTGCTCCTGGCCGCCGACCATCCCTTGGCCAAGCACAAGTCGCTGCCGTTGTCGCGCCTCGCGGAGGAGCCCTTCATCCTGCTGGACCTGCCCCTGAGCCGCGAATATTTCCTCTCGCTGTTCGCGCGTGCAGGCCTCACTCCGAATATCGCCGCCCGCTCCGAATTCCCCGATACGGTGCGCAGCTACGTGGCGAGCGGCTTCGGCTTTTCGTTGCTCACCGCGCGCCCGCTAAACAAGGCGGCCGTCAATGGCAAGCCGCTGGCCTATGTGCGGCTGGAGGGTGACTACAAGCCCATGGTGCTCGGCATGGCTACGCTGAAAGGCCTGCGCCGCACCCGCGCCACCGAGGCTTTCGAGGAACACTGCCGCAAACTCACCGCCGACGGCAACCTGCCGGGCATGGCGCCTTGGGACTAAGGCTTCCCGGTTGCCCTAGGAATTCGTCATTGCCGCGCTTGACGCGGCAATCCAGGGGCCAAGGGGAAAGCTTGTGCCGTGCGACCCTGGATGCCGGCTCAAGGCTGGCATGACGTAAATAGCTGAATAATTAAAAAACGTCATTACACACTCCCGCCCGGCATCCAGGAGCGACGCGGCATCTTCACGCTAGCTGGTCCAGCAGCCGGCGGAGCATGGTCGTACAGGCAGCGAGCTGACCGGCCGCCACATATTCGTCCGGCTTGTGCGCCTGCTCGATATTGCCCGGCCCGCAAACCACGGTGGGGATGCCGAGCCGCTGGCGGAATAGGCCGCCTTCCGTGCCGAACGCGATCTTGCCTAGGCTGTTGACGCCCGTAAGCCGGGTGACGGTGGCAACCGCCTCGTCATCGGGCGCGGTGTTCAGCGACGGGTATTCGTTGGTGATGTCAACTGCAACGCCGCTGTTGGGAAACCGGACCTGCACCGTCCGGCTCATCTGCTCGGCCTTGTCCCGGATCCGATCGAGCAGCGGTTGCGGGTCCTCGCCAGGCAGACTGCGGATCTCGAAATCCAACGCACAGTCCCGCGGTACGATATTGAGCGCCGTGCCGCCGTGAATGGTGCCCACATGGAGCGTGGTGAACGGCACCTCGAACTCCGCATCATGCTGCCCGCCTGCCACGATGTCGTCCTGCAGCGCCCGGAGATGCGCGACCATGTCGGACGCCATATAGATGGCATTGAGTCCGCTGGGCGCATGGCTCGAATGGCATTCGTGTCCGGTGCAGCTGATGCGGCCCGCGACCTTGCCCTTATGCGCGATCACCGTGCGCATGGAGGTCGGCTCGCCCACGATGCAAAGGGCAGGGAGGGTGCTGCTGCCCGCCATATGGTCGATCAGCCGGCGCACCCCGATGCAGCCCACCTCCTCGTCATAGCTGAAGGCGAGGTGCAAAGGCCGGCGCAAGGCACGACCAACGCTTTCCTCAGCCATAGTCAGCACGCAGGCGATGAACCCCTTCATGTCAGCCGTACCCCGGCCATAGAGGCGTCCGTCCCGCTGCACCATGCGGAACGGATCGCTCGACCAGGACTGCCCCTCCGTGGGCACCACATCCGTATGGCCGGAAAGCATGACGCCCGGAACATCAGCCGGCCCGATCACGGCATAGAGATTGGCCTTGCTGCCCGTCTCGTCGTGAATGACGCGCGCCTCGATACCGATCTGGCGGAGAAAACCCTTGATATAGCGGATCAGATCGAGGTTGGAATCCCGGCTGACGGTGGGAAAGCCGATGAGCTGGTCGAGGATCTCGATAGTACGCTGCAGAGCCATTTGGGACAGGACCAAGTCGGGTCGGGGCAGAGCGGAAGCTGCGGCAACACCAATACCGCAGGTGGGCTCGCCCGCATAGGGCTCCCGCCATCTCAACCTCATACCATGGTCGTAGGCCACGGCCGAAGCACAGGCATAGCGTTGATTGCCGGGCAAAATCGGTATTGATTAGGGGGTAACCGACACCACCATGCCTAGCCCATCGCGGAGCTCGCAAGCTTGGTCCAAGCGCAATCCTACGCAAAGACGCAACGCGACCCTGTACCAGCGCCTGAACCGGATATCCTGGTGCGCTTCACCGGGGTCGAAAAGACCTATGATGGCATCACGCTGGTCATCCAAGACCTCAACCTTGATGTTCAAAAAGGCGAGTTTTTGACGCTCCTGGGGCCATCTGGGTCAGGGAAGACAACCGCGCTGATGATGCTTGCCGGCTTCGAGCTACCCACCCGCGGCACGATCTCGATCGCAGGCGAGGACATCACTCGCGTGCCGCCCTACAAGCGCGGCATTGGAGTGGTTTTCCAGAACTACGCGCTCTTCCCTCACATGACTGTTGCGGAGAACCTGGCCTTTCCCTTGAGCGTGCGCGGCATCGGCCAAAGGGAACGCACCGAGCGCGTTGCCAACGCCCTCGACATGGTGCGGCTGAGCGACTTGGGCGGACGCATGCCGCAACAGCTCTCCGGTGGCCAACAGCAGCGCATCGCCCTGGCCCGTGCTCTCATTTTCGAGCCCAAGCTCGTGCTGATGGACGAGCCGCTGGGTGCGCTGGACAAACAGCTGCGCGAGCACATGCAATACGAGATCAAGAGCCTGCACGATCGGCTAGGGGTCACTGTGATCTATGTCACCCACGACCAGGGCGAGGCCCTCACCATGTCGGACCGGGTGGCGGTGTTCAACGAGGGCCGCATTCAGCAGATCGCCAGCCCGCGCGAAATCTACGAGCGCCCGATTTCTGCCTTCGTCGCCCAGTTCATCGGCGAGAACAACAAGATCGATGCGACGCTCGACAGCGTCCAGAGCGGGCGTGGTGTGGCCGTGACCCGCGCCGGCCACCGCATCATCTGCGATCCCGCGCCGGGTCTCGCGCGCGGCGACCATGTGCTCGTTTCCATCCGCCCCGAGGCCATTTTCCTGGCGGACCAAGACGCGGGCTTCGACAATGAGATGGACGCGACTGTCACCGGTGTCATTTATCACGGTGATCACGTACGGCTGCAGCTCGACGCCGCAAACGGACAGGAACTGGTCGTGAAAGCACCGGTGCGGCACGCCCAGGGGACCACACTGGGCATGAAGGTTCGCCTCGGCTGGAATGCGAGGGACGCGCGGGCTTTGGCCGCGGCGTAGGTGAAGACACCACAGGGGATGAAAAAGGGAGGTTGTGAAATGAAGAACAGACTTGCACGAGCCGGTGGCTTGCTCGCGCTCGGCATAACGGCTGGCATCGCCTTCTCGGTCGCCGAGGCGCAGCAGCGGCCGCTCACGGTCGTGTCCTGGGGCGGCGCTTATCAGGAGGCGCAGAAGAAGGTCTATTTCGAGCCCTTCACCAAGGAGACCGGCATACAGCTGATCGATGAGAGCTGGGACGGCGGCATTGGCGTGCTGCGCTCGAAAGTCGAAGGCGGCACCGATTCCGGCTGGGACGTGGTCCAGGTTGAAAGCGAGGAGCTGACCATCGGCTGCGACGAAGGGCTCTATGAGCCGCTCGACTGGTCGAAGATCGGCGGCAAGGACGCCTATATCCCATCCGCGGTGAGCGAGTGCGGCGTCGGCGCCATCGTCTATGACAACGTGCTGGCCTATGACAAAGACAAGCTCAAGGAGGAGCCGAAGGGCTGGGCTGATTTCTTCGACACCCAGAAATTCCCAGGCAAGCGAGCCCTTCGCCAGGGCCCCAAGATCAACCTGGAGATCGCCCTGATCGCCGACGGCGTGCCGCTTGACAAGGTCTACGAAGTGCTCGCGACACCTGAGGGCGTGGACCGCGCCTTCAAGAAGCTCGACAGCATCAAGCAGGACATCATCTGGTGGAAGGCCGGCGCACAGCCGCCGCAGCTCCTCGCCTCCGGCGAGGTGGTAATGACCTCGGCCTATAATGGCCGCATCGATGCCGCCAACCGCAATGACGGCCGCAATTTCGGCATCCAATGGGACGGAGCGCTCTATACCCTCGACAGCTGGGTGATTCTCAAGACCTCGCCCAACAAGGAGCAGGCGCTCCAGTACCTTGCTTTCGTCGGCAAGCCCGAGAACCAGGCGAAGCTACCGGAAGCGATCGCCTATGGCGTGACGGCGAAGGGAGCCGACAAGCTGATCGATCCCAAGCGGCTCGCCGACTTGCCGACGGCACCGGAGAACTTCGCCAATGTCCTGCACATTTCGGACGAGTTCTGGATCGAGAACATCGATCGGCTGACCGAGCGGTTCAATACCTGGGCCTCAAGCTGATCCGTGGCAGGCGTGTCTTCGGCGTCGGTTGAGGTCGCACCACGGCAGACCGTCAGGACAGGTGCGGAGGCAGCACGGCTCCGACGCGACCTCAGGCGCGCCGGGCGCCGTCGGCAGCTCGCCGCCATCGCGCTCGTGCTGCCGCTGTTCCTGTTCCTGATGTTCTCATTTCTCGTGCCGATCGCCGACATGCTGAGGCGGTCGGTTGTCGACCCCGATCTCGCTGCTGCTTGGCCCAACGCAGCCGTCGTCCTGCGGGCGTGGGACCGGTCGTCGCCGCCTGACGAGGCAATGTTCGCCGCCCTCGGCCGAGACATCAGAGCCTCTGCCGAAGCGCGCACCATCGCCGGCCCCGCTCGGCGGCTCAATTACGCTCTGTCCGATGGCCGCAGCCTGGTGATGAACACCGGCCGGGCTCTACGCAAGCTCCAGGGCGAACCGGCATCCTGGCGCGACACGCTCATGTCCGAGGATCCGGCTTGGGGCAAGCAGAAAACCTGGATCGCGCTCGCTCATGCCGCCGGGCCACTCACTGATTTCTATCTACTTACGGCCGTTGACCTGGAGCGTGATGCGGCGGATCGCATCACCTCGCGCCCGCCGGACCAATCACTATATCTCACTGTGCTCCAGCGCACGGCACTCATGTCCGTATCGGTGACCCTGCTGTGCCTGCTGCTCGGTTATCCGCTGGCGTATTACGTCGCCAATGCCCCCGCCCGCAGCGCCAACCTGCTGATGATCCTGGTGCTCCTGCCTTTGTGGACATCGCTCTTGGTGCGCTCCGCTGCGTGGATCGTGTTGCTCCAGGACCAGGGCCTCGTCAATGACCTGCTCCGGGCATCCGGCCTCACCGATGGGCCGGTGCGCCTGATCTACAACCGCATCGGCGTGCTTATCGCCATGGTGCACGTGCAACTGCCTTTCATGGTGCTGCCGATCATCGCCAGCATGAAGGCCGTGCCACCCGCCTATATGCGCGCCGCGGTCTCGCTCGGCGCCCATCCGGCCATCGCCTTCTTCCGGGTCTACATGCCGCAGACCTTTCCCGGTGTGGCCGCTGGCACGCTGCTCGTGTTCATAATGTCGCTCGGCTACTACGTCACACCCGCCCTGGTCGGCGGCGCCAATGACCAGATGCTTGCTTATTTCATCGCCTACTACACCACCTCCAGCGCCAACTGGGGCTTGGCGGCGGCGCTCGGTGTGTTGCTGCTGGTGGCAACGGCCATCCTTTACGCGCTCTACGCACGCCTCACCAATCTCGGCCAGATCAGGCTGGGCTAAGCCATGCGCCACGCCGCTCTCACCAGAACCGAAGTAGTGGCGGGCTGGGTCCTGCGCGTCATCGCTATCGCGGTGCTGTTCTTCCTGATCGCACCGATCCTCGCCATCCTGCCGCTCTCGGTGAACGATTCGCAGTTCCTCACTTATCCGCTGCGCGGCTTCACCATGAGGTGGTACGAGGCGGTGTTTTCCAGCGAGAAATGGCGCATCGCGCTCAAGAATTCGTTCCTCATCGGCATACCCGCCACGCTGATCGCGACCGTCCTCGGCACGCTTGCCGCTATAGGCCTGCAGCTTGCCGACTTCCGCGGCAAGGCGGTACTGACCGCGCTCCTCCTCTCGCCGTTGATCGTGCCGATCGTGATCGTCGCGGTGGGGCTGTATTTCTTCTTCGCGCCCTTGGGACTCACCCAGACCTACACCGGCCTGATTCTTGCGCACGCGGCCTTAGGCGCGCCCTTCGTGCTGGTCACGGTCGGGGCAGCCCTCGCCTCATTCGACCGCACGCTGGCGCGCGCCGGGGCGAGCCTTGGGGCAGCACCGCTCGTGGTTTTCCGCAAGATAATGCTGCCCCTGGTGCGTCCCGGGGTGCTCTCGGGCGCGCTCTTCGCCTTCGCCACATCGCTTGATGAAGTAGTTATCGTGCTGCTGCTCGGCGCGCCGCACCAGCGCACCATCCCCCGCGAGATGTTTTCCAGTCTGCGCGACAACTTCAACCCCACCATTACGGCGGTCGCCACCATTCTGACGGTGCTGGCCGTGTTCCTGCTGCTCGCAGTCGAATGGCTGAGGCTCCGCAATGAGCGCGCTCGGCGCAAGCTGGATGCCGCGCCCGTGCAGGAATGACCCTTAGCCGAGCCGGTGAACGCGCGCTACCGACGCACCCGTCTGGCAGACCCGGTGGGCGCGTTTGCAGTGGTTCCACCGCCCGCGCCGATGCTGCCCATGCCAGCGGCGGGTCCGCCGCCCGGGATCCTGCCCCCCGGCTGCAAGCCGGAAGCCTGGCCGGCGCCGCTGACACTGGGTGCTGGAGCATCCGAGGCGTGGCCATCCTCGGCCTCTATGGCCTTGGCGGCCCGCTCCCAATGCTCCTGGTCGCGCCCGTCCGGCCGCCCGTCCTGTTCCCACAGCGCGTGCGCGCGTTCGCGGATCCGCTGCTCGCGATCGTCCATGATCACTCTCCCATGCTGAGCGGGGCGCATCAGGCGCCCTGGCCCCAGTTCATCTCCAATCCGCCGTCGATGGTGAAGTTCTGTCCGGTCACGTAGTCGGCCTCGTTTGAGGCGAGATAGAGCGCCAGCCGCGCCACCTCCCACGGCTCCCCGGGGCGGTGCCAGGGAATATGCGGCATCTCCTTCTGACGCGTCTCGGGATCCTCTACCCTCTTTGCTGTCATCGGTGTGTGGATCAGTCCTGGTGAGATGGCGTTCACATTGATCTTTGTGGGCGCAACCTCCAGCGCCAGGCTCCGGGTGAAGGTCAAAAGGCCGCCTTTGGCCGCCCCATAAGCTGCCGCGCGCGGGCTCGGGATCGTATCGTGCACGGAGGTGATATTGATGATCTTGCCAGATCCACCCTCCGCCTGACGCCTGCGGATAAAGGCGCGACAGCAGAAGAACGGCCCATAGAGATCGGTTTTGAGCACGTTGTCGAACGCCTCGGTGGAGGTTTCCGCAACGGGTGAACCACCTGAGCCGACGCCGGCATTGTTGACCAGGATGTGCGGCGCACCGAGTGTTCGCTCCAGCTCCCCGAACAGTGTCTCCACACTGTCCTCATCGCGCACATCGAGCTGCCGGACAAGGGTGCGGCGCCCGGCCTGCTCCACCAGCTCCGCAGTTTCGCGCGCACCGTTTTCATCCGTATGAAACGTGACGGCTATGTCCGCTCCGGCCGCAGCGAAGGCGCTTGCGATCGCCTGTCCGATCCCCGAATCCGAGCCGGTCACGACGGCGATCCGGCCGTCCAACTGTCGCCCGTCGAGCGTCGCGCGCTCTTGCAATGCCAAGTCGTTCATCGGCTCTGGCCTCCTTGGCTGATGTCGTGATGCCTCGTCATTGCCGGTGCAATGCAGAGGGCAATACCAGGTTCCCGTTGCGGCAGGATTCAGGCGCGCTCGCGCAACAAGGGAGGGCGCAGGGTGGCTACCGCCGCCCCGCCGACGATCAGCCCCATGCCAACCAGAACCGGCAAGCTCGCCTCCGCTTGCCCCGCTGCGATCAGCAGCAAGGTTGACACGAACGGTGCGAGATAGGAGAGGGCCCCAAGCAGGGGCAGATTGCCGTGCTTGGTGCCGTGGTCCCAGGCAAGGAAGGCAAGCCCTGCCGGCCCGAGCCCCAGCGCGACAATCGCCGCCCATTGGCTCGCATCTGGCACGACCGTCTGCTCCAGCGCGAAATGACAGAGGGCCCCAGCCGCCGCCACAACGCCGCATACGCCCACCAACATGCTGCTGGGCGTCTGATCGAAGCGCCTGTTATGGACGGAATAGCCGGCCCACACGAAGGCACAAGCCAGGGCTGCGATATAGCCGGCAAGAGCATCGGGCTCAATCGGCCCTGCGTCTCGTCCGATCAGCAGGGTGGCGGTGCCCGAGAGTCCCAGCACGGCGCCAAACAAATGGGTGGGGCGCAACCGTCGTCCGCCCACGGCCACGGAGAGGAGCACCAGCAGCAGCGGCCACAGGAAAGCTATGAGGCTCGCTTGGGCGGCTGGTGCGTTCGCTAGCGCAAAGAAATAGAGCACGTGATAGGCGAAGATTGCCAGAAATGCGGCGAGCCACGCTTTGCGCGGCTGTTTCAATTGGCGCAGGCCCTGCCGTCCCTGCAGGCCAAGCACAACCATACCGCCGATGAAAGCCGTGCCGAAGGTCAGCGCCAGCAGCTCGAAACGGGGGACACCATCAGCCTTCACAGTGAGCAGGGCCAAGCTCGACCATAATAGGATCGCCACTAAGCCAATGGCGGTGCCGCGTCGCTCGCGAGATCCCGTCGTGTTCATCTGCCCAGCCTCGGTCAGCCTGTTCCATGCGGCCCCCCTTAAACCAGGAGCAGCCTATTTGGCTTGATTGGATCGGACTGGGCTTATGCAGAATCCGCGCTGCCTATTGCCGGTGGAGGCAACGGCGGAAAGCGGCGGGCGTGATGCCATGGCTGAGACGCAGCCGGCGCGTCAGCGCGCTCTGATCGGAATGGCCACTGCGCAAGGCGATCTCCGCGATTGGCAGGTCTGTATCCATCAGCAGCTTGCAAGCCGCCTCCAGCCGCAACTCTGCCAGCACCATGTACGGGCTTTGCCCCGCATGCATCTTGAACAGCCGATGAAGCGCTCTCTCGCTCACACCGCATGCCGCCGAGATATCGCGCACCCCAATAGGATGGTGAAGTCTTGCGCGCATATAGGCCATGGCTTGCTCAAACAGCCGCGACCGCCGCCCGGCGCCATCGAGCGTGCCGGCGCGCGCGGCAAGGCCCGCCTGTTCAGCAAGCGCGCCGAACAACAGCTTGCTCCAACTGACAAGCAGGTCGCCGGTCAGCGCTTCCCTGCTCAATCGGATCGCGAGAAAATCAACGAGACCCTGGACTGCTCTGTCAATGACGAAGAAAGGCGAATGTACGAATCGGTCTGCCATGACCTCCGGCAGCACCCCATCCCGAGCCGGCAGATCGGCGACCACGAAGCTGTCGGCAGCGTCCGCGCTGAACGCATGGGTTTCGCCGGCGACGACCACAGCCCCTACGCCCTGCCTCACCACGCCGGCCCGGTGTTCGATGTCCAGGCTCATTGCGCCGCGACGAGGTAGGATCACCTGATGGTAGTCGTGCCGGTGCAAGCGGCTGCCTGGCTTATACACCCGCAGTTCTGCCACGATCTGATGCATGAGGTTGCCCCGCGATGAACCGTAGCCTGGCGACTTCGCCGCAACCGCAGGCCAGCTGGTGCCGTGTTGCCGCGGTTTGGCGTCCCGGAAGGGATTCGAACCCCTGACCTACGGTTTAGGAAACCGCCGCTCTATCCTGCTGAGCTACCGGGACGCAATACTACCCTGAAACCGCCGCCGGACGGTGCGAAGCCTTATACTCTCAATCGGCCGGCGGAAAAACCACTGAATAAGGGCAGGCATGCTTCACGTACGAAAAAGGCGCGGGCCGTATGGGGACCGCGCCTTCCTGTTCCTCAATGAGGCGGGTGTTCAGGCAGCTTCTTCAGTGGTGGCGTCGTCCACCTCGATCTCGCTTTCGCCTTCAGTGCCCTTCACACGCTTCGGGCTGGTCAGCAGCAGGTTTTCGATCTCCTTGATGGACGCCTGCTCATCGAGCGACTTCACCGCCGCCACCTCGCGTGCCATGCGGTCGAGGGCGGCCTCATAGAGCTGTCGCTCACTATATGACTGCTCCGGCTGGCGGTCCGACCGGAACAAGTCACGCACCACCTCGGCCACCGCAATGATATCGCCTGAATTGATCTTCGCTTCGTATTCCTGGGCGCGGCGGCTCCACATGGTACGGCGGACCCGGGCACGGCCCTTCAGAATCTTGAGCGCCTGCTCAATCTTGTCCGCATCCGACAGCTTCCGCATGCCGACTGCATCCACCTTGCTCGTGGGTACGCGCAGCCGCATCTTCTCCTTGTCGAAGTCGATCACGTAAAGCTCGAGCTTCGCGCCAGCGATCTCCTGTTCCTCGATGTCCACGATCTTACCGACGCCATGGGCCGGATAGACCACGAACTCGTTCGCCTTGAACCTGAGATTGCGATCCGACTTTTTTTGTGCTGCCATACTCTCCACCTATCGCCGCCCTGAACATCATGGGCCCAGGAATGATCAAAGGTGACGTATGAAACGCCGCCTACCGATCCAACATTCGCCGTGTAAACAGCGCAACACCCCTTTGCGGCGCAAAGAGATGAATTAACCAAGACTCCCCGGATCTCTTTCGCAAATCAGAGCTCGAGTTCACGAACTTCGATCAACTTTGGCGAAAAAAATCCGAGCCATTAAGAAAGCTCGGCTGCGTTCCTGGGTGGTTGTTTTTGTAACCGTAAAAAAATATAGCATAATCGCCGGGCAATTTGAAGCCCTGTCCAAAAAATGCTTTAACCACGCCTAAGCTTCGTGTTAACCACGCAAAATGGCTGCTTTCCGGCCGTGCACTGCGATTCGCGGCTTGCCGCATGCCGTGCGAATCGTTAACCACGCCAGCACAGAGCTGCGACGTTCAGTCACCCTCCCCCGGTTCCGGCGAGAAGTACTTCTCGAACTTGTTTTCCACCCCGTCAAATGCCTCGGCCTCGGGTGGGGGGTCCTTCTTCGTCGTGATATTGGGCCACTCGCTGGCAAACTTCCTGTTCACCTCCAGCCACTGCTCCAGGCCGGGCTCCGTGTCCGGCTTGATCGCTTCAGCTGGGCACTCCGGCTCGCATACGCCGCAGTCGATACACTCGTCCGGGTGGATCACCAGCATATTCTCGCCTTCGTAGAAGCAGTCGACGGGGCACACTTCCACGCAATCCGTATATTTGCATTTGATACAATTGTCGGTGACGACGTAAGTCATCCTAGGCTCCGGTGATCATTCAGCTCCGAGGTTCGCGGCCCGCGCGCCCCTGCGAATCGCTAGTGTTCCCTGCGAGGAGATAATGTCTTCCGCCGCCTCTTTAGTGCCCCGCGCGGCAATCACGCAAGTGCAGCATCGCCGCCCGCGCGCATTATTCGCGATTAGAGAAGGGAAGGGGGCTTATCCCGTCCTCTGCCTGCAGGGTGAGCTCTTGATAGAGCGTTTGTGCTTCCCGTGCCGGCCCACGCCGCTCGCCACAGCGCAGGACGCGCAGAACTCTCACCCGACCGGGCAGCGACAGAGTGAGGATGTCGCCAGGCGAAATAACATGGCTCGGCTTCCTCATCCGCTCGCGGTTGACGCGGACCCGGCCATGCTCCAGCAGCTCGACGGCCAGGCTGCGCGTTTTCACCAGACGAGCGTATACGAGCCATTTGTCGATCCGCTGACCGGGATCGGTCATTGACCGCCCTTGCCGTTCTGCCGCTGCAGCAGCTCGGCCTTGAGGGCACCGAGCACGGCGAAAGGCGAATCGGCGCGCGCTGCCTCCTCGCGCCTTTGCCGATGCGGGCGCTCATCGCCACGCGGCTTGCCCTTCTCTGTGCGCTGGCCATCCCGATGCTGCCCCTGGTGGTGCTGATCGCCTCGATGCTGTCGCTCGGCCCGCTGCTGGTTCGGTCGTCCACCGTCCGGCCGCTGCTCGCGCGGCCCTTGCCGGTCGTGGCCCTGTCTGCCGCGCCTGGGCTCGTCAGCGCCGCCGCCCGGTCTCGCTCCAGCACCCTCCGGTCCAGCACGATCCGCCCGATGCCGGTGTGGCCCGCCTCGCCGGGAGCGATTATGCTCCATGCCCTGCTGGCCTTGGCGCTTGAACGGTCCCGCATCCTTCGGCCACCAGACCTCGATCTCGACCGGCTCCTTGCGCGCGGCATCCACTTTGCCAGCGGGTGAAGCGCCCGCCTCCGCTTCGGTCGCGGCGGGTGAGGCGGCCGCCTGCCCGCCAGGTTCGGACTCAACGTTCGCGAGCGCCGGCACTTCGGCAGAGGCGGCCGTGACATCCTGCTCGATCGCTGCCTGCTGACCATCGGGTAGCCCAGGTGTCTTACCCGCTTCGGAAGCCGCTGGCGCGGCCTCACCCGGCGCCAAATCAGTCTCAGCCTCCTCAGAGGAGGGTGCGTCAGCGGGCGTCGCCGCAGTAGGCGCCACAGCGGTGGGCTTCGGCTCCTCTGCCGCATTGACCGGCTGTGGCGTAGGCTTGCGCCGTTCCGACCGGAAGCCAAGCGCACGCAGGATGCCGGCAAATTCCTCACCCGAGCAGCCCACCAGCGACATCATGTCCGGCACGACCGTGAAGCCGCCGCCTTCGACCGAACCGGCCGGCCGCACGTCACCTTCCGCTTGCGGTTTCCAGAACACCCGCGGGCGGATGATGTCCGCAAGCCGCTCGAGCATGTCGATGCGCACGGCCCGGGTGCCGCAGATACGGAAACCGGCAGCGTGATAGAAGCCCCTGGGCGCCGTCGGATCCACCACCACGGACGTCAATCCCTGCGGCGGCAGCTCTGGCAGGGCAGCGATCTCCAGCCGGCCAGCCTGCTGCTCCTGAAGGCCCCATAGCAGAACCTTGAGTTCGGCGGCGACCGGCTTGAGCAACAGCGGCAGGAAGACGTGGAAGGCGCCGAAGCGCACACCATAGCGGCGCAGCCCGGCACGCGCTTCCTGGTCCAGCAGCTTGACTTCTTCCCTGATCTCGTCGCGTTTCAGATTGCCGAGCTGCTCGACCAGCCGGAACGCGAAACCGCGCGCCAAGCCCTGCAAGTCCTGAGCCGCTTCCAGCTGCACCAGCGGCTTGAGCACCTCGCCGATACGGTGTTCGACGAACTGCTCGAGCCGTTTCTGCACCGCTTCCCGGTCCGGCCCCGAGAGCTGATTATCGGCAATCAGCTCCACCCGCGGCTTTAGGATGTGAGAGCCGGCCACCAACTGCGCCACCTTGGCGGCACGCCACGTGACCGCGCCGGTCCGGGTGAGCCCGAAGAGTTCGACCCGATCATCAACGAGTTGCTTGGCGCGATCGGAAATTTCAGCTGCAACGGCTTTCATGGAAGCTGCCCGCAAGGTTCGCCCTTCAGATGTGTCGCCGCTGGTATCTGGCACAAAGTGAAAGCCTTTTATATGGCCTACGAACACGCCTTCCACCATGATTTCGCCGCCGGTCTCTACAGAGGAGGCCAGCCGCTCCTTTTCCCGCATGCGTTTCATGAGCACGCTGGTGCGGCGATCGATGAACCGCTGCGACAGCCGCTCATGCAGCGCGTCCGACAGCCGGTCCTCTATGGCGCGGGTCTTCTCGCGCCACTCTTCTGCGTCCGCCAGCCAATCATTGCGGTTGGCGATGAAGGTCCACGTGCGCACATGGGCGATTCGGGTGGCAAGTGTATCGATATCGCCCTCAATACTGTCCGCTGAACGCAACTGCTGCGCGAACCAGTCTGATGGGATGCGTTCTTCAGGCGATGACAAGAAGCCATAGACCCGCGCCACAAGGTTCGCGTGATCGCTGCCCATGGTATTGCGGTAATCGGGGATCTGGCAGACCTCCCACAGCTTGGCCACCGCCTCGCGCCCGCGCCCGCGGTCCATTATGTCCGGATCGCGCGAGAGATATTCCAGCGCCATCTGATCGGCGCCGGACTGGGCGCGCATCAGGCCCGCAACGGCCGGGCTCTCAGCCAGGCTGCGTAGCAATGCGTCGATCGAGGTAAAGTCCAGCTCCTTGTTGCGCCACTGCAGAGTGCGCACCGGCTCGAAATTGTGGTTCTCGATCCGGTCGACCACCTCGCGCGAAAATGGCTCGACCTCGCCCGTGACCCCGAACGTGCCATCGTTCATGTGCCGGCCGGCGCGCCCCGCGATCTGGGCAAGCTCGGCCGGCGTCAGGTCTCGGAAATTGAAGCCGTCGAATTTGCGCGCTTGGGCAAAGGCAATGTGGTCCACATCCATATTGAGGCCCATGCCGATCGCGTCGGTGGCTACCAGGAAGTCCACGTCGCCGGATTCGTAGAGAGCCACCTGCGCATTCCGGGTGCGCGGCGACAAAGCGCCGAGCACCACGGCGGCACCGCCCCGCTGTCGGCGGATGAGTTCGGCAATGCCGTAGACCGTCTCCGCCGAGAAGGCGACCACTGCCGTGCGTGGCTGCAGGCGTGTCAGCTTCTTGCTGCCGGAGAAGGTCAGCTTTGAAAAGCGCGGCCGGGTGATGAAATTGGTGCCGGGCAGCAGCCGCTCGATCATCGGGCGCATCGTCGCCGAGCCGAGCAGCATCGTCTCCTGTGTGCCACGCCGGTGGAGAATGCGGTCGGTGAAAATGTGGCCGCGGTCGAGGTCGGCCGCGAGCTGCACCTCATCAATGGCCAGGAAATCGACCTCCAGCTCCGGCGGCATCGCCTCGACCGTGCATACCCAGAAGCGCGGGCTTACCGGTACGATCTTCTCCTCGCCGGTGACCAGGGCCACGGCCTCCGGTCCGACCTTGCGGGCAACTTTGTCATAGACCTCGCGGGCCAGCAGCCGCAGCGGCAAGCCGATCATGCCGGTCGCATGGCCGAGCATGCGCTCGACCGCCAAGTGAGTCTTGCCGGTATTGGTAGGGCCGAGAACCGCCGTGATTGATTTCATGTGATGCTATGCTCGAGGGCTTACGCGACGCAACGCGACATGGGGGAGGTAGGATGAGTGCCGGTCATGAGCAAGCGATGCCTCTCTGAGCGCGACCAACGTTGTGCTGCTGGCGAGGAAGCCTCACCAGCCCTGTACGGCCGACCATAGCCCCTCGCGTTTACATCTGGAACGTCAGGCGAACAAAAATCGACCGAATCATTGACTTGCGGTATTTTCCGCATTTGTTCGCTCGTGAGATGCCCGGATTTCCGCCGTTTCTTCTGTTTCCGCTCAGCATTCCGGCGAGCGTTCGGAGGCGCTAGCCCAGAGTCCCGCCAGCCGTCAAGAGTTAACCGCAGCGATTCTCGGTTAACAACCTGCTGCATCAATATGACTGCCCGACGATGGCGCTTGTTAACAATGCGGAACAAACGAGAACGGATCGTGCGCGAATCGATGATGCAGCCGTTTTCGGCATTTGTTCCCGGCAAATATTGTGGTGTCGCGCCGCTGAAAGACAAGATCTTCGCCTCGATCAATCCCGCCATTTCAACGTCGAAAAGCGTCCTGCGCATCCGGTTCTTAACCGTCTGTATCAATATGGCGCAGGGCACACTATTCAGGTTTGCGTGCTTCGCTCTTCAATGGTTTGCCATCTATGGTGGCCTCCCGGGCAACAATGCGCACCGCACGACCCTTCATCTCACCGGAGGCTGCCACCGGAACCAGGATATCGCGCCCCAGGCTCGACGCGTGCACCGGTGCGAACCACACGGTGTAGACCGGGGGGTTGGCTCGGTTGCGCGCTGCGCGCTTCTTGGACAGGCCGGCAATGGATTTATATTGCACCCGGCACTGGTGAACGGGCCCCCGATAGCCGCTGCCCTTTTCCTGAAGCTGCGTCGTTCCGAGATAGGAGAAGCTGAGTTCGAACACCTCCTTGCCGTCATAGACCCGCTGGCTGCCGGCGCAGACCTTGCCGGGCGACGGCAGCAAGGCGTTCAGTACACCACTCAAGGGGTCCGGCAGCGTCTTCTCCACCGCCCTTTCGAGGTCCCTGCGGCGATCCTCGTCGAGGCTGTAGCTTCGCTCCACCTCCACGCGCGATGCGGTCCAGCGCAGCTGTGCGGTCCGGCGGTCCTTACCTTCCGCTTGGCTGTAGGTGAAGCGGGCTGGCTGTGCCGATGAAGACGTGAGCGCGCCGCTCGCCTGCATCTGCAGCTGCTCGTCCATGAAGAAGCCCACGAGCCCCGTGGTTTCAGCGTTCAGGACGGCGGTGTAGCCCTCGCGGGACAACCGGTACTCGACGCCAATGTCATAGACCCGGGTGCCGTGGGCGATCACATCGAAATCGAGCGTGATCTTCTCGGCCTGGGCCGCGGCGGGGGTCGCGCCGGCCACCATGAGTGGCGCGGCAGCCAGCAGCCCCGCGCGCAAGAGTCTGCCGGCTTGCAAAACGATCGAAAATGCCTGAGCCATCATCCGTTCCGTGGATATCGCCGGCAGCGCCGGCGGGATCTTCCCAAATGAGCTGAACCGCCAAACAATCAGGGGGCGCCGCACAGATTGGCAGCCGACCATGAATTCCGTCTATCATGGTGCCATGAATGCGCGCTGAATGAGGCTGCCGACTTGACGCGGGCCGCCTTCAACCCTTATAGCAGGCCAACCTTATCATCAGGTGCGCAAGCGCCGCGAGCCCCTTATTCCCGAAGGGACGGGCTCTAGACACAGCAAAATGACCGGAGCAGTAAGATGTCCCGCCGTTGCGAATTGACCGGGAAAGGCGTGCAGACTGGCAATAACGTCAGCCATGCCAACAACAAGACCCGCCGTCGCTTCCTGCCGAACTTGTGCAGCGTGCGGCTGATGAGCGAGAGGCTCAACCAGACCTATTCCTTTCGGGTGAGCGCCAACGCGCTGCGCAGTGTCGAGCATCGCGGCGGCCTCGATGCCTTCCTGCTCAAGGCGAAGGACGAAGATCTGTCGATGCAGGCGCGCCGCTTGAAGCGCCAGATCGAGAAAAAGGTCGCCGCCCAGGCCTCCTGAGCAAGGCCTTGCGGCAGGCGCCAGGGATCTGCCCGTGTCTCTACCAAACGAACCGGCTTGGCGCCTGATCATACCTGTGCTCGCCATGGCGGCGGTGGTGCTGGCCTCCAACGTCCTGGTGCAATATCCCTTCACGCCCCTCGGCCTCCAGGACGTGCTCACCTGGGGCGCGTTCACCTATCCCTGGGCCTTCTTCGTCACCGACCTGACCAACCGGCGCTTCGGTCCCATTATGGCCCGCCGCGTGGTCTATGTTGGCTTCGCGCTTGCCGTAGCGCTGTCGGTCATGCTCGCGGCGCCGCGCATCGCGCTGGCCTCCGGTTGCGCCTTCCTGCTCGCCCAGCTTCTGGACGTCGTCGTGTTCGACCGTCTTCGCCACCAGGCCTGGTGGCGCCCGCCGCTGGTTTCCTCCGTGCTGGGTTCGCTGCTCGACACCGCGGTCTTCTTCTCCCTGGCCTTCGCCGGCGCCGGGCTCGGCACGGCTGTTTACAATATCGGCAGCCACACCATTGAAATGCCGGTTTGGATCGGCTGGGCCTTCGGCGATCTCGTCGTGAAGCTCCTGGTGGCGCTGGTGATGCTGCTGCCCTTCCGTGCTTTGCGACGGATTATTCCGCCGCTGGAAACGGCGCACGCTCGCCGCGATCTGGCTGGCTCCCGCTAGCCTACCTTATCGGTGAGGGCGAACTGCAAGAGCAGAGTACGCTGCAGAAAGCCGTTGTAATTGTCGTCCGACATGATCAGCAGGCGCTGTTCGCCCTCTGCGCTGCGATAGGTGGCCAGCGCCTCCATATTGTCGATGCTGGTTTGCGGCCAGTCGGCAATCAGCAGAACCTCGCCTTGGAGGGTCGCGCCCGGTTTGATCCCTGTTGACGAGAAGCGCCGCAACGCCATGCGCAACCGCCGGTCGGACTGGGAAAAATCCCGCTCGAGCGTGACGATGTCCTGGTTGGGCAGGATCACCGCATCGGTGATGCTGAACGTCTCGAGCTTGGCGAAGGAAAATGCGATGGGCTTCTGTGGACCGAGCAGCCACGCCCGGATATTGCCTTGCTTGTCCCGGTTATGTTCGCTGATCGCCAGTAGGCGGTTTCGGAATGGTCCACCGGTGAAGCGGGCCAGCGATTCAAGCTGGGCATTGCGTGGCCCCTTCCGTATCGCGTCTGGCACGGCTGGTCCTGGCTCTGCCCGCGCGGCCAGCCCATGCTTGCCGAGATCGTAACGCTCGATCCGGACCCTGTTCTCGAAGCCGACCGCGACCGGCCCGTCCGGCCCAAGTTCGCTCAGCGCCGTCAGCGCCTCGGCATCCCGTGCATATTTCCGTCCCTCCCGCCGGCCTCCGGCGTTGAGAATCGGCCCCATTTCCGCGTCCGAGACGCCGACAAGCATGCCGCTGTTTCGATAGTCGACAGCGAGCCGCAACCACCATCCCTCATCGCTGACCGCCAGCAGCCGCCGGCCGTCGCCCGTAACGATCATCCCGGAGAACCCGCCAAACCGCGGATCGCTGCTGCTGAGCTCTAAGCCGCCACGCCAGGCAAGCTTGCCATAGATGTCGCTGCCGGGGCCCGCCGTGAACTCGATCGGCCGAGCACGCACGGTGATCGGGCCGAGGCCTGCGTCCTGGGCCGGAAGCCAAGCGCTCTGCCCGACCAGCAGGGCGAGCGTGAAGCTTGCGATCAGAAAGGCGGTGACAGCGAAACGGCGCATAGATCTTCCCAACCAAGAAACGTGCCAAAGCCTATAAGAAGGCTCTGTGACACATTTTCGACCGGAAGATCAGGCTGCGGTCCGGCGTCGTGCGCCACGCGGGCCCGGCTGGCCGCGCTGCGCGCCTCGGGGCGCGTCGTCATCGAACAACTCGGCGAGTTTCTCGGTCATGGCGCCGCCAAGCTCCTCCGCGTCCACGATAGTCACTGCCCGCCGGTAGTAGCGGGTGACGTCATGGCCGATGCCGATGGCGATCAGCTCGACAGGCGAGCGGGTCTCAATATCGGTGATGACCTGGCGCAAATGACGTTCCAGGAAATTGCCGGGATTGACCGACAGGGTCGAGTCGTCGACCGGAGCCCCGTCCGAAATGACCATGAGGATCCGCCGTTGCTCCCGCCGACCGAGCAGCCGGTTGTGGGCCCAGATCAGTGCCTCGCCGTCGATATTTTCCTTCAGCAGCCCTTCGCGCATCATCAGGCCGAGATTGCGACGGGCGCGGCGCCATGGCGTGTCGGCCGCCTTGTAGATGATATGACGCAAATCGTTCAGCCGTCCGGGCGCAGCGGGCTTGCCGGACGAAAGCCACCGCTCGCGCGATTGGCCACCCTTCCAGGCGCGGGTGGTGAAGCCCAGGATCTCGACCTTCACGCCGCAGCGCTCGAGCGTGCGCGCGAGAATATCGGCGCAGGTCGCCGCAACCGTGATCGGCCGCCCTCGCATGGAACCGGAATTGTCCAGAAGCAGCGTCACCACCGTGTCGCGGAAATTCGTGTCCTGCTCCATCTTGAACGAGAGCGGATGCAGCGGATCTGTCATCACTCGCGACAGCCGCGCCACGTCCAGAATGCCTTCCTCGAGATCGAACTCCCACGACCGGTTCTGCTTGGCGAGCAGCCGCCGCTGGAGCCGGTTGGCAAGCCGCGCGACCACCCCTTGCAAATGCGAGAGCTGCTTGTCGAGATAGTTCCGCAGGCGCTGCAGCTCATCCGCATCGCACAGGTCCTCTGCCGCGATCTCCTCGTCGAAGGCATGCGTGAAGACCTTGTAGAAGTCCTCGTTGGAAAGGCTTCCGAAGGGCAGTTGCGGGCGCCACGGCTCGCTGCCATCGGGAGCCTCCTCTGCCTCGGCGTCGTCGGGCACCTCGTCAACGTCCACGTCCGTGGTCTGCTGGTCACTGCTTTCGAGCTCGCCCTGGGCTTCGCGAACGTCCTCGCTCTCGGCGCTCTCCGCCTCCTGTGCCTCGCTTTCGCTGCCCTCCTCGGGCTGGCTGCCGTCGGCGCTCTCGCCCTCCTGCGAATCGTCCTCGTCCTGCTGGTCCGGGTCCTCGCCGAGCTCGTCGGCCATGTCCAAGGAGGCGATGATATCCCGCGTCATCCGCGCAAAGGCGGTCTGATCGGTTATGTGCTGCGTAAGCGAGTCGAGCTGCCGTCCCGCCTTCTCTTCGATCCACGGACGCCAGAGATCGACCAGCATCCGGGCATTGTCCGGCGGCTGGGCGCCGGTAAGGCGCTCGCGCACCATCAGGCCGACAGCTTCTTCGAGCGGCGCCTCCTTCCGGTCCCGCATCTGGGCAAGTGAGCGGCGCTGATAGCGGTCGTCGAGCATTGCCGAGAGGTTTGCGGCCATGCCGGCCATATCGCGCGCGCCGATCGCTTCAACCCGCGCCTGCTCTACCGCCTCGAACACGGCCCGCGCATTGCGGCCCTCGGGGCGGTAGCGGCTGTGCACCGTCTCATTGTGATTGGCAAGACGAAGCGAGAAGGCGTCTGCCACCCCGCGGGTGACCGCCACGTTGCGCGGGTCGAGTTCCCGGTCGACCTGCGGCAGCCGCGCCCGGTTACCCGACAGCCCTGGTGTCTCTCCGCCGAAGGTCACCTGCAGATCCGGCTCGTGCGCGATCGTCCGCATCGCGAGCGTGAGCGCCCGCTTGAACGGTTCCGATGGCGCTTCTTTGTCCGCCATGAGCTGCAGCTCCTTTTTGTCGATCAGGACAGGCTCACCTGCGCGGTCGATTCCGGCAATTCCTGCCCGAAGCAGCGCTGGTAGAACTCGGCCACCAGGCCGCGCTCCATCTCGTCGCACTTGTTGAGGAACGTCACCCGGAAGGCAAAGCCCAAGTCACCGAAGATCTCCGCGTTCTCGGCCCAGGTGATCACGGTACGTGGGCTCATGACCGTCGACAGGTCGCCGTTGATGAAGGCCGTGCGTGTCATGTCGGCCAGCCGCACCATGTCGGCCACGGTCTTGCGACCTTCCGGCGTGTTGAGCGCCTTCACCTTCGCCACGATAATCGCGTTCTCCTGCGCGGTCGGCAGGTAGTTGAGCGTGGTCACGATGCTCCAGCGGTCCATCTGGCCCTGGTTGATCTGCTGCGTGCCGTGATAGAGCCCTGACGTATCCCCCAGCCCCACCGTGTTGGCGGTGGCGAACAGGCGGAACGCCGGGTGTGGGCGGATGACGCGGTTCTGATCGAGCAGGGTGAGCTTGCCGGAAACCTCCAGCACGCGCTGGATCACGAACATGACGTCCGGACGGCCGGCATCGTATTCGTCGAACACCAGCGCCGTGTTGGTCTGCAGTGCCCACGGTAGGATACCTTCGCGGAACTCGGTCACCTGCTTGCCGTCGCGTAGCACGATCGCGTCCTTGCCAACCAGGTCGATGCGGCTGATGTGGCTATCGAGATTGACGCGCACGCAGGGCCAATTCAGTCGCGCGGCGACCTGCTCCACATGGGTCGACTTGCCGGTGCCGTGATAGCCGGTGATCATCACGCGGCGGTTATGGGCAAAGCCGGCCAGGATCGCCAACGTGGTTTCCCGATTGAACAGATAGTCTTCGTCGAGATCGGGAACGTGCTCGCTCGGCTGCGAGTAGGCAGGCACCTCCAGATCGCTGTCGATGCCAAAAACCTGCCGGACGGAAACCTTCATGTCCGGCAGTCCGGCCACTTCCCCATTAGCCTGAGGCTTCATTGAAATCCTTCCTAAGCGTTCGGTCACGCCCTATGTCGGCAATTCGCGCCAGCTTTAAAGGCCCAACCATCACAAAGGCCCAAAACGGTAACTTTACGATGGTTGAAGATGTGTAGTCTGCACCAAGCACCAGCCGCAAGCGCCAACCACATCCGATTAGCAGAATCCGACTGACTTCAGATAATTATAGGCATTGATCACGGCGCGAAGCTTGTCCTCACCGTCCCGATTCCCGCCATTGGTGTCGGGATGATGCCTTTTTACCAAACGCTTGAACTGGGCTTTCAGTGCCTCGGGGGTCGCATTTTCATCCAGCCCCATCACGTCCAGCGCCTTGCGCTCCGCGTTGCGGATCTGCCGTCGCGGTGCCGTGCCGGCTGAGCCCTCAGAACCCCCGAAGACCTCGTAGGGATCATAGAAGTCTCGGTTGTATCGGAATCCGTCATCCCGCGAGGCGTGTGACTGGCGGGTGTGATAGGCCCAGGAATTCTGCCCCAAACGCCAGGTCGGCCGGTGGCCATACATGGCCTGGCGCTGATAGTCGATGAACTCCTGGTCCCGCATTCCCTTGAAGTAGTTGTAGGACGCGTTGTACTCGCGCACGTGGTCGAAGCAGAAATGAAAATACTCGCCGTCCTGGCCGCGGCCTTTCGGCGCGGGATGCGTCGCCGGCTTTTCGCAGCCCGACCACTCGCAGCGCGGGGCATTGGTCTCCGCAGTGCGGTCTCGGTCTGGCTTTACGCGGATTCGATCGAAATATTTGGAGTCGAGCTTCATGTCGGGGTGATTATGGTGCGCATGCCTACCTCCCGCAACGCGACGATAGGCGTCACTGGACAAGGCTATATCTGAGGCTGTAGATCCCAAAAAATCGGTTATTCTGTCTCGTGTTACGCGGAACTGTGGAAATGCCCCTCGGACCTATCGGCCATGCCATTTCGGAGAAGCTGAGCCGTGCCTTCGCGCCGGCACGACTCGACATCGTGGACGAGTCGCATCTGCACCAGGGCCATGCGGGACACCATCCGGAAGGGGAAAGTCATTTCCGCGTTCATATCGTATCTGAGGCCTTCGCAAACAAGCGGGCCGTCGAGCGCCACCGAATGGTGAACCGCGTTCTGGCGGAAGAGCTGGCCAGCCGCGTGCATGCCCTGGCCATCACCGCAAAGGCACCGGGCGAATAGGCCCGCGCTCGCCCTTCAATTAGCGCGCCGCCAGTTCCTCCGCGAGAAAGGCCTCAACCGCCGCGTCATCCACGTCCCGGCTGACGAAGGCCTCGCCGATACCGCGCACCAGAATGAAGGTGAGCTTGCCGGCCACCGCTTTTTTGTCCTGACGCATGAAGGCCACCAGACCTTTCGCATCGGGCAGGGAACCGTCGATCTGGCCGAGGGTTGTCGGCAGGCCCACCGCAGCCAAATGCCGGATCACTTCAGTTGCTGTGCCCGGCGAACATAGCCCCAGCCGCTCGGAGAACCGGAAGGCCAGCGCCATACCGATCGCCACCGCCTCGCCGTGGATGAGCCGGCTCGAATAGCCAGTGGCGGCCTCCAGGGCATGCCCGAATGTATGGCCGAGATTGAGCAGGGCGCGCCGGCCTGTTTCGAACTCGTCCTCCGCGACGATCGCCGCCTTGGCGCGGCAGCAGGTGGCCACCGCCTGCCATCGCTCGGGGCCGTCCTGCGCCGCGATGGCCTCATGGTGGGCATCGAGCCAGCGGAAGAAGGCCGCATCCCCCAGCAGCCCGTATTTAACCACCTCCGCATAGCCTGCCCGGAATTCGCGCGTGGGCAGGGTGTCGAGCAGGCTGGTATCGGCGAGCACCATGTCCGGCTGGTGAAAAGCGCCGATCAGGTTCTTGCCGTGTCGGACGTTGATGCCGGTCTTGCCGCCGACAGAGGAATCAACTTGGGCCAGCAGCGTTGTCGGCACCTGGATGAAGCGGACGCCGCGGCGCAGAATGGCGGCGGCGAAGCCGACCAGATCGCCGATCACCCCGCCGCCCAGGGCGATGACATGGTCGCGCCGCTCGATCGCCGCGCCGAGCAGGCTGTCGCAGACCCTCTCCAAAGCGGCGAAGCTTTTGCTCTGCTCGCCCGGCGGCACAATGATGACCTCAGCCGAGATGCCCGTGGCAGCTAGCGAGGCTTGCAGCCTTTCGAGATGCAGCGCTGCCACGGTCTCGTCAGTGACCACGGCAGTATGCGGCCGAGCCAGCAACGGCCGGACCAGCTCACCCGCCCGCGCCAGCAGAGCCGGGCCCACGTGGACGGGATAGCGGCGATCGCCCAACTCCACCATGACCGTTTCAGCCGCCCCGGTCCGCGCCGTCGGCGCACTGGTCTCGGCCGCTGAATGTTCCATCATGGCCTCTCGTCTGCTGGCGAGGCCTTGTCGGCCAAGGCGCGCAGTATGTCGTTCACCACCTGATCATGCGGGACATCGCGGCTCTCGATCGTGATGTCCGCCTGAGCGTATATCGGATGCCGCTGGTCCATCAGCCGCTGCATCACGCCCTCCGGGTCATCGCTATAGAGCAGGGGCCGGTTCGATCGGCGCCGCACCCGTTTCATCAGCACGCTGAGCTCGGCCCGCAACCAAACGGAGATGCCGTGAGCGCGAATCGCCCCGCGGGTTGATTCGTCCATATAGGCGCCGCCACCCGTCGCCAATACCTGCGGCCCTTCCAAAAGCAGGCGCTGGATCACGCGCCGCTCGCCTTCCCGAAAATAGGGCTCCCCATGATCGGCGAAAATCTCCGGTATGGTCTTGCCGGCAGCGGCCTCGATTTCGTGGTCCGCATCTACAAAGCGCAGGCCGAGCCGCTGCGCCAGCCTCCGTCCGACAGTGGTTTTGCCCGCGCCCATCAGGCCGATGAGGACGATGCAGCGGCCACCGAGACTGTCGGCAACGGTCCGCTCCAGGTCGGATATCTTGACGAGAGAGCTGGCGGTCATGACGTCTGGACACTCCTGCAGGTCCGTGCGGTTCGGTTTTAGACCCTTGCCGCACCGATCGCAAAGAGCAACACGAATGGCAAGGCTGATAATCAGTCCGTTACTTGCCCGCCCACGGCGGAGGCGTTATCCATGAGAGGTGAACGGATCGTAGGTCTCGGGCTATTTGGAGTTTGCGGCAAAAATGCCCGGTAGTCTAAGATTCCTGCTGATTCTCGGGTGCCTGGGTGGCCTCGTCTATGGTGCTGTCTATGCGCTGTCGACCATGAGGCCCGAGCAGAGCACCGTGGTGAAGCAGGTGCCCAGTGACAGGCTTTTCCGCTGACGGACGGCTGATCGAGAGCTTTCTCGAGATGCTGAGTGCCGAGCGGGGTGCAGCGGAGAACACGCTGGACGCCTATGCGCGTGACCTCGGCGACTACCGAGGGTTCCTCGTGGAGCGGCGGCGCACCATTGCCGATGCCGGGAGCGATGATCTGCGCGCCTATCTCGGCGCGCTCGAAGCGGCCGGCCTCTCCGCGACCACGGCCGCTCGCCGGCTCTCCGCCCTCCGCCAATTCCACCGCTTTCTCTATGCCGAAGGAATTCGGGCGGATGATCCCACGGCGGTGCTCGAAAGCCCACGTCCGAGGCGGGCTCTGCCAAAGGTGCTCTCGGTCCAGCAGGTAGACCAGCTGCTCGCCTTGGCGCGCCAGGAGGTGGACTATGCTCGCTTGCCGGGTGACCGCCTGCGCGCAGCCCGCTTGCATTGCCTCCTGGAGCTCCTGTACGCAACCGGTCTGCGGGTCTCGGAACTGGTCTCGCTCACCGTTCTCACAGCCAAGGCCGATGAACGGTTCCTCACCATTCGCGGCAAGGGCGGCCGCGAGCGGCTGGTGCCGCTGAGCACGGCAGCTCGTAAGGCGGTCGACCTCTATAGGGTCGTAGCGGCCGAGGGTGCGGAAAGCACGGAAAGCTCTCCCTGGCTATTCCCTTCGCATGGCGAGAGCGGTCACATCACCCGCCAATACTTCGCCCAGGAGCTGAAGGGGCTCGCGGCGCGTGCCGGCCTCGACCCGAACTTGGTCTCGCCTCACGTGCTGCGCCATGCCTTCGCCAGCCATCTGCTCGCGGGCGGTGCCGACCTCCGTGCTGTCCAGCAGATGCTGGGGCACGCCGATATCTCGACAACCCAAATCTACACGCATGTGCTGGCTGAGCGGCTGAAGCAAGTGCTCGCTCAGCATCCGCTGGCCGGTTGACATCCTCCGCGCGCCTCGCCACTGTCCGCCCCGGCCAGTGCGCCCTATATGTGCTTGGGCCCATTCACGCCAGGGGATGCAAGACAGGGAATGCGTACTTTTCTCGACTTCGAAAGCTCGATCGCCGAGCTCGAAGGCAAAATTGCCGAACTCAAGGCGATCGCTGCCGCCAACGGCTCCTCGATGCAGATCGAGGAGGAGGTGCGGCAGCTCGAGCAGAAGACCGCCCGCAGTCTGGCCCAGCTCTACGAGTCTCTGCAGCCCTGGCAGAAGATGCAGGTGGCGCGGCATCCCGAGCGGCCACATTTCCTCGACTACACCCGCTTTCTGTTCACCGACTTCACCCCCCTGGCTGGCGACCGCAAATTCGCCGAGGACAGGGCGATCCTCGGCGGACCGGCCCGGTTCAAGGGCATGCCGGTGATGATCATCGGCCAGGAGAAAGGCGCCGATACCGCCTCTCGCCTGAAGCACAATTTCGGCATGGCCCGGCCAGAAGGGTACCGGAAGGCGGTCCGGCTCATGGAGCTGGCCGACCGGTTCGAGTTGCCCGTCATCACCTTTGTCGACACCGCCGGCGCCTATCCTGGCATCGGCGCAGAGGAACGTGGCCAGGCCGAAGCCATCGCCCGGTCGACGGAATGTTGCCTGCGCGTCGGTGTGCCCCTGGTCTCGATCATCATCGGCGAAGGCGGCTCTGGTGGCGCCGTGGCGCTGGCCACGGCCAATGTGGTGCTCATGCTTGAGCATTCCATCTATTCCGTGATTTCGCCCGAAGGCGCGTCCTCCATCCTTTGGCGCGATTCCACTCGCGCCAAAGATGCGGCAACGGCCATGAAGATTACCGCCGATGACTTGAAGCGGCTCGGCGTCATCGACGAAATCATCCACGAGCCGGTGGGTGGCGCCCATCGCGCACCGGAACAGATCATGACCGCGGTCGGCGAGGCGATTTCCAGTCACCTGGACCGTTTACAAAACCTGGCGCCCGAAGAACTGCGCCATGCCCGCCGCGAAAAGTTCCTGGCCATTGGCCGCAATCTGTAGCGACGAATTCACGGCAAGGAGGGCAGCCTGTGACCTGGCGACAAGGTGAACATCGATCACATTGCCAAGTGTCTTCGACATAGTTAAGGCTTTGACAACGCGTTTTGTGCAGGCTTGCGTTCCCGGGGGAAGAGGGTTCATCAGCCGTGACGTTCCCGATGGTTTTGAGGTTGTTTCTTGTCGCTTGTCTGAGCCTTGTTCTCGCGGCCTGCAAATTCAGCACTGAGCCCGACAAGGCGCTCAAGCCGCTGTCGAAGGAGACCAAGGCCCTGCTTGCCGCGAAGGGAGTGGCGCCCGGAGCGCCTCTCTATGTGCGCATCTTCAAGCAGGAATCGGAATTCGAGGTCTGGATGGCCAACGCGTCCGGCACCTACACCCATGTCAAGACCTACAATGTCTGCAACTGGTCTGGCGACCTCGGGCCGAAGCTGAAGGAAGGCGACAAGCAGGCGCCGGAGGGCTTCTATGTGGTGACCCCGGCCCAGATGAACCCGCGCAGCGCCTATCACCTCTCCTTCAACATCGGCTACCCCAACGCCTTCGATAAGGCGAACGGCCGCACCGGCTCGGCCCTCATGGTTCATGGGGGCTGCCGCTCTGCTGGTTGCTATGCCATGACCGACGAGGCGGTCGAGGAAATCTTTGCGCTGGCGCGCGAGGCTTTCATCGCCGGGCAGCGAGACTTCCCGATCGCCGCCTTTCCCTTCCGCATGACCGACGAGAACATGGCCTTCCGCAAGGACCACGAATGGTATGCCTTCTGGCAGAACCTGAAGGAAGGCTACGACTTTTTCGAGAAGAACCGGCGCCCGCCAATCGTAGGCGTGCAAGATAAGAAATACGTGTTCTTCGACAGCAACAGCGCGGTACCCGACGTGTTCCGCGTTAGTGCCGCCAGCGCAAGCCCTGATGCCCCCCGCCTGATCCAGGGGTGGTGACGGGCCTGCTCCTGATGCCTTTTGCGCAGCTACCGCACCGCCCCGTGGCAGTGCTTGTACTTGCGTCCTGAGCCGCAAGGGCAAGGCGCATTCCGTTGCACCTTCCCCCATGTTGCGGGGTTGTTCGGGTCGACCGCTGCCGCAGACGCTGCGCCAAAGCGCGCCGCCTGCCGCCCGAATCTGCCTTCCGCTTCCGCCATGGCCAGGGCCAACTCGTCTTCCCCCGTGAATGGATCCGCATGATGCGCCTGCATCGGCGGCAGGGCATCGTGCCGCAGCAACTCCGGCGGCGGCGCCTCCTGCATGATCTCGACCCGCATCATCTGGGCGGTGACCGCTTCGCGCAGCTTGGCCAGCATGCCCTCGAACAGGGTGAATGACTCGGTCTTGTACTCGTTCAGCGGATCGCGCTGCGCATAGCCGCGCAAGCCCACTGCCTGGCGCAGGTGCTCGAGCATCACCAGGTGCTCGCGCCACAGGTGGTCTAGCGTCTGCAGCAGCACCGCCTTCTCGATCTGCCGCATGATTTCCGGCGTGAAGCGTTGCCGCTTGGCTTCATAGGCCTCATCGACCGCCTTGAGGATGCGCTCGCGGATCTCCTCGTCCGCTATACCCTCCTCCCGCGCCCAATCCTCGATCGGCAGGTCGAAATTCAGAACCTCCTGCACCCTCTGGTGCAGGCCGGCCGCGTCCCATTGCTCCGCATAGGCCCGCTCGGGGATGTGCTCCGCGACTAGGTCATGCACCACCTGGTGGCGCATGTCATCGATGGTCTCCGAGACCTCCTCGCCGCGCATGATCTCGATGCGCTGCTCGAAAATCACCTTGCGCTGGTCGTTCATGACATCGTCGAACTTGAGCACGTTCTTGCGAGCATCGAAGTTCCGCGCCTCGACCTTCTGCTGCGCCTTCTCCAGCGCTTTGTTGATCCAGGGATGCACGATCGCCTCGCCCTCCTGGATCCCGAGCCGTTGCAGCATGGTATCCATGCGCTCCGACCCGAAGATGCGCATCAGGTCGTCTTCGAGCGACAGGAAGAACCGGGAGCGGCCGGGGTCGCCCTGCCGGCCGGAGCGGCCGCGCAGCTGGTTGTCGATGCGCCGGCTCTCATGGCGCTCCGTACCAACCACGAAGAGGCCGCCCGCTGCGATCGCCTGGGCCTTGCGCTCCTCCACCTCGGCGAGAATCGCATCGGCGCGCCGCTTGTACTCCTCCTCGTCGGTGACGTCCGCAAGCTCCGTTTTGATGCGCATCTCGGCATTGCCGCCAAGCTGAATGTCGGTGCCGCGGCCCGCCATATTGGTGGCGATGGTGACCGCGCCCGGCACGCCGGCCTGAGCGATGATCTGCGCCTCCTGTTCGTGATAGCGCGCATTGAGCACGCTGTGCGGGATCTTGTGCTCCCGCAGCATAGCGGACAGGATCTCGGATTTCTCTATGGACGCCGTGCCCACCAGCAGCGGTTGGCCGCGCTTGCGGCAATCCTTCACCAGCTCGATGATCGCCTGATACTTCTCGCGAGCGGTACGGTAGACCTCGTCGTCTTCGTCGAGCCGCTGGACCGGTTTGTTGGTAGGTATCTCCACCACTTCCAGCTTGTAGATATCCAGGAACTCGTTGGCCTCGGTCATGGCCGTGCCAGTCATGCCGGCCAGCTTCTTGTAGAGCCGGAAGTAGTTCTGGAATGTGATCGAGGCGAGCGTCTGGTTCTCGGGCTGGATCGCCACCCGCTCCTTCGCTTCGAGCGCCTGGTGCAGCCCGTCGGAATAGCGGCGCCCGGGCATCATGCGGCCGGTGAACTCGTCGATGATGATCACCTGGCCGTCCTTCACGATATAGTCCCGATCGCGCTGGAACAGTTTGTGCGCCTTTAGCGCCTGGTTGACGTGGTGCACGACGGAAACGTTCTCTACGTCGTAAAGCGATTCGCCCTCCAGCAGCCCCGCTTCCTGCAGCATCGTCTCGAGCAGCTGGTTGCCTTCTTCCGTCAGGGTGACTGTCCGCTGCTTCTCATCCACCTCGTAGTGCTCCGGCGCGAGGCGCGGGATGAACTCGTCGATGGTGAGGTAGAGTTCGGACTTATCTTCGAGCGGACCTGAGATGATGAGTGGCGTCCGCGCCTCGTCGATGAGGATCGAGTCCACCTCGTCCACGATGGCGAACTCATGCCCGCGTTGCACCATGTCCTGCAGGTCGAACTTCATGTTGTCGCGGAGATAGTCGAACCCGAGCTCGTTGTTGGTGCCATAGGTGATGTCGCAGGCATAGGCCTCGCGGCGCTGCTGGTCATCGAGCCCGTGGACGATGCAGCCGACCGTCAGCCCCAGGAACTTGTAGATGCGGCCCATCCACTCCGCGTCGCGCTGGGCAAGGTAATCGTTCACCGTCACCACATGCACGCCCTTGCCGGTCAGGGCGTTGAGGTAGCCCGGGGCAGTCGACACCAGCGTCTTGCCCTCGCCGGTGCGCATCTCGGAAATCTTGCCCTCGTGCTGGACCATCCCGCCGATCAGCTGCACGTCGAAATGGCGCTGGCCGAGCGTGCGCTTGGCCGCCTCGCGCACTGTGGCGAAAGCGGGAATCAGCAGGTCATCCAGGGTCTTGCCAGCCGCGAGTTGCGCCTTGAACTTATCGGTTTGCGCTTTCAGCTCGTCGTCGCTGAGCTTCTCCATCTCCGGCTCGAGCGCATTGATCGCCGCGACCTTTTCGGAATAGCGCTTCAGCCGCCGCGTATTCGACTGACCGAAGATCTTTGCGGTGAGCGCTGAGAACGAGACCATGAGCAAAGTCCTTAAGGGGCAATCGCATCGGCGGCATTGCCACGCCTTGGCAACATTATTTCCCGCGTCTTCTAATCGAGGGAAGGGGTGAGCGCAATTTGCGATGTGTCGCGCTCGGCCGGGGGTTCCAGCCACGCTCGCACCCGCCTCGTAAAAACGTGATCGGGCATAATGACGGCAGAACGCCGCATCGCTCCCTCAAATAGTCGCCCCAATAGCCGCTTTCAATCGCGGGCCGCTTGGGTTTGCCCCATCTTGGCCGCTTGCCAGGAGGCGGCTTTCCCGCCATTGTGGCGCCGATGGGGCTCAACAGGAAAGAACAACCCAGGCGCCCGTCGGCACAATCTCGCCGAAATATTGGACCAAGAGACGAAGCTGAAGAACCCGCGCGGAGGCGTGGCGGTAAGAGGTTGGGAGATACTATGACGTTGAGATACGGGCTGTGCACAGCCGCAGCCGTTGCGATCGCCGCGGCGATCGCGCCGTTGGCGCAAGCGCCCGTGGCGCAGGCACAGCAGGCGGCGCCGGATGACCCGGTGGTGGCGAAGGTCAACGGCTATGAGATCAAGGCTTCGGAGGTGAAACTCGCGGCGGATGACCTGCCGCAGTTGGCTGAGGTGCCCCCGCAGCTTCGCTATGCCTTCGTGGTCGAGTATCTTGTCGAGCGGCATCTGATGGCACAGGAGGCCGTCAAGGAAGCGATCGCCGAGACCAACGAGTATAAGAAGCGGCTTGCCTTCTACCAGGCCAAGGCGCTGCGCGACGCCTATTTCCACGAGAAGATCCAGCCCACCGTCAACGAGGAGGATGTCCGCAAGCTCTACGACCAGGAAGCCGCCAAGGTGAACAGTGTCGAGCGTGTGCATGCGCGCCACATCCTGGTCGACACCGAAGAGCAGGCCAGGGACGCCCTCGCCAAGATCGAGGCTGGCGCCAATTTCGCCGACCTCGCCAAGCAGATCAGCAAGGACGGCTCGGCTCAGTACGGTGGCGATCTCGGCTTCTTCAGCGCCGACGAGATGGTGCCCGAATTCTCAAAGGCCGCCTTCGCCCTTCAGCCTGGCCAGGTGTCTCAGCCCGTGCAGACCAACTATGGCTGGCACATCATCAAGGTCGAGGAGCGCAAGGTGGGCGGCGCCGAGCCTTTTGACAAGGTGAAGAACGGCCTGCGCATGATCGTGCTCCGCCAGAAGGTGCAGGAGAAGGTGGCTGAGCTCCGCAAGAGCGCCGATGTCGAGATGGTCGACCCAGACCTGCAACGCCTGCAATCGCAGATGGAGCAGATGCGCAACGGCCAGATGCCTACCGTCTCGGGTGAGGGCGGCACCAAGCCGGCCGCGCAAGGACAGTAGACGAGGCCCCGGGCGCGGCTATTATGACGCGGCGGCGCGGCCCTCGGGCTGGCCGCCCGCTTCTGTTGCTGACGACACATCAAGCCTTGGATCTGACTGATGGCTGCCAAGCACCCCGTCTCGCCTCTCGCGCCAGCCGGCTTTCCCGCTTTGCCTCCGGTCCAGGGGGTCCGCTTCGCCGCCGCCGCGGCCGGCATCCGCTATAGCGGCCGCACCGATTTGATGCTGGCGGTGATGGACGAAGGCACGGTGGCAGCGGGCGCGCTCACCCGGTCGAAAACGGCCTCGGCGCCGGTGGACTGGTGCCGGCGGCAGCTAGACCATGGTCGCGCCCGTGCGCTCTTGGTCAATTCGGGCAACGCCAACGCCTTTACCGGCCGGCTCGGCGACGAAGCCGTGAGGGTGAGCGCCGAGGCTCTGGCCAGGGCTGTCCGGTGCCCTGTAGACACCGTTTACCTCGCCTCCACTGGTGTCATTGGCGAGCCGCTGCCCACCGAGCCGATCGTCCGGGCCCTCGACGCCGGCCTTGCCTTGAGGGTCTCGGCGGATGCCTGGGAAGAGGCGGCCCGGGCCATCATGACCACCGATACCTTTCCAAAGGCGGCGACCGCTACCGCCAATGTCGGCGGCGCCACGGTGACCATCAACGGCATCGTCAAGGGCTCCGGCATGATCGCCCCGGACATGGCCACCATGCTGGGCTTCATCTTCACCGACGCGGCCATCCCGCAACCGGTGCTGCAGGAGCTGCTCTCGGCAAGCGCGGACAGGAGCTTCAACTGCATCACCGTCGATAGCGATACCTCGACCAGCGACACCGTGCTGCTGTTTGCCACCGGCCAAGCCGGCAATGCCTTACCCGCCCGCGCGGACGAGCAGTTGCTCGCCGATTTCCGCCGGGCGCTCGATGAGGTAACCCGCGAGCTGGCGCTGCTGGTGGTGCGCGACGGCGAGGGCGCACAGAAGCTGGTGACCATCACGGTGACCGGCGCCGATTCCGATTTGGCCGCCCGCCGCATCGGCCTGGCGATCGGCAATTCGCCCCTGGTCAAGACGGCCATTGCCGGTGAGGACGCCAACTGGGGCCGCATCGTGATGGCGGTGGGCAAATCGGGTGAGGCCGTCTCGCGCGATAATCTGCGGATCGAGATCGGTGGCGTACTCGTCGCCGCCCATGGCCAGCGGGATCCCGCCTACCGGGAAGAGCAGATCGTGCCGCATATGAAGGGCCGCGAAATCGATATCGCGGTGGATGTCGGGGTGGGGCGGGGGCGCGCCACTGTGTGGACCTGCGATCTCACCCACGGCTATATCGACATCAACGCCGATTACCGCAGCTGAATTCCAAAACCGCGAGATCGTGAGCAAATGAAGATGGTGCTCGTCGCCGCCTGCGCCTTGGTCGATGCCGATGGCCGCGTGCTCATCGCCAAGCGCCCGGAAGGCAAGGTCATGGCCGGCCTTTGGGAGTTTCCCGGCGGCAAGGTCGAAGCCGGCGAGACGCCGGAGCGAGCACTGATCCGCGAGCTGAAGGAGGAGCTCAGCATCGACGTGACGGCCGCCTGTCTGGCGCCGCTAACCTTCGCCAGCCACACTTACGAGCATTTCCACCTGCTGATGCCGCTTTATGTCTGCCGCCGCTGGTCCGGCGCCGTGACTGCGCGCGAAGGCCAGGAATTTGCTTGGGTCAAGCCCCTCAATCTGCGGAATTATCCGATGCCGCCCGCCGACTTGCCGCTGATCCCGCACTTGCGCGATGCGCTCTGACCACCGCGGAAGCTTGTGCTCCACCGTGTTCAGCGCATCCGCCAGCCTCGCCTTGGCACTGCCAGGTCGCAACGGTTTCTGCTGGTTCTCATGGGGCGCCCAGCCGATCAGATAGATGATCTGGAATGTCGCCCGGACACGCCCATCCGGATCGGAGAACTGCTGGACATAAGCTTCGCAGGCATCCATCAGCACCGAACGTCGCAGCGGTCGCCTGCTGCGGGAGACGAGCGCATTGCCGGCTCCCATCGCCTTGAGGTCCCGCATGAGGGTGAGCGGGTCCGCATAGCGAACCGTCAGCCGGTCTGCATCAACCACCGGCAGGGCGAAGCCGGCCCGCTGCAGCAGGGCGCCGGCGTCGCGGATATCGAGGAAGGGCGATACGCGCGGCGATGCCCCGGACGAACTCTGTGCCTCCGCCAGCAGCAGCGATGTACGCAACTCGCTCAGCGTATCCCCGCCGAACATGGCAGCCAGAAGCAAGCCGTCCGGACGCAAGGCCCGCCGCATTTGAATGAGGGCGCCGGGCAGATCATTCACCCAATGCAGGGTCAAGCCGCTGATGATGCAGTCGAGACTTCCTTGCGCGAAGGGCAGGGCCTCCTCGTCGCAGACCAGATCGGCGCCGGGATGATCCGTCACGTCAGCTGCCAGAGGCAGACCGATCCGCTCCGGCATGCCCAGCGCGGTGGCGAACTGCCGCGCGCCAGCGGCGAGCACGACGCTTGCAGAGAACCGGCGGGTGATCAGGCTCAGCCTGTCTGCAAGCTCCGGGATGACGGCGGCGCTGAGAAAATCCGCCGCGCCGCCGCTGCGGGCGAGCGCCGCGGTGCGACGGGCGCGGACCAGCGCGCGGTCGAACACCACAGGTGTCAGGCTTGCGGGGGAGCTGCGATCGGCTGCCATGGCTACAAATATGGCGATGACGATCGAATGCGCCAGCTTTGCGTAAGAATGGTTGTGGATTTCGTGGGCCGGCGGCGGGAACCTCTTGCTCTTTGCTCAGGGGCGGCGGCCAAATAGCCAGCGCGAGAAGGGCACATGGACCACGCGGCACGATGGAGCGCTGAGTTCGGGACGGCCGCAAGGCTGGCGCTCGACCTCGTCCTGCCGCCCCAATGCCTGTGCTGCAAGGCGCGGACAGCGACCCCGCGCAGCCTCTGCGCCAAATGCTGGCAAGGGCTGACCTTCCTCGAGCCCCCCTTGTGCGATCGGCTCGGCATTCCCTTCCCCTATGATCAGGGCGAAGGGGTGCTCAGTGCGTTGGCCCTCGCGCGGCCGCCGCTTTTCGCCCGGGCGCGCGGTGCCGTCGCCTATGACGAGATCTCGCGCGAGCTGGTGCATGCCGGCAAGTATCGCGATCGGCATGACGCGCTCAACTGCATGGCTCGCATGATGATGCGGGCCGGCCGCCACCTCATCGCGGATGCGGATCTCATCGTGCCGGTGCCTTTACACTGGAAGCGCCTATGGTCGCGGCGATACAACCAGTCGGCCATACTGGCCCGCAAGATCGCGAAGGCCAGCGGGCGCTCCTGGGCACCACGCGCGCTGAAACGGGTGCGCGCCACCTCCTCCCAGGTCATGCTGGACGAGCGCGCCCGCCGTCGCAATGTCCGCAAGGCCTTTGCGGTGCCCCCGGTTCATCGGGGTCTTGTCGCGGGAAAGCGCGTTCTGCTAATAGATGATGTGCTCACCACAGGCGCCACCAGCAGCGCCTGCACGAAAACCCTGCTCGCCACAGGCGCAAGCGCGGTTGACGTGCTTGTGTTCGCGCTTGTCTTGGACCCCGCGCACATCCATATATGACAGGGATGTGGCGGTCTGGCCGCAGCCCTAGGGCGGCTAGGCAGTTTCCGGTCGCCTCATAAGGGAAATCGCAGCACGGATATGGCCAAGGTCACGATCTACACGACGAGCACCTGCCCTTATTGCCTTGCAGCAAAGAGCCTTCTTAACCGCAAGGGTGTTACCTTCGAGGAAATAGACGTCGCGGGCGACCCGGACCGGCGGGCGGCAATGACGCAGCGCGCCAATGGCCGGCGCACAGTCCCGCAGATCTTTATCGGCGATCGCCATGTGGGCGGCTTCGATGACGTGAATGCGTTGGACAGGGCCGGCAAGCTGGATGCCCTGCTCCAGGCGTAGTGAGGATCATATGAGCGGATCGCCGTCTGCCAAGTTCACCGCGGCCTGCGTTCAGATGTGCTCCGGCCGTAATGTCGAGGCCAATATCGAAGCGGCTGTGGAACTCGTCACCGACGCTGCCATGGCCGGCGCCAGTTTCATCGCCACGCCAGAAATGACCTCGATCATGGAGAACGATCGGCCGAGGCTGCTCGCTTCCCTGAAGCCCCAGGACGAAGATCCGGCGCTGCATCGCCTGTCGGCCTTGGCGCGTGAGCTCTCGGTCTGGCTGCTCATCGGCTCGCTGCCCATTCGCCAGGGCGAAAAGGCGGTTAACCGCTCATTTCTGATCGATCCGCAGGGCGCGATCGCCGCCCGCTACGACAAGATTCACATGTTCGACGTCGATCTAGCCAATGGAGAGAGCTACCGCGAGTCCGCGAGCTTCGTTGCGGGGGAGGAGTCAGTCATGGCTGATCTGCCGTGGTGCCAACTCGGCATGACCATCTGCTACGATGTACGCTTTCCTCAGCTCTACCGCGTGCTTGCCGAGAGCGGCGCGAGCGTCTTCTCGGTTCCCGCCGCTTTCACGAAGCAGACCGGCGAGGCCCATTGGCATGTGCTGCAGCGCGCCCGGGCCATCGAGAACGGCGCTTTCGTCATTGCGCCGGCCCAGGGCGGCCGCCACGAAAACAAGCGTGAAACCTATGGCCATAGCCTGATCGTCTCACCCTGGGGTGAAATCCTGGCGGAAGCCGGCACCGAGCCTGGCATTATCCTGGCCGAGATCGACCTGATCCTCGTTGCGCAGGCGCGCGAGCGCATTCCCTCGTTGAAGAACGGCCGTGCGTTCAGCTGCCCGCGCCCAGCCCCCACCCTGAAGGCTGCGTCATGATCCGCTACGACCTGGTTTGCGGCGAGGGCCATGAGTTCGACGGCTGGTTCGCCAACAGCGAGACCTTCGAGAAGCAGGCCGCGGCGAAGCTGATCGATTGCCCCCATTGCGGCGACACGGCGGTGAGTAAAGCCATCATGGCCCCGCGCATAAATCGCGCTGGCGAGGCCGAGAAGGGCAAACAGGCCGAGCCGCCGACTGCGCCCCCGGAAATGGCCGAGCTGATCACACTGCTTCGGCGCATAAAGCGGCACGTGCTGGAGAATGCCGAGAATGTGGGTGAGCGCTTCGCCGAAGAGGCGCGCAAGATCCACTACGACGAGGCCGAGCGCCGCAGCATCTATGGCGAGGCGTCGGCCGAGGATGCGCGTGCCCTCCTCGAGGAAGGTATCGAGATCCATGCCCTGCCGGTGCTGCCGGAAGAGGCGAACTGATACTGCCGTTTTCTGCGAATCCCGTCACGCCCGGCCGCGCCTTGCGCCGAGCCGGGCATCCAGGGGAATACGGTACCGGCTTGCCTCTTGGCCCTAGACTCTGGGGTGCCGCCTCAAGCGCGGAAATGACGCAAACGGGAATCTAGCCGGAAACCCGTCCTGCCCTGCCTAAGCAGCGGCGGCCACAGCTGGCTTCTCCACCAGCATCATGTAGTTGACCGAGCTGTCTTCCGAGCGGCGCCAGGTGCCGTCCAGTGGATTGAATACGATACCGGTCAAATCGCAACTGGCGAGACCGGCCGCGCGGCACAAAGCCTCCAGCTCGTCCGGTGTGATGAATTTCTCCCAATGATGGGTGCCGCGCGGTAGCCAGCCCAGCACATATTCCGCACCGATGATGGCCAGCGCGAAGGATCTGAAGGTTCGGTTCAGGGTGGCGAGCACCATGATGCCGCCAGGCTTCAGCATTTCGGCGCATCGGGCGATATAATGTGCCGGTTCCGCCACATGTTCGATGACTTCCATGTTCAGGATCACGTCGAACTTTTCGCCCTTCGCCGCAAGGTCCTCCGCCGTGGCCACCCGATAGTCGATCGCGAGCCCCTGCGCGGCGGCATGCACCCCGGCGGTGCGGATATTCCGTTCTGCGGGATCAACCCCCACCACATCCGCCCCAAGCCGTGCCATCGGCTCAGTCAGGAGGCCGCCCCCGCAACCGATGTCGAGCAGCCGCAGTCCGGAAAACGGACGCAAGGACAAGGGATCGCGGCCGAACCGAGCGCAGACCTGCGACTTGATGTAGGCAAGCCGCACCGGGTTGAATTTATGCAGAACCGCGAACTTGCCTTTCGGGTCCCACCATTGCTCGGCAAGGGCCGAAAACTTTGCAAGCTCGCCCGCATCCACGGTGGACTGCGCAGCGTTTTCGACCTCTGCCATGGCTGTGCCCGTAAATTTCGCCGTCACGTATTAATTGCATATCAAAAGTGCGGTGAGTATGACTACCGCCGCCGTCCGGAACGCTGCTTGCCCCGACGGTCGATGTCAACCATACCTCAATCGGGAACCCTAGACGGAAACGTCGTGGTGAAGGCGGAGCATGGGCCGTCTGGTCATGAAATTCGGCGGCACGTCTGTCGCGGATATCGCGCGTATCCGCAACGTGGCACGCCATGTGGAGCGCGAAGTCAAGGCCGGCCATGAAGTGGCCGTTGTGGTCTCGGCCATGGCGGGTACCACCGACCGCCTGGTCGGGTGGACAAGGGAGGCCGCGTCGCTGCATGATTCGCGCGAATATGACGTGGTGGTTGCATCCGGCGAGCAGGTGACCGCCGGCCTCGCCGCCATCGTGCTGCAGGAGATGGGGATACCCGCGCGCTCCTGGCTGGGCTGGCAGGTGCCGATCGAGACCGACTCGATGCATGGCGCCGCCCGGATCATGGGCATCGACCCCAAGGGCATCATCGAGCGCTTTGCCCAGGGCCAGGTGGCGGTTGTCGCGGGCTTCCAGGGCATTAGCCGCGATGGCCGCGTCACCACGCTGGGCCGCGGCGGATCCGATACCAGCGCGGTCGCTCTCGCGGCAGCGCTCAACGCCCGCTGCGATATTTATACGGATGTCGACGGGGTCTACACGACCGACCCGCGGATCGTTGCCAAGGCCCGCAAGATCGCTAGGATCTCTTACGAGGAGATGCTCGAAATGGCCTCCCTCGGCGCCAAGGTGCTGCAGACCCGGTCGGTGGAGCTGGCCATGGTCCATCGGGTGCCGCTTCAGGTGCGTTCGAGCTTCGAGGTACCGGATGGGCCCAACCAGAACACGGTCGATGGAAGCGGGCCTGGCACGATCGTGTGTGATGAGGAAGACATAGTGGAACAGCAGGTCGTCACCGGCATTGCCTATTCGAAGGACGAGGGAAAGGTCACTGTTGTGCGCGTGCCGGACCGCCCGGGCATATCGGCCAGCCTCTTCGGGCCGCTTGCCGAAACCGGTATCAGCGTCGACATGATCGTGCAGAATGTCTCGGCTGACGGGCATACCGATATCACCTTCACCGTTCCCCAAAAGGACCTCGACCGTGCCCTCAAAGTCATCGGTGATCACAAGAACCAGATCGGCTACGATAGCCTGAAGGCCGCGCGTGACGTGGCCAAGGTTTCGGTGATCGGGGTCGGCATGCGCAGCCATGCCGGCGTGGCGGCAGACATGTTCAAGGCGCTCGCCGAGAAGAGCATCAACATCCAAGCGATCACCACCTCGGAGATCAAGATCAGCGTTCTGATCGATGCTGCCTATACGGAACTCGCCGTGCGCACGCTTCACACCACCTACAATCTTGATGGGCATTGAATGTGCGATGCGGAGGTAGCATGACCGACTTCATCGAGCGCAGTCCGGCGCGCACCGAGCGTGCCGGTCGGCGCAGCGGAGGACATTGACCCTTATGCCAGTTGCCGCAGCCGGCCCGCGCATTCTGCTCAAGCGGCTGCGCGAGGTGATGGCGGAGCCGGAGAATGCGCAGAACCGGCTCAATAAGATCGCTTCCCTGATCGCATCGAACATGATCGCCGAGGTCTGTTCGATTTACGTGATGCGCCCCGGCGGTGTGCTGGAACTTTACGCGACGGAAGGGCTCAATCCTTCGGCTGTCCACAAGAGCAAGCTGCGCATCGGCGAAGGCCTGGTCGGCACCATCGCCGCGGAAGCGCGGCCGCTCAACGTGCAGGACGCTTACGCTCACCCAGCCTTCAAATACCTGCCGGAAACCGGCGAGGAGATCTATAAGTCGTTCCTTGGCGTGCCGCTGCTGCGCTCCGGCCTGACGCTCGGGGTTCTGGTGGTGCAGAACCGGGCCTCGCGCCTCTACACGGAGGATGAGGAAGAGGCACTGCAGATCACGGCGATGGTCCTTGCCGAAGTCATCGCTTCTGGCGAGTTCGATGAGATCGTCGCCGCGGTCGATGCCGACGTAACCCATGTCCGCTCGCACCGGATCGTTGGCGACTCCCTCGCCGACGGCATCGCCCTGGGCCATGTCGTGTTGCATGAGCCGCGGGTCGTCGTGACGAATTTGATCGCCGAGGACATGCACGCCGAGATGGCCCGCCTGGACCGGGCGATCGCCGCCCTGCAGGAATGGATCGAGACCATGGTGCAGGGCCTCGACGTCCCGCGCGGCGAGCATCGCGAGGTGCTGGAAACCTACCAGATGTTCGCCCATGACCGAGGCTGGCTGCAGCGCATGCGCGATGCGGTGCGCACCGGCCTCACCGCCGAGGCGGCCGTCGAGCGCGTACACAGCGACAACCGGGCACGCATGTTGCGCCAGAAGGACCCGTTCCTGCGCGAGCGGCTCAACGACCTTGATGATCTCGCCAATCGGCTGCTGCGCATCCTGACCGGACAGGCCAACACCGCCGCATCCAGCGAACTGCCCAAGGACGCCATATTGGTGGCCCGCAATATGGGCCCGGCCGAGTTGCTCGATTACGACCGCCAAAAGTTGCGCGGGGTCGTGCTGGAGGAGGGCGGCAGCACCAGTCACGTGGCTGTCGTGGCAAGGGCCTTGGGCGTTCCCCTGGTTGGCCAGGCGCAGGGGGTGCTCGACATCGTGGACACCGGCGATGCCATCATCGTCGATGGCAGCGGCGGCGAGGTGCACATTCGTCCTTCCCCCGATATCGAGCACGCCTACGCCGAGAAGGTCCGCTTCTATGCGAGGCGGCAGGAGCAGTACCGCGCCCTGCGCGATATGCCGGCAGCAACTTTGGATGGCGAGCGCATCGCGCTGCATATCAATGCCGGTCTGCTCGTCGATCTGCCGCATCTCACCGAGTCCGGCGCAGATGGCATCGGCCTTTTCCGCACCGAGTTGCAGTTCATGATCTCGTCCGCCTTTCCGCGGATGGACCAGCAGGTGGCTCATTACCGCTCGATCCTCGAGGCCGCGCAGGAAAAGCCGGTGGTGTTCCGCTCACTCGATATCGGCGCCGACAAGGTCCTCCCTTACCTGTCACAGGCAAAGGAAGAGAACCCAGCGCTCGGCTGGCGCGCCATCCGCATGGCGCTGGACCGGCCTGCGCTGATGAAGCTGCAGCTGCGCGCCCTGCTCAAGGCGGCAGGCGGCCGCGAGCTGTCGGTTATGTTCCCGATGGTCGCCGAGGTGGACGAATTCAGGCGGGCCCGCGAGATCCTGGAAGAGCAGCGCGAATATCTTCTCGCCCGGGGCCACCAGTTGCCCGTGCGCATCAGGGTCGGGTCCATGATCGAGGTGCCGGCACTCGTCTGGCAGCTCAACCGGCTCATGGAGCTGGCCGATTTCGTGTCGATCGGCTCCAACGATCTCGTGCAGTTCCTGTTCGCCTGCGATCGCGGCCATCCGCGGCTGGCCGGCCGCTATGACCCGCTGAGCCCGGCCCTGCTCTCCGTCATCCGCGAGATCGTGCATGCCGGGGCAACCCACGGCGTTCCCGTCAACCTGTGCGGCGAAATGGCGGGGCGGCCATTGGAGGCCATGGCGCTGCTCGGATTGGGCCTGCGTTCGATCTCCATGGCGCCGGCGGCCATTGGCCCGATCAAGGCTATGATCTTGAAGCTCCATGCCGGCCAGCTCACGGAGTATATGGCACCTCTGCTCGAGCTTCCCGAGCACAGCCTGAGGCCGCATCTCATGGCCTTTGCGAGAGACAGTGGCATCCCGATCTAAGCCGGCTGGATAGTCTCAAATTTAAACGCCGTTTATTAATTACTTACCTTTCTGGGTCATATTTCTTTCCATGGTCTGGGCGCTCGACCAGGCTCGGTGAGCCCTTGCGTCCCGGTGGTTCAGTAGCTGTACAAGCGAGACCGTAGTCCATGGACTCGATCAATACATCCCACCCGACAATCGGTCGGCCGAGATCTCATGCGCCGAAGCCGGACAGGAGCAACCCGGCCGCGGAGGTCGGCTGGTTCCTCCGTCGCGAGCGCGAGCGTTACAACTGCTCGCTGGAGGATGCTGCCCTGGCCACCCGCATAAATCGCCGTTACCTGGCCGCGATCGAGGACGGCGATCTCGACTCCCTGCCTGATCCCGAGGACGGGCTGCGTTATGTCACGACCTACGCGGCGTTCCTGGGCTTTGAGCCGGCGCCGCTCGCGCAGCACTACGCAACCGTCATCAACCGCCACCGGGTCGGCAGTCCCGCCGAGCGCGCGTTGAGGGGAGCGCCGACTGCCAAGATCATTCCTTTCCCCCGGATCCCACTCGGCCCTCGCACGGTCGGGCTTGCCGCGGCGCTGGTCGTGGCCGGCGGCATTTTCGGTGGGATGGGCTGGATGATATCGGGAGATGGAGGCGACTCGACGATACCCGTGGTCCGCGTCGATGACGGCGCTACGGCGGCCGACCCGATAACCACCGCGAGCATTCCCGCCGCCAGCCCGGCCGTTCGCCGGCAGGCGACGACCGGCGACGAGCTGACCGAAGAAGACACTGGTGTGGCCAACGCGCCCCTTTCCGGAGGCGCCGACGGCCTCGATGGCTTGACCGAATTCATCCAGCAGAACGTCACGAACACCGTGCCCACGGAGCCGCCGGCCAAGCCGAAGGTCAGCAGCGACAAGCAAAGCCGCACCTATGGCATCGAAAATGCCGAGTCCCGCCTGGTCCTGCAGGCCAATGCCCCCGTTTGGGTGCGAATCGAAGATCGCCAGGGTAACGTCATTCTCACCAAGACCATGATGGCGGGCGATTCCTATCGGGTTCCCAACCGCAGCGACCTCGTGGTCATCGCCCGCGACGGCGGCGCGCTCAGCTATATCGTCGATGGCAAGAAGCTCGGCACGCTCGGTGCCCCCGGCGAGATCCTGGTGGGGCGCTCGCTCGACCTGGCCACGCTTGAAAAGAGCGCGAACAGCTGACACGCCTCTTCCGTCTTCCGGAAAGACCTATATAAAGCCTCGTCGCGACAGGCGACGGGGCTTTTGCTTCATGGCGGCTGAACGACAAGGGCCGCGGCGGTTTTTGGGACATGTGGATCAGCGACAAGCTCGACAGGGTGCTCGACCGGTTTCGGACCATTGAGGCCGAGCTGTCGGCGGGCCCCGAGCCGAGCCAGTATGTGAAGCTATCGAAGGAATATGCCGAGCTCGAGCCGGTGGCAAAGGCCGCCCAGGTCTTGCAGGCTGCCGAGCGGGAAGCGGCGGATCTCACCCGGCTCATCGAGGCTGCGGACACCGACCGCGAGCTCAGGGCCTTGGCGGAGACCGAGCTCGAAGAGCTGAACGGCCGGCTCGATGAGCTGCACAATCAGATGAAGCTGTTGCTACTGCCCAAGGATGCCGCCGACGAGAAGAACGTGATCATCGAGGTGCGCGCCGGCACCGGCGGTGATGAGGCGGCCTTGTTCGCCGGCGATCTGTTCCGCATGTATCAGCGCTACGCTGCCCTGAAGGGCTGGACCGTCGAGATCATCTCGGCCAGTGAAGCGGAACTCGGCGGCTACAAGGAGATCATCGCTGCCATTTCCGGCCGGGGTGTCTTCGCCGAGCTGAAGTTCGAATCCGGCGTGCACCGGGTGCAGCGCATTCCCGAGACGGAAAGCCAGGGCAGGATCCATACCTCTGCCGCCACTGTGGCTGTGCTGCCCGAGGCGGAAGACGTGGACGTCGATATCGACGAGAAGGACCTCCGGATCGACGTCTACCGGTCGAGCGGCCCGGGCGGACAGTCGGTGAACACCACTGACAGTGCCGTGCGCATCACCCACCTGCCCACCGGACTGGTGGTGACCCAGCAGGACGAGAAATCGCAGCACAAGAACAAGGCCAAGGCCTTGAAGGTGCTGCGTGCCCGCCTTTATGAGATGGAGCGCGAGCGGAAGGAAGCGGAACGCTCGGCGGCGCGCAAGGGGCAAGTCGGCAGCGGCGACCGTTCGGAGCGCATCCGCACCTATAATTTTCCGCAAGGCCGGGTGACCGATCACCGCATCAACCTCACCCTGTACAAGCTCGACCAGGTGATCCGTGGCGAGGCGCTGGGCGAATTGATTCAGGCGCTGATTACAGAGCATCAGGCCAGTTTGCTGGCCGAAGTCGAGGCCAATGAATAAGCCCCCCGCTGACGCGGCCCGAACCCTGGGCACGCTTTTCAGATGGGGACGGGACCGGCTGCGCGAGCATGGGGTCGACACGCCGGATCTCGATGCGCGGCTCCTGCTGCTCGAAGCATCGGGGATTGACCATACGGTGCTGATCGCCGCGCCGGACCGCGCCATGGCGCCGGAGGAGGCTGCACGATTCGCCGAGTTGCTGAAGCGGCGCTGCGCGGGCGAGCCGGTCTCGCGCATTCTTGGCTACCGGGAGTTTCACGGGCATTGGCTCGCACTTTCGGCGGCAACTCTCGATCCACGGCCGGAGACGGAACTGGTGGTCGATCAATGCCTTCGCGTGGTTGATCTTATGGGGTGGCGCCACAGCGTAGGTGGTCGGCCGCTGCGTTTGCTGGACCTCGGAACCGGCACCGGCGCCATCGTCATCAGCCTGCTGCATGCACTGCCGGGCGCGTGGGGATGTGCGGTCGATATCGCCTACGAAGCATTGGCGACGGCGCGCGGCAACGCCGCGCGGCTAGGAGTTGGCGACAGGCTCGCTCTGGCATGCGGCAACTGGACCGATGCTTTTTCCGGGCGCTTTGATGTAATCTTATCCAATCCACCCTATATAGAGACGAGCGACATCGGCGAATTGAAGCCGGAAGTCAGGTGTTTCGACCCGGTTCTCGCCCTTGACGGTGGCCAAGACGGCCTGGCGGCTTATCGGCGGATCATCCCTTCAGCCAGCCAGCTTCTCGTTCCGGGCGGATGGTTGATCCTGGAGGTTGGTGCAGGCCAAGCAGCCGCTGTGATTGGGCTTTGTCGCACCGCGGGGTTCGGGCCCCATGCAGCAGTTTCGGAGACCGTGACAGATCTCGCCGGTCATGCCCGTGTGGTATGCATGCAACTCGGTTGGACCACTTAACTGACAAGCAAATATGCGGGAAAAAAGGGGTTGGAATGGCGTGTGCAAGCGGTTAACGTGCCGGTCAGTTGAGAGCGACCGCGAAATACCCGAATGGTTTTGAGGCCTGAGAGCCAGAGAGGCATCGGACGATCGCCTCGGGATAATTGGGCACGTCGATATTGCCTGAGCAGATTGGCGTGATGTGCCCCTAATCTCTGGTGACGAGCTTCGGCAGACAGAACGCTGGGCGTTCTGCGCTCCCATCATGAAGGCTTGGGACAGACAGCCAAGGCGAATACAGAACGCAACCGCCAACGAATGCACAGGGCCGGGGTTCGTTCAAGGCGGTGGTCGCGCTGCTTGAGACGCTCGCGTTGAGGCGCTCGCGCGCGGCCGTGGTGGGCATCGAAGGGGGCGATTGATGGGCACGCAAAAGAAGCATTGCACCGATTGTTTTTCGGTGGGATCGGCTGCGGCCGCCCATGTCTGAAGGCGCCCTGGAAGCGACCGCCAATAGCACGACGACACGCTCCTGGACGGACTTGGTAGCCAATTGAACTTTGATGAAGAAGAGTGTTCACGCCAATGAGACAAGGCCAGCACAACAACAATAACAAGCGTTCGCGTAACAGAGGGCGCAGACAACCAAATCCCGCCAGCCGCGTTTTTGAATCGAACGGGCCGGATGTGCGGGTGCGCGGGACAGCGTCACATATCGCTGAGAAGTATACGTCGCTCGGCCGTGATGCATTGGCCTCGGGAGACATCGTTCAGGCTGAGAATTACTTCCAGCACGCTGAGCATTACCAGCGCATCGTCGCCGCGGCGCAGGCATACCTGCAGCAGCAGAATCCGGACATGGCCAGCCGCACTTATGGCGACGAGGACGAGGACGGTTACGGCGACGAGCTGCCCGACCGTGGTGAAGCGGGCTTCGGCCAGCGCCCGGTAGAGCAGCGCATGGACGATCGGCCGCGCGAGCATCAGCGCGGCGAATGGCGCGATCATCGTAATGATCACCGCGGCGATGGCATGCGGGAGGGCGCCCGCGAGGCGCGTGGCGATCAGCGCGGCCAGCGCGGCGAATGGCGCGATAACCGCGGCGAGCGTGAGCAGCGGGGCGAGTGGCGCGACAACCGCGAGAACCGTGACCACCGCGACGACCGTCAGGAAGGGCAGCGCCACGACGGCCGCCAGCGCGAATGGCGGCGCGATCGGGACCGCCCGCGCCGTGATTATCGCGATACGCCGCAGCCGGTGGTGGTGAGCTCCGATCAGCCGATGAACGGACAGGTTCGCGAGTTTAGACAGCCGGCCGAGTCGGCGGGCGCGCACCAGCCAGAGCCGGTGGAGCAGATCAGCCTGCTGCCGGAAGCACCCGGCCGCGAGACTCAGGCCGTTGCGCAACAGGGAAATTCTCCTGTTCCTGCGGATGCGAGCAGCCCGGAGGCAACGTCCGAAACCAGCCTTCCCAGCAAGCCTCGGCGGCAGCCGCGGAGCCGGAAAGCGGCAGCGGCAATCAACGGTGTGGAGGCCACTGCCCCTGTTGAGCAGCCCGCTGTAGCGTCGGATGCGCCGACAGCGTCTGAGCCCAAGCCAACCCGGCGGCGGCGGACGTCAACCCGCAGCAGGGCAGGCGCAGAGGCTTCCGCCGAATCTGACGAGCGCAGCGACACCACGGAGCTTGAGGCGAACGCTGGCTGATTCCGATGCGGGATGATCTGTGGCAGCCACATTAGCGGTGGCCGGCGGACCGGGTCGGCCCGGGCGCCGGGCAAGCTATGATTGGCCGGCCGGCCCGGGTCGCGTCTCACTTGGTGCGTCGCTTTCGGAGCCATAGGCGTTCAGCTTTGTATCGGAGTGATCTTCGGCCGAAAAGTCAGGGCAGGCGCCGTGTCGCCGTCGCTCGCCGTCGGCTATAAACCCGAGGAAGCTACGGTATGATTGGAACGGGCATGCTGTAGCGAGAGATGGCACGATCCATGGACGACGAGCATCGCGCGACCACATCCGTGCCGGCACCGCCCTTGAGCGAGCAGGAGGCGGCGGACCATGGGAACGAGGCGCAAAAGAATGCTGCCTCCTATCGCTTGGCAGCGCTGGATACCGATTTCCTGCTGGGCGATTCCATGCGAGGCGTTCGGTTCCTGCTCGAATATGCGAAAGCCGAGGAGGCGCTGCGCAATTGGAGCGTACGCTCCACCATCGTCGTGTTCGGGAGCGCGCGGGTGCGTGAGAATGGCCCCGGCCGCCAAGCCTTCTGGTATGACCAGGCGCGGCGGTTCGGCTATATCGCATCCATGCACGGCGGCGCTCTGTGCGACGACGAAGGCGTGCGCCACAACGTGATCGCCACCGGCGGCGGGCCGGGTATCATGGAGGCCGCCAACCGTGGGGCGATGGAAGCCGGCGCCCCCTCCATCGGCTTCAACATCACGTTGCCTTTCGAACAGGAGCCCAACGCCTATTCCACGCCCGACCTGACCTTCCGGTTCCACTACTTCGCCATGCGCAAGATGCACTTGGCGATGAGAGCCAAGGCACTGGTCGTATTTCCTGGTGGATTCGGCACGCTCGACGAACTGTTCGAGATCCTCACCCTCGCCCAAACCGGCAAGGCGCCCGGCGTTCCCACCATTCTCTTCGACCAGTCCTATTGGACCTCGGTTATCAACTTCCGGGTTTTGGTCGACCAAGGCATGATCAATCCGGAAGACGTGAGGTTGTTCGAATTCGCAAACTCGGCCGAAGAGGCCTGGCGCAAGCTGATCAGCCTCGGCCTTGGCGTGGCCGGCTCTCCGCACGCCCGTGAGGAGGAGAAGCCCAACCTCGTTTAGTCGCGTTCAGGAGGCTTGCGATGTTCGGCCGTATACTGGTCGCGGTCGACCTTGACGATATCGAGCACGGCAGGCGAGCGCTGCGGCAGGCCTCCGGATTGATTCCGGGCGCCGGCGCCATGGTCCGCGTGCTGCATGTGCTGCCGCCGGTGCCGATGATCTACCTGCAGCATCTGCCCCGCGACTTCGATGCCCAGGAGCTCAAGACCATCAACCGGCAGCTCGCGCAATTGGCTGTCCAATCGGGTTTGCCCGCAGACACGGTGAGCACCGCCGTTCGGCGCGGCGCCGCCCATGTGGAAATCCTCAGCGAGGCCGACGCCTTGGGCGCCGACCTCATCATTATCGGCGCCCACCAGCCGACCGCTTATTCCAAGCTCTTGGGCACGACCGCCGGCGCCGTCGTCCGCCATGCCCAGGCCAGCGTGCTGGTCGTCCGGAGTTAGGCTAGATTGTCCTGCGCGGGCAAGCCGATGCGGCCGAAGCCGGGCAGCTTGATGGCCGGCCGGCGGATATCCACGCCGATGACCCCGCCGAGAAGGTTCAGTTCGACCCCCTCGTACCACCCCACGGTCAGTCCTGCATATCCAGCCAGCGTCGCGCGGAACCCGAGGCCCGACGGCGTGAGGCTGAGCCAGCGGCCGTCATACGGGTAGTCCTTGCCGATCGCCGTCGGTGGCAGCACGGCGTTCCATCCGGGGACGCCAGCGATGACTGCCGCCACGAATGTATTCGAGTTCGGGCCCGGCCATATCAGATAGTCGCCCTGCTGCCGGTAGCGGTAGCTCTCGACCGCTTTTCGGATGCCGGGAATGAGCCGCTCCGCTTCAGCCCCATCCGCGGCGAACACCGTCTCCGGTTCGTCGCCGAACCAGCGTCCGTCCGGGGCATAGCCGTTGATCCGCAGCGGCGTGCCCCAGCCCACCACCTCGAAGCGCTCGTAGGCGGGTGCGCCCCGTTCCTTCACCACGATCCAGCTATGCACAGCGAAGATGCCCTTCCAGCGTCCGGTCCGGGCCGCATAGACGCGCACCAGAGCATCATCGTGCGTGCTCGCCGCCGGCAGAATGCCGGTACTGCTCCAGTCGGCTTGGCGCCAGCTCTGGGGCCACCCATTCTGCCAATGCAGCGCCCCGTGCACCGCAATGGGCGCAACGAACAGCAGGAAAAAGGCAAGCGAGACATATTTTACGAAGGACAACATCGGCCGCGCTGAGATAAGCATGATCGGGGATCGCCAAAAGATTCGTCGGTTCGGGGCCGCAGACAAGTCAACGTTCCGGCATCAGAGTTGTTACAGGCTGTTGGGGCGCGCGTGGTGTTCGAAAGATACTATCGCAACCGGCTTGCCGCCGATCTGCCGGTTTGGCGTGAGCGGGGCTGGGTGACCCCGGACGGGGCGTCCGCCATACTCGCGACGCTCCCGGAGCCAGGGCGTCACCTCACGCTTTCGACCATCGTGGCGACCCTGGGCGGCCTGCTGCTCGGCGCCGCCGCCATTGCCTTCGTCGCGGCCAATTGGGAGGGCATGGCGCCCTTCGCCCGTTTCCTCCTGTTGCTGGCAACGCTCGCTGCGGCTTATGCCGCTGCGGCGGTGCTGAAGCAGCGCAACCACCCGGCCCTCAGCGATGCCATGGTCCTCGTGGCGGGTCTGGTCTTCGCCGCCGCCATAGCCTTGGTCGGCCAGGCCTACAATCTCACCGGCGAGTTCCGTGATGCCATCCTGCTATGGACGCTGGGCTGTTTTGGCGCGGCGCTTCTCACCCGGTCGCTTTCGGCAACCGTGCTGAGCCTGGTCGGGGTCTCGGTCTGGGCCTTCCTTGCCATCACCGAGCTGGGACGTGTCGTCCATTGGGCCAGCCTGGTCCTGCTTCTGGCCATTGGCGCCCATGCGCTCTGGCTCGATGGCAGCTTTGCGCGCCGGGCCTTTGTTGCCGCCTCGACGTTCTGGATAGCTTTTACGCTCATCCAGATGACGGAAGCTCTGGGCTGGCCCTATATTGGCGGCCTGTCTCTCTGTGCCGCCGTGGCCCTGTTCTTCTGGTCGGTCGGCGCGTTCCTTGCCTCAGGCACCAGGGAGGGCGGGTTCGCGGACCGGCTGGTGCCCTTTGGGCGGGAGCTCACCTGGCCTGCCCTGGTCGGACTGCTCATAGCGCTATTCGTGATGCAGGGCCTGTTCGAGGAGACCCGGGCCGATGCGCTCGGCTGGTTCCTACCTGCGGTCATCATAGCCCTGCTCGCCGCCACCATCGCCATGGGTGCGGCCTGGCGCGGCGCCGTGCCGATGGTTCATGCCGTCCTTGGCATGCTGATCGTGTTCTGCGCTATCGTCTTCGCCTACTGGCAGACGGTGAGCGGAGATGGAGAGCATGCCGCCGCTCTGTGGCCAAGGCTGGCAATCGCAGCTGTCATCCTCGTGGCGAGCCTCTGGCTTGTAGCACTCGCGCAGACCGACGCTGGCTATCACGTGCATACGCTGGGCCTCGCCGCGTTCGGTATCGAGATCCTCTATCTCTATATCGAGACACTAGGCACTCTCATCGACACCGCGCTGGCCTTCCTGGTCGGTGGCATCCTGCTGATTGCTCTCTCGATCGGGCTGGTGCGGCTGGACCGCTGGCTGCGCAGCCAGCGGCGGAGTGCCTCTCCATGAGCAAGCGCTTCATGCTGCTCGGTTTCGGTCTCGCTTTCCTGCTGCAGGGCTGCCTGCTCTTCGGCATGATCGCCGGACGCGCCATGCTCATGGCCAACGGCACCGAGGTCCGCCTCGCCGTCGTGCCCGTAGACCCGCGTGATTTCCTTCGTGGCGATTATGTGATCCTCTCCTACGACATTTCCAGGTTGAAGACGGCGCAGCTCGGCGGCGACAGGGATTTCACGGTCGGCGATCCGATCTACGTGGCTCTGGCACCCGACGGCCAGACCTGGCACGCAACTGCGATCTATCACACCTATCCGAAGGACGTCGCCGGTCCCGTGCTACGAGGGCGCATCACCAGCGCCTCGCAAACCCCCAACTGCACGGGTCCCTCCTGTTGGGAATACGGCGTGGATTACGGTTTGGAGAAATTCTTCGTGCCCGAAGGCGCCGGTCGCGCCTTGGAGGAGCTGCGCAACGACCAGCGGCTGACCGCCGATGTGGCCGTCGGCAAGGACGGCGCTTCGGTCATCAAGCGTCTGCGCGTCGACGGGCAAGTCCGCTATGAAGCAGGGCTGTTCTGAAGCCGAACCGGGGCAGAAGCTGGGGTGATCAGATCCTCGATGGTTTGCGGCGCGGCTGGTTCGGGTGCTGCGGGCGTGATCGACATCGGCCCTGCTGGGTGCGGCGCAGGCGGCATCGGTTGCGAAGCAGGCAGAACCGACTGGGCTGGGACGCTCGGCGCCGGGTTCTGCCGCCGCAGGGCCGCAAGTTCCGTGCGCCCCGCATCGCCGCGCGACTTCCTGATGTAGAAGGCATTGCCGCCGGCCACCGCCACGTAATGCATGTTCTTGTAGGGAAAGCGCAGGCCCGCCTGGTGGAAGAACATCGCCGGACCGACTTTCGCATGCCGCTTGCCCGCGAGCACCGTATCGGCCACTTGCTCGACCTTCGGCAAGTCGCGAGGATTCATCCTGCGGGTCAGCACGCCGGAGGCGAATTGGCGCTTCTGACCCACCACCCCGCAGATCGTATCGGGATATTGCGGCGACTGCACCCGGTTCATAACCACGGTGCCGACCGCTAGCAGGCCATCCTCGCTGGAGCGGTGCGATTCGAAATACATGGCCCGGATCAGGCATTCCCGTTCCTGCGCCGGCGTGGCGGAAGCGGGCGTGACGTGCGGCCGCGCGCTGGCGGTGATCACCGGGGCCGACGACGACAACGGACCACAGGCGCCGAGCAGTGAAACGAGTGCGATCACGGCCGCGCCCGACAAGATCCGTTCTATCATCCCCGTCTGCCTCTTCCGCTCTCCGATCGGACACGAGCCCAATCGCATCAAGGCCCAAGGCCGCTTTCCAAATCGTAAAAATCTGGAGCGTGCCGGCCCGCTATCCCAAGGGAGCAGAGATCCCCGCTCGTCCCGCAACGACGCAAGAGACCGGGGTATTGCGGCAATACTGTGTCGGCACCGCGCAGGGCCACTTTCCAGCCAGCATTGGCCTGCACGAGCCTATGGCCTGCTTAAGCCAGCCAGCGCTTGCGCCGCCGGTAGTGCTTCACCGCGTGGTAGTCGACCTTGTGGGCCCCGCCGAGATAGGCATCTTGCACGTCCGGATTGGCGCGCATGACCTCGGCCGATCCGCTCATCACCACCCGCCCGTTCTCGATGAGATAGGCGGAATGGGCAATGTCGAGCGCCGCAGCCGCATTCTGCTCCACCAGCAGGATGCCGACGCCGGTCTCCTGGTTTATGCGCTTGATGGTGGCGAAGATTTCGTCCACCAGGAACGGCGCAAGCCCCAGGCTCGGCTCATCCAGCAGGATGAGCTTCGGCTCGGTCATCAGTGCGCGGGCAATCGCCAGCATCTGCTGCTCACCGCCGGAAAGATAGCCTGCTTTCGCCTTCGCGCGCTCCGCCAATCGCGGAAACAGCGCGAACATCTTGTCCATCAGCGCCCGCGTCTTGGCCCGGTCCCGATGCATGGACGTGGCCGCCAGCATGTTTTCCGCTGGCGTCAGATGGCCGAATACCCGCCGCCCCTCGAGCACATGCACGATGCCGAGCCGCACCCGCTGCGGCGGATCGAGATCGGTTATGCTGGCGCCCCGGAATGCGATGTCGCCGCGGGTGACGAGCCCGCGCTCGGGCTTGAGCAACCCGCTGATCGCCTTGAGCACCGTGCTCTTGCCGGCGCCATTCGCTCCGAGAAGGCCGACGAGCCCGCCGTCCGGCACCTCGATCGAGACGCCTTTGACTGCCAGGAACACCCGGTCGTAGACCACCTCGATATTGTTCAGGCTCAGCAGCGCCAACGGCACCTCCTGCGGGTCATGGCTGCATCCGGCAGGGTCAGATCCCGCCGGATGCAAACGGGCTGCTTACTTGCCGGTCTTGGCGAATTCCTGGGAATACTTCTTGATCTCGTCCCAGACCACGTCCTGGTAGGCGGTGAACCAGTCGGTCTGCGGCACGAAATTCTTGCCGTCCCAGCGCGACACGCGGCCCATGCCGCCGCCTTGATGGTCCTCCGGTGTCACCGTCACCGGCGGCATGTAGCCGTCGAGCGTGAAGTCCTTGATCGACACGAGCCCCTGATTGAGCCAGGGGCCGTCGATCGGGCCGTCGGGGTTCTTTTCGAACGCCATCCGCACGCCCTCGACCATGATGCCCGCGAGCATGACCCCGTAATTGTAGTAGTTCGTGCCGATCTTGTCCTCCGGGCCCGCGCCCTTGCCGGCTTGCACCACCTCCTTGAGGATGTCCTGGATCACCTTCGGCTCGCGGCCGGTCACGCATGGGTCGAATTTCATGACGCCGACCGCCTGGTCGGGGCCCACCACTTGCATGTCCGACTGCGACAGCCAGACGCTGGACGACACCCGATCCATGGGCAGCCCATTGCGGATCGCTTCCGTCAGCGCCACTGTCTGGCCGACGCCTGCGCCCCAGAACATCACCCAGTCCGGCCGCGCCCGCCGCACCTGTGGCCAGATCGCCGACTGGTCGTTGCCGGGAGGCGTGTACGGGAAGGTCTGCAGCTCGAACCCGAGCTTCTGGCTGAGGGTCTGCAGGATTGGCAACGGCTCCTTGCCGAACGGCGTGTCGATATGCACGAAGCAGATCTTCTTGCCCTTGAGATCGCCGTCCTTCTGCCGGAAGAAGTCGATGAGCAGGGCGGCTTGGGTCCAGTAATTCGGCGACAGCGGGAACACATAGGGAAACACCGTGCCGTCCGCCGCGTCGCTGCGCCCGGAGAAGGCGGTGATCATGTTGATCTTGTCCTGCAGCACGCGGGGGACCAGCGCGCGCGCAACTGGTGTGGACAGCGGATCGATCAGCACGGCCCCTTGCGCCTTGGCCCGCTCATAGGCCTCGATGGCGCGGGGCAGGTCGTTGCCGTGATCCGACACGTCGGCCAGAATGGTGTACCCGTTGACGCCGCCGCGGCTGTTGATCAGGGTGATGTAGTCGCGCTGGCCCTGGCTGTATTCTGCCGTGACGAAAGTATAGATACGAGTGAAATCCTGCGGCATCGAGAAGCGGATGACCTTCTCCTGCGCCGATGCCACGCTGATCTTGACATTGGACGCGATGGCCGCGACGGCGGCCCCCACCAACAGATTGCGACGACTGATTTCCATGTTGCTTCCTCCCATGCTGCTCTACCGTTGTGCATGCCGGAATGGCCAGACGAGCAGGTAATTTCTGAAGTTGTTGTAGATTTTTGCCAGCCCCAGCGGCTCCCACAAGAGGAATCCGATGATCAGCGCGCCATAAAGCATTAGCGGAACATGGGAGCGCAAATCGGTGGAGATGGCGAGGCCGAAGTCGGAGGCGAGGCTGCCGATGAGGTTGTTGAGCAGGATGGGCGTGAACAGAATGAGCGCCGCCCCGAAGAACGAGCCGAGCACGCTGCCGAGCCCGCCCACGATCACCATCGCGACCAGCTGGATCGACAGCTCGAGGTGGAACTGGTCGGGCGACACCGAACGCAGATAGCACACTGCGAGGACCGCTCCGACCACGCCGCCGATGAACGAGCTGGTCCAGAAGGCCAGCAGCTTGAACTTGAAGGTGCTCACCCCGATCACTTCGGCCGCGTAGTCTTTCTCGCGCACCGCGGCGAGGGCGCGACCGAAGCTCGTGCGCTGCACGTTCAGCATGAACAGGGTCACCATCGCGCAGATGATCAGCGCGACGAAATAGGTCCTGACATCGCCGATCACCGGCACGCCGAGGAAGGTCACCGGCGGCACCGCGATTGAGGCCAGTGAGCCGCCGGAGATCGCGGGGAAATGCATGATCACGAAGTCGACGATATACTGCATGGCGAGCGTCGCCATGGCGAGATAGAGGCCCTTCACCCTGAGGGCCGCCGCCCCGAACACGATGCCGATCGCCGCGCTCATCACCCCGCCCGCCAGCATCGCGATCTCGAAGGGAATGCCGGCGAGCACGAGATGCACGGCCGTATAGGCGCCGATCGCCATCACCGCCCCATAACCGAGATGGATCTGCCCCGCCGTGCCCATGAGGAAGTTCAGCCCGAGCGCTGCGGTGGACCAGATGATCCAAGGCAGCAGATAGCTCGAGAGATAGAGTGGCTCGACAACGAAGGGCGCGACTACCAGCAGCGCCGCAATGACCGCCACCAAGCCCTTGTCGAAGGGCAGCGGCCAGAGCTGCCGTTCGTCCTGGTAGCGCGTGTGCCTGATGCCGGCGCGGCGGTAGAACATCACACCCTCTCGATGTGCTCGCGGCCGAACAGGCCGTGCGGCTTGACCAGCAGCGTCAGCAGGATGATGACCGAGGCGACCACGTCGCGCGTGCCGCCGCCCACCAGCGGATCCAGTATGCCGGAGGCCAGGCTCTCCGCCACGCCGACAATCACCCCGGCGATGAGCACGCCGGGTATGGAATCGAGCCCGCCGAGAATGGCGATGGCCAGCGCCTTGATCAGCAGCAGTGAAAGCGACCAGTCGATGCCCTGCGTTGCTCCCCACAGCACGCCGGCCACCGTGGCCATAACCGACGACAGCCCCCAGGCAACCGCGATCGCCCGCTCCACCCGGATTCCCACCGACCATGAGGCAGTCTGATCGTCGGAGACTGCCCGCATCATCACCCCGAGCCGCGAATTGAAGAACACCAGCGCCAGGCAGATCATCACCAGCGAGATGATGCCGCCGATCAGGATGGAGCGGTTGATCAGGAAATCGCCCAGGAAGATGGGTGCGTTGGGGATGCCGAGGTCGAGGCGCTTCACCGCCGAGCCGAAAACCCCCGGAAGCAGACCCCGTAGCAGGATCTCGAGGCCAAGGGTGAGCATGATCACCATGATCACCGGCTGGCCGATCATGCGGCGCAGGGCAAGGCGCTCGATCAGCGCGCCGACAAGGAACATGAGCACGATGGCGATGGGAATGGCGCCCCAAACCGGCAGGCCGAAATACGAAGCGACCGCCCAGGTGGCATAGCCGCCCATCATGGCCAGCGCTCCCTGGGCGAGGTTGGCAAGCCCGGAAGTCTTGTAGATCAGCACGATGCCGACCGCCACCAGGGCATACATCAGGCCGACGAACACGCCGTTGATGGCAAGTTCCGTAAGCAGGATATAGTCCATCAGACCGGAACCTCCTCGATGGCGAGCGTGCGGCGGATCACGCCCTTTTCGCCGCTTTCATAGGTGATCTGCGCGTCGAAGGTGACCTCGGCCGCGCCGGAGTAGAGGGCATCGATCAACGCCGCATATCGCTCCTCAATGACCTTGCGGCGCAGCTTGCGGGTGCGGGTGATCTCGCCGTCATCCGGGTCGAAATCCTTGTGCAGGTTGACGAAGCGGCGGATGCGCAGGGTTTCCGGCTGGGTCTTGTTCACGTGCTGGATGATGCCGGCCACCAGCTTGCGCACCTCCGGCTTCTGCGAAAGGTCGGCGTAAGAGGTATAGGAGATGGCGCGCTGCTCCGCCCAGTGGCCCACCGCCTCGAAATCGATGCAGATGATGGCGTTCAGCACCGGGCGGCCGGCACCGAGCACCGCCGCATTGCGCACGAAAGAGCTGAACTTCAGTCGGTTTTCGATGAAATTGGGAATGAACCGCTCGCCCGATGCGGTGCGCACCACCTCGCTCACCCGCCCCAGCACCACCAGATCGCCATCCGGCTCGATATAGCCGGCATCCCCCGTCTTGAGCCAGCCGTCCTGAAAGGCTTTCGCCGTTTCCTCCGGCGCATTGAAATAGCCGTCGATCACCGAGCCGGACCTGACCAGGATCTCTCCGCTGTCGTCGATCCTGACCTCCACGCCCGGCATGATCTGCCCAACGGTGTGCAGCTTCACATGGTCCTCGGTCTGGGCGGCCGACAGGGCGGAGGTCTCGGTCTGTCCATAGAACTGCTTGAGCTTGATGCCGATCGCCCGGAAGAACAGGAACGTGTCCTCGCCGATGGCCTCGCCGCCGGTGAAGGCTCGCTCGGCGCGGGACAGGCCGAGGTGATCACGGATCGGGCCATAGATCAGCACATCCCCGGCGGCATCCACCACGCGCTCCCAGGCACTGGGGGTGCCGCCCGCGAGCCGCTTGCGTTCGAGCTCGATCGCCCGCGGGATGAAATAGTTGAACAGGCTGCGCTTGAGCGGCGTGGAATCCGCCATGCCCACCTGCACGCGGGTCAGCATGTTGTCCCAGGCCCGCGGCGCGGCAAGGTAGAAGGTGGGCGCCACCTCGCGAAGATCGTGCAGCGCCGTCTCCTGCCGCTCGGGAATGCTGATGGTCGAGGTAAGCACCACCCCCGCGCCCAGGCTGAAGATGAAATCGCCAACCCAGGCCGTCGGCAAATAGGCGAACAGCTCCTCGTGCGGCTTGAAATAGCCGCCCTGCGCTGCATTGTTGATGCCGGTGATCACGTTGCGATGGCGCAGCGGAATGCCCTTGGGCACGCCCGTTGTGCCGGAGGAATGCAGCAGCACGGCGATATCGTCGGCTTGCGCACGATTGACGAGATCTTGCGCGAGCCCGGGCTCTTGCGCGAGGCGCTCGCGCCCAGTTTCGATCACCGCGTCCGCTGAGATCACGCCCTCGACATTGTAGGCGCCGATCCCGCGCACATCGTCATAGATGATGGTCTTGGGGCGCCCGGTGCGCTCGCGCAGCTCAAGGAGCTTATCCACCTGCTCCTGGTCTTCCGCCACCGCAATGCTGGGCTCGCCGTTGCGGGTGTAATCCACCAGTTCGTCCACCGGCACGTCGGGAAAAACCGGTGCGGGAAACGCGCGCAAGGCGTTGGCCGCCAGCATGGCGTAATAGAGCCGCGCCCGGTTGTCGCCGACCACCGTCAGCGCCTGTCCGGGTGCAAGGCCCAATGTCTCCATGCCTGCGGCAAAGCTCACGACCTCCATGAGCACGTCGCGCCAGGAGGCCTCTTGCCACACGCCATAGTCCCGCTCGCGGAAACCGATTCGGTCGCCGTCCTTCAGCGCGTTGCGAGCTAGTGCCGCGATCAATGTCGCCGGTAGGCCGTCCTCGCGCCGCGGCCAGGAGGTGATCGCCAGCGGCGGCGCTCCACTCATGCCGCCACCCCCGCATGCCGCGCTGCTGCCCTGTCGCCGAGATAGGCCTGAACCACCTTGGGGTCTGCAATAGCTGTCCGCGGCTCGCCCTCGGCGATGATCTCCCCGTAGCTCAGCACGGTGATCCGGTCGCAAATGGCCGTCACCACGTCCATGTGGTGCTCGATGAGGAGGATCGAGACTTTGCGCTCGTCGCGGGCATCCAGGATGAAGCGGGCAATATACTCCTTCTCCTCCTGGTTCATGCCGGCCATGGGCTCATCCAGGATCAAGAGCTTGGGCTGCGCCACCAAGGCGCGGGCAAGCTCCACCCGCTTCTGCAGTCCCATCGGGATCACCTCGACCGGCTCGTCGCGGATGTCCTGCAGCTGCATGAAATCGATGATCTCCTCCACCACCCGCCGATGCGCCAGCTCCTCCCGCTGCGCCCACCACCAATAGAACAGAGTGGGCAGGGCGCCTGGCCGCATATGGACGTGCCGGCCGAGCAGAATGTTGTCGAGCACGCTCATGCCCCGGAACAGGGCCAGGTTCTGGAAGGTCCGCGCCACGCCCTTCGCGGCAATCACGTGGGGTTTTAGGCGGGTCACGTTCTCGCCGAACAGCATGACCGTGCCGGCATTGGGGGGATAGAAGCCGGTGATCACGTTCACCATGGTGGTCTTGCCGGAGCCGTTGGGGCCGACCAGGCCAAAGATCTCGCCACGATCGACGTGAATGTCGACGCCCTTCAGCGCCCTGAGACCGCCGAAGCTGCGCTCGATGCCGCGGCAGTCGAGCACGCGCTCGCCATTGCTGAGCTCACCAGCCATGCCGGTAGACGCTTTGGTAAAGTCGACTCAGCAGCGCGCCGCCGCCGAAACCGGCAGCAAGGCCTGCCCGGCACAATGTGCTCGCCCCGCGACTATAGCTACTGGTAATGCAGGATTTCCGCGTCAGGACGCTGGCCCGCCATGACAGCTGTCGCATGCCCCACCCATTATTCCTCCATGCCGCGCTTATTGTTCTGATGCCGGCAGCCCAATCGTTATTGAATACGCTTCACTAAGCCGTGTCAACTTATCCAAAGGTTTCAATGCCAGCCCAGTGGCCCGCGTATCTCCTCTGCAATCATCCATTCCTCATCAGTCGGCAGCACGAGAATCGCGACACCTTTCCGCGTCGTGTCAATCCGCATCGCGTTCTGCCGGTTGGCGGCCTCGTCGATCTTTACACCGAGCCAGCCGAGGTGACGACAGGCAAGGGCGCGGATCTCCGGCTGATTCTCGCCAATGCCGGCGGTGAACACCAGGGCGTCCAGCCCGCCTAGACTGTTGGCTAGCGCGGCCGTCTGCCGGGCAATATGGAAGCAGAACAGGTCAAGCGCTTCCCGCGCCCGTTCGGCCTCGCCACCGTGCTCGCGCGCCTTCTCGATCAGCAGACGGGTGTCGCCGCTGATGCCGGACACGCCGAGCAAACCACAGTGATGGTATAGCATCTCCTCGGCCTGCGCAGGGGAGCAGCCACGCTGCTGCAACAGGTAGAGGATCACGCCCGGGTCCAGCGCGCCGCAACGGGTGCTCATGGGAATGCCGTCGAGCGTCGAGAAGCCCATGGTGGTGTCGATGCTGACACCATCTTTCATGCCGCACAGGCTGGCACCGCTGCCGAGATGGGCGACAACCACGCGGCCTTTGGCGATTTCCGGGGCAACTTCCCGCAGCCGGTGCGCAATATAGGCGTAGGAGAGTCCGTGGAAGCCGTAGCGCTGAACGCCCTCCTCGTAAAGCTGGCGCGGGATGGCCAGGCGCCGCACCTCCGGCCGCTGAGTATGGTGGAAAGCGGTATCGAAGCAGGCGACCTGCGGCAGGTCCGGTCGGGTGCTGGCTGTCGCCTTGATCAGTGCCACGCTCTGCGGCTGGTGCAGCGGTGCGAGCGGCACCAGTGCCTCGATCTGCGCTAGCGTATCGCTGGTCACCCGCACCGGTCCGGCAAACCGGTTGCCCCCATGCACCACCCGGTGCCCCACGGCGGTGATCCGGCTCTCGCCGGCCAACTGTGCGCAGATATCCAGTACTTCGGCCATGATGCCGGCGAGGTCATCCGGCGATCCGCGCTGCACCGTATGGGCCTCATGTTCCTTCGCGCTGTTCACGTCCAGCTGAAGCGGCTGCCTGGCGAAATCGATCTTGGCGCGGAACAAGGCCGGCGCGCCCGATGGCCTGGCCGAAAAGCCTGCGAATTTGATGGTCGACGAGCCCGGATTGACCGTCAGCACAAGATCCGATCCCGCCATGATGCCTAAGCCCTGCCGATATATGGACCCTATAGGACACCATGGCACAGAGAAGCCGAAAAGCCCAAGGACCATCGGCCCAATGGGGCGCTATACGGGAGCGCCAGATCCATGGCCCGCCGATGCATCGGCCTTGATCCAGCGGCTGGCCAGGAAGTCCACGGTAGCCCGCACCGCCGGCAATTGGCTGCGCCGCGGCGGCATGAGGAAGGTGGTCGTCACCATCCCGGCGGTCCAGCCCGGCAGCACTCGCACCAGCCTGCCCCGCGTCATCGCAGGCCGGCAGATTTCCTCGGGCAGGCAGGTGAGGCCCAGCCCAGCCTCGGCCGCCCCGAGCAGAAGGCTCGATTCATCGGCCAGCAGACGCGGGTGCGGCTTCACCTGGCACTCTTGTCCGTCCGCATCCCGCAGCCGCCATGCCGTTGCTGACGGCCCGATCAGCAGTCCATCATGTTCGGCGAGGGCCTCTGGACCGACCGGCGCACCACGCTTTTCCAGATAGGCGGGCGCGGCGACGACGAAGATGGGCTCGGTCTTGGCCCGGCGCTGCACGAGGCTGGAGTCTGGCAGCGGCCCGAAATGGCTGCGGATGGCGATGTCGAACCCCTCCTGCACCACGTCCACGAACCGGTCGCTCACATGCACCTGCAGCATGAGCTTGGGATAGGTTCGCGCCAGGACCGGCAGCTGGTCGGCGAGATAGAACTGCGCAACCGGCACCGATGTGGTGAGCTTGATGGTGCCGCTCGGCTCGGCCAGGCGCCGGCGTACCACCGCCTCGGCGCTCTCCGCCTCGATCAGCACCGCCCGCGCGTGCTCGAACACCTCCCGGCCGATGTCGGTAAGGGCGAAGCTGCGCGATGTGCGATGAATGAGCCGCACGCCAAGGCGCCCTTCCAATTCGGCCACCCGCTTGCTGACCGTCGACTTCGGGGTGTTCAGAACCCGCGCTGCACCCGCAAAGCTGCCGCTCTCCACGGCTTGCGCGAAGAAGTAGAGGTCGTTCAGGTTGAGCATGGCCATCGTCCACAAATATGGACGATAAGTCTCCAACTTGGCCGCTACACAGTCAACGGCCACGAATGCAGATTGATCAGGGAAAACTTACCGCGGGCCAGATGGGGTTCGCGCTATGGAGGTGATCATGCTACCTGTTCTGTTTTACGGCGTGCCGGAAGGCTGCTCCTTCGGATCGATCGTGGCTCTGGAATGGCTCGGCAAGCCGTATCAGCTGTGCCGCATCGAGATGCCCGAAGTGGTCTCGGGCGAGGACTACCGGCGCATCAACCCGGTTGGAGAAACGCCCACCATGCTCACCGAAAAGGGTGGGCTCCTCAGCGAGAGCATGGCCATTCTCAACCACATCGCTGCGCAAGGCATCGACAAAGGCCTCGGCTTTGCCCAGGGCACGCCGGAATTTGACAGGCTCAATGCTATGCTGGCCTTCCTCAATACCAGCTTTTTCGGTGCCTTCAGCCCGCTCTGGTATGCCCTCGACCATGGCCGAGAAGGGCTGGAGAAGGACGTGCTAAGGGCCTATGGCAAGGCCGAAGTGACCAAGGCTCATGGCGATCTGGAACGGATGCTCGGTGGCCGCGACTGGCTCGTTGGCGATCACCCGACAGTGGCTGACGCCTATTTCGTCGGCATCGCCCGCTGGAACGACTTCCACCGCGCGCTCGACCGCCACGACTTCCCCGCTGTGAACCGCCTCTACCAGAAGCTTCAGAACGACCCGGCGGTGCGGTTCGCCCACGCGATCGAAGAGGAGAAGCCGGCCCGCGGCACGGGCGGTTTTGCTGGCCACGTTTCGCTTGAGGAGGTGCTCCATAGGCTGCGCGAGCCGGTCTGAACGGCGGAATCCATCAGAGATCGGGGCATGTCGGGAACGGGCACCCTGCGCCGGCCATTGTTAAGCCGAGCGCTGGAGGCCCGCCATGCCCGATCTGCCGCAAGACCGAACCTATTGGAACACCACCGCCGCCGCTCCGGAGTTCCCGCAGCTCTCAGGCGAAATTGATGTCGACATCGCCGTCATCGGCGGAGGCATTGTCGGCATCACCACGGCCCGCCTGCTCAAGGATAGAGGCCTGACCACGGCGGTGGTGGAGGCGCGGAAGGTTGGGCGCCAGGTGACCGGCAAGTCGACCGCCAAGATGACCTCGCAACACAGTATCATCTACCAGACCCTGGAGCAGAAGTTCGGCGAGGCGCGCGCCAAGCTCTACGCGGAAGCGCAGGAAACCGGCATCCGCAAGATCCGCAGCCTGGCGGCCGAGCATGGCATCGCCTGCGACATCGAGAGCAAGCCCGCCTATCTCTACACGCTCGACGAGAACTATGTCGGCCAGATCGAGAAGGAGGCCGAGGTGGCGCGCCGCCTCGGCCTGCCCGCGTGCCTCACCCGTGAGATCGGACTGCCATTTCAGGTGCACGCGGCGCTGCGCTTCGATGACCAGGCGCAGTTCCACCCTACGAAATATGTGGTGGGCCTGGCGGCCACCATTCCCGGCGGCGGCTGCCACGTGTTCGAACACAGCCGTGTGGTGGATTGGGAACCGACCCGGGTGGCGACCGACCACGGCACCATCCGCGCGCGGCATGTGGTCATGGCGACCCACCTGCCCTTGGGCCAGGTGGGCGGCTATTACGCCCAGGCTTACCCCTATGCGGAGCCGGTGATCGCCGCAAGGATCGTCCAGCCGCTCGCCGGCATGTATATCAATGCCGAGCAGCCGAGCCACTCGATCCGCACCCATGCCCGAGCCAAGGGCGATGTTTATGCGATCGTCGCCGGCACCGGCTTCAAGCCCGGCCACACCGACGAGGAGCGGCAGTACTTTGCCGATATCGAGAGTTGGCTGGCCGACAATTTCGACACCGGTCCGGTCGAATACCGCTGGGTGAATGAGGACTACACCGCCATGGACGGCGCCCCGTTTATCGGCTGGTCATCCTCCGGAACTGACGGCTATCTGGTCGGCACCGGCTTCAACGCCTGGGGCATCAGCAATGGCACGGTGGCAGCCATGATCCTGGCCGACTTGGCGGCGGGGAAGGAAAACCGCTGGCTCGACCTGTTCGATGCGACCCGCGTCAAACCCATTGCAGGCGGTGCGGAGTTCGTGAAGGAGAACGTCCACGTCGCCAGCCACCTCGTCACCGGCTACCTCTCCCGCAAGCCGAAATCCTTTGCCGAGCTGGCGCCGGGCGAGGCGGCGATTCTGAAGATCAATGGCGAGCACGTCGCCGCCTTCAAGGACGAGCGCGGCCAGGTGCACGCGGTCTCCGCGGTCTGCAGCCACATGGGCTGTATCGTCGGCTGGAACGAGGCCGACCGCACTTGGGACTGCCCCTGCCACGGCTCCCGTTTCGAGCTCAATGGCGAAGTGATCCACGGGCCAGCCACCAAGCCGTTGGGCACCCACATCACGGGCTGAGCCCTCGCGCGCGAGGCTGCCGCGCCCCAAGCAAGGTGCAGGATGAGGCGACGACCTGCCAACGCCGCGAGACACTCGATGCCGGCCAGCCCCTGGTCGCTCCTGCTCCTTGCCGCGGCCTTGCTCTTCGCCACGCTGGCGGTGGTGGATCCGGCTCGCCCGCAGGACAGTGCCGCTGGCCGCACCGCCATTTTGCTCGATGTGAAAGGCGCGATCGGACCGGCAACCACCGATTACATCGCCCAGGGGCTCGCGACGGCTGCCGATAGAAATGCGGCGGTCGTTATCCTGCGCATGGACACGCCCGGCGGCCTGGCAAGCGCCATGCGCGACATCATCCGCGATATTCTGGCTTCCCCCGTACCGGTCGTGGTCTATGTGGCGCCGGGCGGTGCGCGGGCCGCCAGTGCCGGAACGTACATTCTCTACGCCAGCCATCTGGCGGCCATGGCGCCCGGCACCAATCTCGGCGCGGCGACCCCGGTCCAGCTGGGCGGCGGCCAGCCCTTCGGCCGGGGTGAGGAAGACGGCGAGGGCGAGAAAGGGACCGGTGATCCATCGACGGCGAAGGCGGTCAATGACGCGGTTGCCTTCATCCGCGGCCTTGCGGAGCTCAACGACCGGAACGCTGACTGGGCCGAGCAGGCCGTACGCGAGGCCGCAAGCCTTCCGGCAAGCGCCGCGCTCGACCAAGGGGTCATCGAGATCATAGCCACCGATCTCGACGACCTGCTGGCCAAGGCCGACGGTCGTACCGTCCGCGTCTCGGGCAATGATGTCACCCTGCGCACCGCGGACCTTTCCATCGCCGCCATGGAGCCTGGCTGGCGCACGCGCCTTCTCGGCATCATCACCAACCCGAACATTGCCTATATCCTGCTGCTCGTCGGGATGTACGGCATCATCTTCGAATTCGTCAGCGGCGGCGCCATCTTCCCCGGCGTGATCGGCGGGATATCGCTGATTCTCGGCCTGTTCGCCCTCAATCTCCTGCCGATCAACTATGCCGGTGTGGCCCTTATTCTGCTGGGTGTTGCCCTCATGGTGGCCGAGGTGTTCGCACCCTCCTTCGGGGTGCTCGGCATCGGCGGGGTCACCGCCTTCGCCATCGGCTCGTTCTTCTTGTTCGACGAGGTGCCAGGCTTTCAGCTCTCACCTGCCGTTGTGGTCACCGCGAGCCTCCTGAGCGCAATCCTGCTCGTGATCGTGCTGGCCGCGGCGGTGCGCGCCCATCGACGTCAAGTGGTGAGCGGCAGCGCGGCCATCATCGGTGCCAAGGGAGAGGTGCGCGCCTGGTCGCACGCGAGCGGCCTGGTCCACATCGCGGGCGAGCAGTGGCAGGCCCGCGCGAGCAAGCCGCTGAGCCCCGGCCAGAAGATCCGCGTGACTGGCCGCGATGGCCTCACCCTGATCGTCGAGCCGGAAGGCCCAACCCCTGAAGGAGGAGGACTCTGACCCATGCCGATCGACCTCTTCGCCTATCTCGTCATCGCCGCCTTCGTAATCGGCATCGTGGTGTCGGTGATCCGGATCCTGCGGGAATACGAACGGGGCGTGGTCTTTACGCTCGGCCGTTTCTCCGGGGTAAAGGGGCCGGGTCTCATCATCCTGGTGCCGTTCGTGCAGCAACTGGTGCGGGTGGACCTGCGCACGATCGTGCTCGACGTGCCGAGCCAGGACGTCATCTCCCACGATAACGTGTCGGTGAAAGTGAACGCGGTGATCTATTTCCGCGTGGTAGACCCGGACAAGGCCGTCATTCAGGTCGAGGACTATATGATGGCCACCAGCCAGCTCGCCCAGACAACTCTGCGGTCGGTGCTCGGCAAGCACGACCTCGATGAGATGCTCGCCGAACGCGACAAGCTGAACCAGGACCTTCAGGAGATCCTGGATAGCCAGACCGACGCCTGGGGCATCAAAGTCGCCAATGTCGAGATCAAGCATGTCGACATCGACGAGAGCATGGTGCGCGCCATCGCCCGCCAGGCCGAGGCCGAGCGCAACAGACGCGCGCGCATCATCAATGCGGAAGGCGAGCACCAGGCCGCGGAACGCCTGGTCGAGGCTGCGCGCACCCTCGCAGCGACTCCCGAGGCGATGCAGCTGCGCTACCTCTCAACCCTCTACGACATCGCCGACGAGAAGAATTCGACCATCGTCTTTCCCGTGCCCATCGACATCATGCGCGGCATACTCACGCCCAGCACCGCCGGCAATGTGGCCGGTTCCGGGAGTGCCCGCGAGCAGACGTGACGGCTGCTGTCAGCTTCGCTCTTGACTTGGCCGACCGTCTCGGCTGCTCTGCACCGCCGAGGGCAGTTGTTGGAGAGAGAGCGCACCAGATGAGCTTCCATGTCGTCGAGCAGGCGGAGCCCCGCCTCAACCGCAGCGAGCTTGCCGTCCCGGGCAGCCAGACCAAGCTGTTCGAGAAAGCGGCGAAATCGGCAGCGGACGTCATCTTCCTCGATCTGGAAGATGCGGTTGCCCCCGACGACAAGGAGCAGGCCCGGAAGAATGTCATCCAGGCGATCAACGACATCGACTGGGGCAACAAGACCCTGTCGGTGCGCATCAATGGCCTGGACACACACTACATGTACCGGGACGTGGTCGACGTGCTGGAACAGGCGGGCGAACGTCTCGATCTCATTATGATTCCCAAGGTGGGCACGGCGAGCGACGTCTACGCGGTCGACATGCTCGCAACCCAGATCGAAGCGGCCAAGGGGCGCAGGAAACGCATCGGCTTCGAGCTGATCATCGAGACGGCCCTGGGCATGCAGAACATCAATGCCATCGCCGGGGCGAGCAAGCGAAACCAGTCGCTCCACTTCGGCGTGGCCGACTATGCCGCCTCCACCAAGGCCAAGACCACCAATATCGGCGGCGCCAATCCGGATTACGCCGTGCTTGCCGACAAGCAGGGCGAGGCGCCGCGCGATATCTATTGGGGCGATATGTGGCACTATGCGATCGCCCGCATGGTGGTGGCAGCCCGCGCCAATGGCTTGCGGCCGATCGATGGCCCATTCGGTGATTTCTCCGACCCGGACGGCTACCGCGCGGCCGCCAAGCGTGCGGCCGCCCTGGGGTGCGAAGGCAAATGGGCGATCCACCCCTCGCAGATCGCGCTGGCCAACGAGGTGATGAGCCCGAGCGAGGCCGAGATCACCCAGGCGCGCCGCATTCTTCAAGCCATGGATGAAGCCGCCAAGGCCGGGCGCGGGGCGGTCTCGTTGGACGGCAAGCTCATCGATTACGCCTCGATCCGCCAGGCCCAGGTGCTGGTGAAGAAGGCGGAGCAGATCGCCGCTCAGTAGATGGCGCTAAGATGCTGACGCGGCGGCGAGATCGGCCGATTGCAACCGCCCGTCATGCAGAGCGGTGGCAACCAGCACCGCCGCGGCACCCGCCTCGTGCGCTGCGGTGAGATCAGCCGCATCCCGTATGCCGCCGGCCGCAATGATCATACGGTCGCCCGCCAGGGCCTTGATCTGCCGCAGCCGGGCGAGGTCGGGCCCTAAGCCGCTGCCGACCCGTGCGAGCGTCATCACGATCAGCCGCGACGGCCAGAGCCCCGGATCCGACAGCAAGGCCGAGGGCCCGATGAAATCGTCGCCGCGGAAATCCAGCGAGAGGGCGACCCGCGGCTCGGCACGCATTGCCGCCACCATGTCCACACCTCGTTGCGACTCGCTGCCAAGCACCAGGACGCCGTGTTCCTCAGCCAGCCAGCGCTGCGCCGCACCGAGATCGTCCGTGCCGCGATCGATCCAGAACTCGATTTCAGGATGGTGCTTCGCCAGCGCGGCGGTGGCCTCGCGATTGTCGCCCGTGCCCTGGATAGCATCGAGATCGGCGATATAGACCTGCCGGAAGGGATGCAGCCCGAGCAGCCCCGCCAATACCTCGCCCGGCGCAGCGCTCGCGCTCAACGGCGTCTCGATAGGCCGATAGGCGCTGCGTTCCCCCCGCCTGGCATGAACCACCAATCCGTCCTTCACATCGAGCACGGGAATGATATCCATGGGCGCGTGAGGCATTGGTCACCTGCACAGGAGGGGTCTTGGCCGCAACCATCGGATGGGATATCGGCGGTGCCCATGTCAAGGCGGCACGGGTCGAGGACGGGCGCGTGGTGGCAGCCATACAGGTGCTGTGCCCCTTGTGGAAAGGCTTGGGCGAACTCGACCGGGCCCTGGCGGAGGCGCAGCAGGCGGTTGGCACCACCAGCTATCACGGCGTGACCATGACCGGCGAGCTCGCCGATGTCTTCGTCAATCGGGCTGAAGGCGTGTGCCAGCTCAGCCGGATCATGGACGCGGCGCTCGCCCCCGCGGAGGTCAACATCTATGGCGGCCGAGCCGGCTTCCTCGCCCCGGAGCGCGCCGCCGACCATGAGGCGGACATTGCCTCAGCCAACTGGCATGCCAGCGCCATGATCGCCGCCCGCGCGCAAGGAAGCGGCCTGTTCATGGATATGGGCTCGACCACCACCGACATCATCCCGCTGCGCGACGGCGCCTGGGTGGGACTTGGCTATACCGATGCGGAACGGCTTCAGGAAGGTGAGCTTGTCTATACAGGCTATACCCGGTCGTTTCTCATGGCGATCTGCGACCGCGCGCCGTTCCGGGGCCGTTGGACCACGCTCATGAACGAGTATTTCGCCACCATGGCGGACGTCTTTCGGATATTGGGCGAGCTCGACGAGGCGGTCGACCAGCACCAGACTGCCGATAATCGCGAAAAGACGATCACCGCCTCCTGTCAGCGCCTCATGCGCATGATCGGCCGCGATACGGGCGACGCGACACTGGAAGAATGCAAGGCCCTGAGCCGGTGGTTCGCGGAGATGCAGCTGCGCCAGCTGTGGGAAGCGGTGGCCTTAGTCTGCTCTCGGGGGGCGGCAAGCACGTTTTCTCCTGTCATCGGCGCCGGCATCGGGCGGCCGGTGGTCCGGCGCCTCGCCGAGCGTCTCGGCCGTCCATACGTGGATTTCAACACCCTCTTCCCCACCACGCCGCAGGCGGCCGCCGCGGCTTGTTCCTGCGCGCCGGCCGCGGCTGTCGCCTTGCTGCTGGATTATGCGTTATCACGTCCTGGAGACAAGGCTGGGAGGTGATGCCATGACATTGATGCTGGCCAGCGTTGCAAATACTCAGGAGGCCGAGATCGCGCTAGCCGGGGGCGCCGACATCATCGATTTCAAAGACCCCACGACCGGCGCTCTCGGTGCCGTGCCCCATACCACCATCAGCGCCATGCTGCGCGCGCTGGCCGGCCGCGTTCCCACCAGCGCGGTTATCGGTGATTTGCCCCTGAAGCCCGAGTCCCTGCGCAGCGCCGCCGCCGCCATGGCGGAAACCGGCGTCGATTTCGTGAAAATCGGGCTGTTTGGCACAAGTCCGGGCAACCCGGCCAATGGTCCGGCCCTGGATGCGTGCCTGGCCGCCCTGGCGCCCGTGGCCGATCAGGCCAAGCTTGTTGCGGTGGTCTTCGCCGAGCACGGTGTAGCCCCCGAGCTGGCCAGCCGGCTTGCCGCCAACCGCTTCACCGGCGTCATGCTCGACACTGCCGAAAAGGGCTTCGGCCGGCTGCTCGACCACATGAGCATTGCCGCCCTGCGCGATTTCGTCGAGCGAGCCCGCGCCGTCGGCCTGCTCTCGGGGCTTGCCGGCTCCCTCGAGGTGCCCGATATTCCGCGCCTCCTGCCGCTCAGGCCCGATGTGCTCGGCTTCCGCAGCGCGCTCTGCCCTGGCGGCGACCGCAGGGCCGGCATCGACCGCAACGCCGTCCGCTCGATCGTGGCGCTGGTGCGTGCCACGGCGAGCCCGCCGAAACCGGTGAGCTTAGCGCCCGCTGGGCCAGACAAGGTCGTGGTCGAGAATCTCGTCGTCTCCGTGCCCGTGGGTGCCTACGCGCGCGAGCGTGCCCACAAGCAGCGCGTGCGCTTCGACGTGACGGTGGAGCTTGCGCCCCGCCGTACGGCCGGCGATCATATGGAGGATGTGTATTCCTATGACGTGATCACCGATGCGGTGGCAGAGCTCGCCGAAACCGGGCATGTGCTGCTGGTGGAGACCCTGGCCGAGACCTTGGCGCAGCGCATCCTGTCCGAACCCCGAGCACGCAAGGCAACCATCCGGGTGAGCAAGCTCGATCTTGGGCCCGGCGCCATTGGCGTCGAGATCACCCGGGTGAGGACGCCGGCCGATGAATAGAGGCAGTGACCAGCTGGTTGTGGTGAAGCTGGGCGGTTCCTATGCCAGGATCGGCGACCTGCGGCCATGCCTTGCAGCGCTTGCCGGCTGGGCGAGGCCCATGGTTCTCGTCCCAGGCGGCGGGCCGTTTGCCGATGCGGTGCGCCAGGCGCAATCCGCAATGGGCTTCTCCGATGGAGCGGCCCATCACATGGCCCTGCTGGCCATGGAGCAATTCGGGCTGGCTCTGTGCAATCTGGACAACCGGGTCGTTCCCGCGCGTAATCGCCACGACTTCCATGGGGCGCTGGCAGCCGGGCAGATCCCGGTATGGCTGCCCACCGAGATGGCCCTGGCCGACCCGGCGATCGAGATGTCCTGGCGCGTCACCTCCGACAGTTTGGCCGTGTGGCTGGCAGCGCAGCTACCCGCCGGCGAGGTCGTCCTGCTGAAGCAGAAAGCCGCACCCCCCGGCCAGGATGCCGCTGCGCTTGCCGCGTCAGGCCTGGTGGATGCAGCTTTGCCGGACATGCTGCGGCACTACCCGGTGGCCATCCGCATCATGGGGCCCGAATGGTGGCAAGCAGGGGCAGCCGCATGAGCAAGGTCGCGACACCTCGCTGGGGTTGGGCCATCACCGGGTCCGGCCATTTCGTTGCGGAATCGATTGCGCTGATGGCCGGGCTCGACCATCTGGATCTGTTCGTCAGCAAGGCGGCCGAGGAGGTGGTGCGCATGTACCGCAAGGAGCTGTCGCTTGGCCGCTCGATGCGCATCTACAAGGACAAGGCCGCCAGCGCGCCACCGGTCGGCAATTTCTACTACGGCGTCTACCACACCCTGATCGTGGCGCCCGCCACCTCGAACACCGTGGCCAAATGCGTGTTCGGCATCTCCGATACGTTGGTGACCAACGTCTTCGCGCAGGCCGGCAAATGCCGGGTGCCGACCATCGTCTTCGCCTGCGACACCGCGCCCGAACACGACACCATGGCGCCCAAGGGCATGGTCAAGGTCTATCCCCGGCGCATCGATCTGGAGAACACTGCCCGGCTGAAGGAATTCGAGGCCACCACCGTGGTGGAAACCCTCGGGCAGCTGGAAGCGGCGATCGCGGCGCGCAAGGCGGAACTGGCCGGCGGTCAGCCGGCGCTGCGTCATGGCTGAGCGCCTGCTCTTCGTCACCGGTCGTCTCGCCCGGCCACGGCTGGAGAAGATCCTTAACGGCCTTGGGCCAACCGAGTTCGAATGGACCATCCACGATATCGGCGTGAAGGTGGCGGCCCTGATGACCGAGGCGATCCTCATGCGCCGGCTGCCGCGCCCCCTCGCTGCGGACCGGGTGGTGCTGCCGGGCCGCGCGCGGGTTGACTTGGCGCGGTTGAGCGAGGCGTTCGGCATCCCCTTCGAGCGCGGCCCCGACGAACTCGCGGATCTGCCGCACCATCTCGGCCGTGCCCGCACCGCACCCGATCTTACCCGCTACCGGGTGCGGATCTTTGCCGAGATCGTGGATGCGCCGGGCCGCACGGTGGACGACCTGCTCATCCAGGCCCAAGACATGCGGGAGCAGGGTGCTGACATCATCGATATCGGCTGCCTGCCGGACACACCGTTTCCCCACCTGGAAGACGTGGTGCGCACCTTGAAAGCCGCCGGGCTTGCCGTAAGCGTCGATTCCGCCGACCCGGACGAGCTGCGGCGCGGCGCGCAAGCCGGGGCGGACTGGCTCCTGAGCCTCAATCGCGGGACGCTCGCCATTGCCCGGGAGACTGGCGCCGGCGCCGTGCTGGTGCCCGCCAAACACGGCGACCTTCCCTCCCTTTATGAAGCCATGGAGCAGGCCGAGAAACACGGCCTCACCTGGATCGCCGATCCCGTTCTCGACCCCATCCATTTCGGCTTCACCGCGTCCCTCGAGCGCTATGCGGCGGTGCGGCGCCAGCATCCCCAGGCGCCCATGCTCATGGGCACCGGCAATCTCACCGAGCTCACCGATGCCGACAGCGGTGGCGTGACCGCGGTGCTCATGGGCATCTGCTCGGAGCTCGCCATAGACAATGTGTTGGTGGTGCATGTGAGCGACCACACCCGCCGCACCATCGAGGAGCACGACGCAGCCCGCCGCATCATGCTGGCGGCGCGCGAGGATGAGAGCCTGCCGCGCGATTATAGCCGCATGCTGCTGCAGCTGCACGACCGCAAGCCCTTTGCCTCCTCGCCCGCGGAGATCGCCGAGCTCGCCGCCCAGGTGCGCGATGCGAATTACCGCATCGAGGTCTCGTCCGACGGCATCCACATCTACAACGCCGGCGGTCACCACGTCGCGCAGGATGCCATGTCGCTGTTCCCCAAGCTGGGCATCGCGGCCGACGGGGCGCACGCCTTCTATCTCGGCACCGAGCTGATGAAGGCCGAAATCGCCTACCGCTTGGGCAAGCGCTTCGCCCAGGACGAGCCGCTCAACTGGGGCGCGGCCGTGGACGTGCTCGGCGAGGACAAGACGCGCTTGGCGGCGGCCGGCCACACGCTCCGCGCCAAGCAGGGGAGTGGCGACTGATGCCCATGATCCGCGAATGCGTGGTAACCACGGCCTACGGCCCCGGCGAGGGCGCGCAGGTCCACATCGCGCCGCTCGGCGTCATCGAGGATGGGTCTTACTGGATCATCGCGCCGTTCAGGCCGTCGGCTACCCTCGACAACCTGCGCAAGCTGCCCTTCGCGGTCGCCAACTTCGTAGACGATGTGCGCATCATCGCCGGATGCCTCACTGGCCGCCGCGACTGGCCGCTGCGCGAGCTCGCCGGCTTTCCGGTGCCGCGGCTGGAGTCCTGCCTCGCTCACGCAACCCTGGCGGTCGAGCATGTGGAAGAGCACGAGCTGCGGCCCCGTTTCCATTGCCGGATACTGGAGATGGCAAACCACGCGCCGTTTATGGGCCTCAACCGCGCCAAGGCCGCGGTGATGGAACTGGCCATTTTGGTGAGCCGCCTTCATATGCTGCCGCGGGACAAGATTGAGGCCGAGATCGCCTATCTCGAGATCGCCGTCAACAAGACCGCCGGCGCCGACGAGCAGCTGGCCTGGGACTGGCTGATGGAGCGGGTGCGGCAGCACTTTGCCGGCTCGGCCTAATCGCCCTCCATTCAGCGCCAGAAAGGCTTCCGCGCCTCTCGCTGCGCCTCCATGCGGCTGATGCCGATGTCGCGAAGCCGGTGATCGTCGAGCTCGCGGAGATCGCGACGCTGGCACCACCGGTCCGGCCAGTCCCGTATGATAAGCCATACGAGACGCGCCAGGCCACGCCACAGACCAGCCGAAAGCCGCCACGTCCAAGAGGTGATTTTCGCGTTTCCGTGCTGGTCCATGCTACCGCCTCAGGTCCGGCGAGGTGCAGCATAGCGCGGGGACAGAGCCCGATATTTCGGCCGTGCCCGAACCGTTCTCCGCTGACAGCGGCGGCATCGCTCGCTACCCTTGCCCTATGACCATCCAGGCGTCAGTGAACAGTATTGCGGAGATCGCTGCTCTCATCGGCGATCCGGCGCGGGCCAGCATCCTTTCCGCGCTTATGGCAGGGCGCGCCCTCACCGCTGGCGAGCTGGCCTGGCACGCCGGTGTAAGCGCCCAAACCGCCAGCGGCCATTTGGGCAAGCTACTCGCAGCCAAGCTGATCTGCATGGAAAAGCAAGGACGGCATCGCTATTATCGGCTCGCCTCCGCCGGGGTCGCCCAGCTCCTGGAAACCCTGACGGTCCTCGCCGCAGCCGAGCCGGTCGGGCGTCGGGTGGTCGGGCCGAAGGACCAGGCCTTGCGCCTGGCCCGCACCTGCTATGACCACATGGCGGGCAAGCTGGGCGTCGCGTTGGCAGATGCGCTCGCGGCCCGTAGTTATGTGGTCATGGACGACGATGCGGCCATGATCACCGATGCCGGTAGGCATTTCTTCCATGAATTCGGCTTGGACTTGTCCTCCCCAAGCGGGAGCCAGCGGCCGATCTGCCGCGCCTGTCTCGATTGGAGCGAGCGCCGCCCTCATCTCGCCGGGCGGCTCGGCGCAGCGCTGCTCGCACGCTTTCTCGATCTCGCCTGGGTTCAGCCCGTGGCGGACAGCCGCGCCCTGAAGCTGACGGGGACCGGCGAACGCGAAATCCACATCCGCTTCCACCTTCGCCCCGGCTGGCAACAAGGTTGAGCAAAAACGACGGGAGGTGAATCGCCTCCCGTCGCTCAGGCGTATACCGTTGGCGCGTCAGGCCGCGAAGGGATGTTTCACGCTGCTGCGCTGCGCGGTGACCTCAGCCGCGCTCGGCTGGCCGGCGACGGCGCGGGCGATGGCCTCTTTGGTGGCGCGATAGTTGAAGTCCTGGATCTTCTTGTCGTCCGCGGCTTCCCAGTGGATGAACACACCTACGCAGATGAATACGTCGTCCGCTTCATCCGCCGGGATGACACCCTCGGCAACCGAATCCTGCACGGCCATTGCCACCCCGTGCTGGGCCGGGCCGAACATCTGCACCGCCTGCTTCGCGCCCTTGATGGTGACCTTGTTGAACATCACCGTATTCGGCTTGCAGGGCAGGTTTGGCGCGATCACGGCCAAGAGGCTCGTGAAGCCGTCCTTGTTGTTGACCAGCGCATTGCAGAACGCCGATTCTGCCGCGCTGCCGCGCGGGCCCATGATCAGATCGATATGGGCGACCTCGTTGCCGTCACCGACGAGAGACTCGCCGACCAGCACCTTGTTGATCTTCGCCATTGGCCAAATACCCTCCCTTGCATGCGACCGGCTGTGCCAAGCCGCGGGTTCACTGAGCAGCTATCCTTGTTGTCAGCGTCCAGCAAGGCGCCGGACCGGTTGGCCGGATAGAGCGGAGTTCACTCCGCTTGCCGCGCAGTCAACCACTCCCGGGCGCATTCTTCAAGAGGGCTGCGAGCCTGTCGGCAAACAGGGTGGCCACGGTGAGATCGGCGCAGGTCCCCGGGTTGAGGCCGCGGTCCTTGAGCGACCGGTCCAGCGCGAGCAGGCGGTCCAAAGCGGCTTCGGGCTCGGCGAGGTCGAGCATTTCGCTCAGCACGGCGCGCGCCTGGCTGCGAACCTGGCCCGCCACGTCCGGCCCATGCTTGCGCAGGATGTGGCTATCAGGTGCCGCAGCCATATGAGCGAGATAGACGGCGGTTGCCGGCCACCACCGGCAAAGAGCGCGAGCGCGGGCCTCCTCCAATGTCGCAAGCCCCGGGCCGAACACTTCCTCGAATTCGTCCGCATAGGCCTGGGCGATCCGGTCGCGCGCTGCAGCGCTGGCCATCGCTTCAAGCAGCGTGCAGTCGGCGGGCGCCCGCACGTCATGCGCGTCCGCCTCACCCAGCCCGGCCGGATCTGCCAACACGATCGCCTCGAAGGCGAGCTCGGCGTCCTCGACGGTGAGCTCCTCCAGCACCTCCGCAAGGGCGCTGCGCAGCCCAGCCCCCCGCTCGGCGGCCGCCGCCAGCGGAGCGCACAGCAGGATGATGCCGAGATTGGTATTGCAGCCCACGGCCACCTTGGTGGCCGAGATCGCGTCCAGAATGCGCGCGCCAACGCTCGCACCGGAAGTGGCCAGCGCGGTGGCCGCTGCGTCGGCGCTGGTGAGGAACTGGTCCACGGTCATGCCGTGCCCCGCTGCGAAAACGTGCACATTGCCAGGCTTCGGCGCCGCGAGCTCCTCCCGGCAGGCGGCGACGAAGGCGGAGGCGATCGCGCTCGGGGTGGGCCTCATCCGACAGCGCTCCAGGGCGTGCGCGCGGCCAGCGTCTGCAGCAGCGCGGCCACGATCGCGCCGGGAATATCGATGTCACAGACTTGCCGCAGCCCGTTCCAGGCCGGCATGGAATTGACCTCCAGCACCAGGGCGTCTCCGGGTGCATGGCGAAGGATGTCCACCCCGGCGAAATCGGCGCCCACCGCGGCTGCGGCTCGCACCGCCACCCGACTCAGCTCTTCATCCAGCAGCGTGGGCTCCGGCTGGCCACCCTGCTTGACATTGGTGATCCAATTGTCGCTCCGGCGCGACATGGCCGCAACCGCCCGGCCTGCCACCACGAACACCCGGTAATCGCGATAGCCGCCGCGATCGACCCCCATGAACCGCTGGAGATAATAGACGCCGGCAATCTCTTCCGGCGCGGGCAGCTCGTCGGGATCGCGGATCAGCCTCAATCCCCGGCCTTGGGCGCCGAACAGCGGCTTCAGCACCAGCGGCACCGATCGTGCTTGCCGGCGCACGATCGCAGTAGCGGCCTCGCGATCCTCGACCGTCCAGGTGGGCGGCACCGCGAGGCCCGCCAGCCCCAGCAGGAAGGTGGTGGTCGACTTGTCCACGCAGCGCTCGATGGCGCGCGCATCGTTCCACACCACGGTGCCCGCCTCCCGCAGCCCGTGCAAGATCCCGAGTCGCCGGGTCACCGCCTCGAAGCTGCCGGCGGGAATAGTCCGCACCAGGGCCGCATCCGGCAGGCCGTCGAAGCCGGGAATGGCGATGCCGCCGGGGTAGGTGCTGTCGAAGGCGCAGTCGGCGAGACTTGCCCGGCGAACCAAGGCGCCTGTCGCTTCCAGGCGCTTCTCCAGCGCCGTGGCATGACCGTCCTTGCCGTCGGCGAACAGAGCCACGAGGGGCGAGCGGGAACGGGAATTATGCGGCATTCGGCAACACGCGGCCCTCAGGCGAAGGACTGATCCAGCAGCTTAGGGCTGATGGCGCCCGCATGGAAGCTCACCCCATGCTCTATGGCCGTTACGGTCGCGACGGCCGGGCTGAACAGCAGCGGATCTATCGCGTAGAAATCGCCCTTGAAGCGCTTGAAGATCTCGGAGAAAGGCTCGCCACAGTCGCGCGACGTGCTGCTCGGCAGCTGGTTCGCCAGCTGGTGCGCGGCCCTTGCCGGCCCCCGCACGAACAGGTGCACGTGCCCGCCATAGATGATGGCGTCGTTGGTGCGGCCCAGCGCGGTCACGAAATCCGGATGCGGCGGAGCGATCGGCGCGGTGCCCATGCCGTCGACGATCAGGTCAACCGGAAAATGCAGGCTGTGCGCTTTGTGCAGCCCCACCTCGAGCACCCGCGACACCACCTGTACGCTGCCGGCAAGCGAGCGGGTGGGCGCGTAGATCACCGTCAGCCGCTCGGGGGCGACGCCGCAATCCCGGCACACCTTCTCCACCACGGTGGCGGGCGGCGGCCTGTCGGTCTCCAGCACCAGGACCGTGCCCTCCGCATGATCGCGATAGCCGAGCTCGTCGAAAATGGCCTCACGCGCCGCCAGCGCCCGGGCCGGCCCGGAGCCGAGCGCGAAGAACGCGTGCTGGCCCTCGCCGTGGGAGAGGCTCCAGCCGGCATACTGGCTGCCTAAACAGGCGATCACCGGCTGCGACGAGCGGACCACCACCCCCCAGGGCCAGCGCTCCAAGCACCGATCGGGCGAGATGCTCACCTTGCCGAGCCCGCCCATGCAGATCCGGGCCATCCGCAGGCCCGCCTCGATGCCGCCCAACACCGACGCACCTGCATCGATGACCCGCTCCCCGAGCGCGCCCCTGCTGACGTCAATGCGCAGCGCGTCCGCATCGGCGACCATGGCCTCCACGAGCGGCATGGCATGCGCATTGACGCTCGGCTGGGTCATGGGATTGCCTCTTCCAGTTTCGCCTGCATCTCGACCTTCCGGCTTTGGGCGAGGGCGCGTGCCTCGTCTGTACTCTCCGCTCGGGCAATGACCGTGCAGAGTGGCGCGCCGGCTTCAACCACCGTGCCGGGCGGCTGCCGGTCGGCGGTCCAATGGGGCCAATCGATCTCGGGCACCTGTGCGATGCGCTTTCGCGCATAGAGGATTTCCGAGACTGCCGCGCCCTTCAGCCGCAGCTGGCCGGTCATCGCTCGGCCTTGGCACGCGGCGATATGCCGGGTGAAGACCTGGCCCTCGGGATCCTGGAACACATCGAGGCTGGCCCCGGGCCGCGGGTTGACCTCCACCAGCCAGTATCTGTTTCGGTCGATCCGGAAATCGGCGCTGTTGAGGCCGAGAAGGCCGAAAGCCGAGGCGATCCCCTCGACGGCGGCCGCCATATGGGCGGCGAGATCCTGGTCCAGCGCGGCCGGCCGGGCCGCTCCCCCATAGACGAAGGGCGTCGCGCCGGCATCGGTCCACTGCTCGCTGAAACCGATGGTCTCGCACTGCCCGGGTGCTGCGCAGAACAGCGCAGAGATCGAGCGCTCGCCGACCAAGGCCTGCAGATATTCGCCCTGACCGAGGGCGACGCCGCGGTAATGCGCGACATGGGCCCCACCCGATCCGCCCGCCCGCTTGACCAGCCATGGACCGGACACATCCGTGCCGTCGAGCGCCACCGCGGGATGGGGAATACCCAGCGCCCGGCATGCTTCGGCAAAGCGGAACGGGTCCTTGATCGCGGCCACCACCCGCGCGCCGTTGCCCAGCAGCGGCCAGCGCCTGCCCAGCGCGCCGAGCAGCGCGGACCGGCCGTCGAAGCCGCCGCCATAGACCAGACCGACCGGCCGATAGTCTGCCGCGAGCGCGTCCAGCGCCTCCATCAGCGCCGCACCTTCGAAGCCGCGCTCGAGGTCGCCCGGCACCACGGCCCAGGCCTCTGCCAACGCCCGCGTGTCGAGATCGCCGAACAAGTCCGCCACCAGCGGTCTGTAGCCTGCCGCCCGCGCCGCGGCCGCCAGCGCCCGGCCGGAAATGGCGGCGATCAGCACGGCGGGTCGCTGATCGGCCGTCATTGCACCAGCGTGCGCGCCAGCACGAAGGCGTCGCGGAAGTCATAGACCACCGGCTTCTCCGCCTTGAGCATTTGTTTGAACAGGCCGGACTGGGTCTGATACTTGACCCCGCCGATGGTCAGCGCCCCCAAGCCAAGGGCTTTGCTATTGCCGATTTTTTCCCCGTTGGCGGTGGGCGCCAGCCCTTCGATGCCGGCCGGCGGCACCGCATTCACATCGGCCGCGATCAGCAGGCTGTCCGCACTCCGCACCAGGTCGGCGGACAGGACCTGCACGCCTGCCTTGCCGGCGCTCAAGACGATCTCCGCCCCGAGCAGCAGCTTCTCCTTCTTCTCGTCGTCGCTCCCATCGGCAAACCGGGTGGTGACGTCGAAGCGCGCCTCGATCTCCGCCGATAGCCGCTCGACCCGCACCGGGCCGTCATAGCCAACCAGGGTGACGTCAGCCCCTTCGAGGGCGGCAATCACCGCCGACGAGAACCCGACCACGCCGGTTGCGCCAAATACCAGAACCTTGGCGCCCTTGAGGCCACGGTCATACTGGACCCGCAACAGCCGCTCGACCCGGGCAACCATGGCCGCAGCCGTGGTGAACGAGCCGGCGGGGTCGGCGAACAGGGAAATGGCAAAGGGCGGCACGAAAGCCTTCTTGGCCGCCTTGAGCATGTCCAGTGCGACAATCGCGTCCTTTCCGCCGATGAACAGGCCCGTCTTCACCCCGCGCTTGGGCGGGCGGGAGAAGATCGCATCCTGCACCAATCCCGCCACCTCGCTCGCCGTCACGTTCGTATAGCTGCTCAGCACGTCGAACCCCGCATCCGCCGCCATATTCACGTCGAACGGGCTCATATGCTTGAGCGGCGTCAGCATGTGGAGGATGGTCTTGTCGCTCATGGAAGGGCTCCTCCGGTCAGTGCGTCAGGGATGCCGCCGGCATAATGATCGAGGCCTTGCGGTTGGAGGCCTTGACCACGCGGATATCGAGCTCGGCGGCAAATGGTTGCAGGCGCAGCGCCTCGGCCATCTCGGCGGCGGAGGCATAGGATCGCGCGAAGGCAAAGCCGGTCGGCCCCCACGAGCTTTGGCCGATGCCGGTCGCGCCCGCCGCCGCGAGCCGTGCCATGGCTTGAGCCACGCGCGGACTGGTGAACCGCCCGCCCTGAACGGGCGCGAAATAGTCGCCGAGCCGCGCCTGGATCTCGCTGATGGCCGAGCCGAAGGCGGCGAGATCCCGCTCCACAACCGCTGGCAGAACCTGCATCAGCGCCAGCCGGCAGATTGCCCCGGCCTCGCTTGCCGGGAACGGGGACAGGGCTTGGAACGCCTGGATCTCGCGGGGGCCATGGGCGCCCTCGACTTGCTCATCCATGACGAGAATGATGCCCCACTGGTCTGGAAAACGGTGCTGGGCGATGATCGGCGGCGGTCCGCCATCCTCATGCCGGCCGCCATCCACCGCAAAGCCGCCGCTTTCGAACAGCCCAATGCCTATGCCGGACCGCGCGCCCCGGCCGAGGCGTGCCGCATCGCCCCGCGGATCAAGCGGTAGGTCGTGCAGGCGGCGCAAGCCCGCCGCCACGGCAAGGGCGAGCTGGGTCCCGGAGCCCAGCCCAGCATGGGGCGGGATGGCATCCAGAATCTCGACCATATGCGAGTGCTCGGCCAAGCCCAGGTGCCGCTCCATTTCCGACAGATAGCGCGCGGCGCGCTCACCGTCCGGCCCGTTCATCCGTGCCTGCGCCCCCGCCCGAATGGTCAATCGTGTCACCGGGGCCTCGACGGCGAGCCCCAGGCTGCCGAACCGCCGACCCAAGCCGCCGCCCAAGTCGAGAAACCCGAGGTGAAGGCGGGCCGGCACGGTGACGCTTACGCTGGTCGGCATGGTCAAAAGCTTCGATTCCTGGTCCATTCTTTGGCGCCAGTGGAGGTGCCAATGGGAAGCAAGTCAAGCCCGCAGATCGGAAGCCGCTTGCGGTCATACATGTTCTGCAATGCGCCCTGGCCTTCTCCGGCATTTGCCCGAATAATCCGGGCAGGCGACAGGATGCAACAACAGGGATGGTGTGCCATGACCGAGAAAGTCCGCGATCACACCTATGACGACGAGACAGTGGAGCGGCGACTGGCCGCCGAGCTGCCGAACTGGCGGCTGGAAAACGGCTGGATACGCCGCAAATACCGCACCAACAGCTGGAAGGGCACGCTGATGGCGGTGAACGCCGTGGGCCATCTCGCCGAGGCCGCCTGGCACCACCCCGACATCACCATGTCCTACGGCTGGTTCGAGGTGCGGCTCAAGAATCACGCCGCCAACGGCATCACCGACAAGGACTTCGCGCTGGCCAAGAAGATCGAGGAAGTCATTCAGTGGCAACCCGGCGAGGAGGACGGGCCGCTGGAAGGCACCCCGCAGAAGGACCTGCGCTTCGCCTACATCAAATATGATTGACGCCCGCCGTGGTTCCGGGCAGTGCGGTGCCGATCACGCAATCCGGTAGACGAATGGCTGAAGCATTTGTGGAGGGCCGGCCGGCCAGGATCGACGCGGCCGTTGCGGCGGCGGCCATGTTGCTGGCCAGGGCGCGGCAGCCGGTGGTGGCAGGCCTCGGCGCCGACATCGCCGGCATTCGCGCCGGCCTCCGCCTTGCTGAGCGGCTAGGCGGCGCGATCGACCACATGGCGGCCGATAGCGTGCTCCGCAATCTTTCCGTCATGCGGGATACGGGCTTGATGGTGGTATCGCCGGGCGAGGTGCGGCGGCACGCGGACCTCATCTGTTTCGTCGGCGATGGGACGCTGACCGCCTGGCCGGGGATGCTGCAGCACATTGCCCCTGCAGCCCAGCGCGCAACGCTCGTTGCGCTCGGTGCACCCGATGTTGCAAGAGCTTGCGCGGGCGAGGGAAGGGCAGTGGTGCAAGCCGATGCCGACGATATGCCCGGCATGCTCGCCGGCCTCAGAGCGCGGCTCGCCGGCCGCAAGGTGGCCGGACCGCCGGAACAGACCGCCGCGCTCGATCAGCTGAGCGTGCGGCTGCGCAATGCCCGCTATGGCGTGATGGTGTGGTCAGCGGAAAGCTTGCCCGAATTGGCCATAGAGATGCTGGTCGGGCTCATTCGCGATCTCAATGTGGCGACCCGGTTTACCGGCTTGCCCCTGAGCGGGCCGGACAACAGCGTCGGCGCTGCCCAGGCCTGCGGCTGGCTCACCGGCTATCCCATGTGCACCGGCTTCGGCACGGGCGCGCCGGTGCACGACCCCTGGGCCTATGACGCCGTGCGCATGGTAGACAGCGGCGAGGCCGACGCGGCCTTGTGGATCTCCGCCTTCCGCCCGGTGGCCCCGCCTTGGAACACAGAGGTGCCACTGGTGGCCGTGGCCGCTCCCGGCACGATGTTCCGCAGGGCCCCGCAGGTGCTGATCGAGGTCGCCATCCCCGGGCGCGACCATGATGCGGTGATCTATTCCAATGAGACGGGCGCTCTTGCCTCTGTTTCCGCATCCGCACCGTCCGCCGCGGGCCTGCCCACTGTAGAGGCGGTGGTCTCGGCAATTCTGAACCGTATCGAGGCAGCCGCATGATCAGGCTCAAGGGCGGCCGCATCATCGACCCGGCCAATGGCCGCGACGAGATCGGCGATCTCTGGATCGACGACGACCGCATCATCGCGCCGCCGCCGGATGCCCGCGCCACTGAAACGGTGGACTTGGACGGCTGCATCGTGATGGCCGGCGCCATCGATATCCACACCCACGTGGCCGGCGGAAACGTGAATACCGCACGCCTAATGCTGCCCCAGCAGCACAAGGCCCATGCGCGCCGGCCGGCGAAGACTGCCTTGGGCCAAGCCGGCTGGTCCACGGTCGAGACTGGCTGCCGCTATGCCGAGATGGGCTTCACCACCGTGATCGAGCCGGCCATCGTGCCGAGCCATGCCCTGCATGCGCACCTGGAATTCGCCGACATCCCCATTGTCGACAAGGCCGGGCTCGCGGTGCTCGGCAATGACGCCTACCTGCTGCAGCTGCTGCGCGACGGCCAAGGGCCCAACGCGGTGGCCGACTACGTCGCCTATATGCTTCAGGCCACCAAGGCGCTCGGCGTCAAATGCATCAATGCCGGGGGTGCCGCGGCCTTCAAGAACAATGTCCGCGCCTTCTCGCTTGACGACGAAGTGCCCGGTTACGGCCTGACCTCGCGTGAGATCGTGCTGGCCCTGCAGCAGGCGGTGAGCGCGCTCGGCGTGCCGCATCCGCTCCATGTCCACTGCAACAATCTCGGCCTTCCCGGTGCCGTGGACACGGCGATTGCCACCATGGATGCGGCGGGCGATGTGCCCATGCATTTCGCCCATATCCAGTTCTACAGCTACGGGGCTGAGGGCAAGCGCCGCTTCACCTCCGCTGCGGCGAAGATTGCGGAAGCGGTGAACGTCCGCAAGAACGTCACCGTGGATGTCGGCCAGGTGATGTTCGGCCAGACCGTCACCGTCTCCTGCGACACCATCCTGCAATTCGGCTCGCGCAACAGTGCCCGGCCGCGGAAGTGGAGCCTGTGGGACGGCATCGGCGATGGCGGCGGCGTGGTGCCCTACACCTATAAGGCGACCAACGCCGTGAATGCCCTGCAATGGGCGATCGGCCTGGAGCTGTTTCTGCTGATCGACGACCCTTGGCGGGTGTTCTTCACCACCGACCATCCCAATGGCGCGCCCTTCACCGCCTACCCCGAAATATTCGCGCTGCTCATGGACCGCACCTTGCGCGAGGAATGGATGGCGCGGCTGCCCAAGGCAGCGCTGGCCAGCACGACGCTGCCCTCGATCACCCGGGAATATTCGCTGAACGAGATCGCCGTCATGACCCGCGCGGCGCCTGCCAAGCTGCTCGGCCTTCCCGACCGTGGCCATCTCGGCCCTGGGGCGCTGGCCGATATCGCGGTCTATCGGCCGCAAAGCGATCGTGCCGCCATGTTTCGCGCGGCGGAGCTGGTGTTCAAGAGCGGCGCGCTGGTGGTGCGCCGGGGCGACGTCATCAGTCAGATCGCGGGGCGTGCGCTCACCGTCGAGCCTCCTGTCTCGCGACAGACTGCGGCGCGCGTCGAGCGCTTCTATGACGACACCTTCGGCCTCTCCGCTCGCCTGTTCGCCGTGCCCGAGCATGCGGTCGGCACACCTGAGCCCTTCGAGAGCGTGCCATGCCTGAGCACGTGATGGCCACAAACGGGGTCGCCATCGACGACACCTTCGCCGAGGCCTTCGGCATGCGGGCGACCGCCGTGATCATCACCGCCGACAGCCTCCGCTGGGCGCGGCAGGCGGCGGTGACCATGACCGGCTTTGCCACCTCGGTGATCGGCTGTGGCTGCGAGGCCGGCATCGACCGCCCGGTCAGCGCGGATGAGACGCCCGACGGCCGCCCCGGCGTGCGCGTGCTGCTCTTCGCCATTTCGACCGATGCGCTGCAGAAGCAGCTGGAAGCGCGCATCGGCCAATGCGTGCTCACCAGCCCGGGCTCGGCCTGTTATGCGGGTTTGGACGGCGCCGAGCACTTGAAGCTCGGGGCCAACCTGCGCTTCTTCGGCGACGGTTTCCAGATCGCGAAGCGACTTGGTGGCCGGCGGTATTGGCGCGTGCCGGTCATGGATGGCGAATTCGTGTGCGAGGCCACCACCGGTCTCACCAAGGCGGCGGTGGGTGGCGGCAATCTGCTGTTCCTGGCGCGCGACCGCGCGCGCGCTCTCAGGGCGGCCGAAGCCGCAGCACGGGCCATCTCCAAGCTGCCGGACGTGATCCTGCCCTTTCCCGGCGGCATCGTTCGTTCCGGTTCCAAGATCGGCTCGCGCTACAGGGGCATGGTCGCCTCCACCAATGATGCTTACTGCCCCACCTTGCGCGCCGTCACCAACAGCGCGCTCGATGATGAGGTCGGCGCGGTGATGGAGATCGTCATTGATGGCTTGAGCGACCAGGCGGTTCGCGAGGCCATGAAGGCCGGCCTCCATGCGGCGGCAGCCCTCGGGCCGCACAAGGGGCCCATGCGCATCACCGCCGGCAATTACGGCGGTAAGCTCGGCAAGTTCCACTACCACCTGCGGGAGCTGGTATGACCCTCAGCTTCCGCCTGAAATCCGCGCCCGAGCAGCGGGTGGACTTGTCCGGCCTCACCCCGGAGGCGCTCGCCGGAAAGACGGTCCGTGAGATCGAGCACACCGTCATCGGCACGACACGGATCCCGCTCAAGGTCGGCGACCTGTTCGAGGTCACCGGGGACGACGCTCAAGTCATCCGCTTCCTGGGCGGCAGCAATCGCTTCGACCATGTAGGCCATGGCATGACCGGCGGCAGCTTGATAATCGAGGGCGACGTGGGGCAGCAGGCCGGGCGTCTCATGTCCGGCGGTCACCTGATCATCGAAGGCAATGCCGGGCGCCTCGCCGGTTCCGGCATGCGCGGCGGCCGCATCGATATCCACGGCGATGCCGGCGACTTTGCCGGTGGCCCCTTACCGGGCGAGATGGCGGGCATGCGCGGCGGCCTGCTCCGTATCGCGGGAAATGCCGGCGAGCGGGCGGGCGACAGGATGCGGCGCGGCGTCATCGTGGTGGGCGACCATGCGGGGGCTTATGCCGGCAGCCGCATGATTGCCGGAACGCTCATCGTCGGCGGCAAGGCCGGTCCGTTGCCCGGCTATCTCATGCGCCGCGGCAGCATCATCCTGGGGCAGGCGCCAGAGCAGCTCAGTCCATCCTTTGTCGGTTCCGGACAGGCGGATGACGTATTCCTGAAGGTGCTGCTGCGCGATCTGGCGCAGAAAGGGATCGAGCCCGACCTGTGGCCGGCGGCGCGCCAATGGGGCCGCTTTGTCGGCGACATGGCCGTGCTCGGACGAGGTGAGCTGATCTGGTGCGTTAAATCAGGGTAAAAAATAATCTCTAGCAAGAAACTTGTTTCCAGGCACCTGCCCTTGTGATAGGGGCGGTTGCTCCACCTCGTGCAGGAACTGGTCTGATCCGCCACGGCGGAGAAATGAGGAGCGCAGGGTATGGGGGACGTCAAAAGCGATATCGAGATTGCCCGAGCAGCCAAGGCCGAGCCGATCGTGGAAATCGGCGAGAAGCTCGGCATCCCGCCAGGCGACCTGCTGCCCTTCGGCCATGACAAGGCCAAGATTTCCGAGCGATTCATCGCTTCGCTCAAGGACCGGCCAAACGGCCACCTCATTCTGGTCACGGCCATCAGCCCGACGCCGGCGGGCGAGGGGAAGACGACCACCACGGTGGGCCTGGGCGATGGCCTCAACCGCATCGGACGCAAGGCCATTATCTGCATCCGCGAGCCATCGCTCGGCCCCTGCTTCGGCATGAAGGGTGGGGCGGCTGGCGGCGGCTATGCCCAGGTCATCCCCATGGAGGACATCAACCTCCACTTCACCGGCGATTTCCACGCGATCACCGCCGCCCACAACCTGCTGGCGGCGATGATCGACAACCACATCTACTGGGGGAACGAGCAGAACATCGACATCCGGCGCATCGCCTATCGCCGCGTGATCGACATGAACGACCGCGCCCTGCGCTCCATCGTCTCGTCCCTGGGCGGGGTGGCCAACGGCTATCCGCGTGAGGCGGGCTTCGACATCACCGTGGCCTCGGAGGTGATGGCGATCCTGTGCCTCGCCGATGACCTGGCCGATCTCGAACGGCGGCTCGGCAACATCGTCATCGGCTACCGGCGCGACAAGAGCCCCGTCACTGCCGCCGACATCAAGGCCGCCGGCGCCATGACCGTGCTGCTACGTCAGGCCATGCAGCCCAACCTGGTGCAGACCCTGGAGAACAACCCGGCCCTCATCCACGGCGGGCCCTTCGCCAACATCGCCCATGGCTGCAATTCGGTGATCGCCACCAAGACCGCGCTGAAGCTCGCCGATTTCGTGGTGACCGAGGCAGGCTTCGGCGCCGACCTCGGCGCGGAGAAGTTTTTCGACGTCAAGTGCCGCAAGGCCGGGCTAAAACCCTCGGCCGCGGTGGTGGTGGCAACGGTCCGCGCGCTGAAGCACCATGGCGGCGTTGCCAAGGAAGACCTGAACAAGGAGAATGTCGAGGCGGTGATCAAAGGCGCCGCCAATCTCGGCCGCCACCTGCGCAATCTGGCCAAGTTCGGCGTGCCGGCCGTGGTGGGCATCAATCGTTTCGGCTCGGATACCATGGCCGAGATCGAGGCGATCCAGAAATATTGCAAAGAGTTCGGCGTGGAAGCCGTGCTTTGCGAGCATTGGGGCAAGGGCTCGGCCGGCATCGAGGAGCTGGCGCGCAGGGTGGCCGAATTGGCCGAGGGCGAGCACGCCCAATTCCGCACCCTTTATCCCGACGATATGCCGCTGTGGGAAAAGGTGCGCACCATCTGTCGCGAGATCTACGGTGCGGAGGACGCTATTGCCGACAAGGCGGTGCGGGCGCAGTTCGCCGACTACGAGAAGGCCGGCTATGGCCGGTTCCCCATCTGCATGGCCAAGACGCAGTACTCTTTCTCCACTGACCCGAACCTGCGTGGCGCACCCTCGCACCACGTAGTCCCGGTGCGCGAGGTGAGGCTTGCGGCGGGGGCCGAGTTCATCGTCGCCGTGTGCGGTGAGATCATGACCATGCCGGGCCTGCCCAAGAAGCCGGCGGCCGAGGTCATCGGCCTCAACGAGGCCGGCGAGGTGGTTGGCCTGTTCTAGACACGACACCGGACCGGAGTTTCGGAATGACCGCCAGGATTATCGACGGCAAGGCCTTCGCCGAGCGATTGCGGGAACGGATCGCCGACGAGGTCTCAACCCTGAAGGCACAGCATGGCATCACGCCAGGCCTCGCCGTCGTGCTGCTGGGTGAAGACCCTGCCAGTACCGTCTATGTGCGCTCCAAGGCCAAGCAGACCGTGGAGGTCGGGATGGCCTCCTTTGAGCACAAGCTCGGTGCTGCGACTTCGGAAGCCGATCTGCTGGCCCTGGTCGCCAAGCTCAATGCCGACCCCACGGTGAATGGCATCCTGGTGCAGCTGCCCTTGCCGAAGCAGATCAACACCGATCGGGTGCTGGCGGCGATCAGTCCGGAGAAGGACGTGGACGGCTTCCACGTGGTGAACGCCGGCCTTTTGGCGACCGGCCAGAAGGCCATGGTGCCGTGCACGCCGCTCGGCTGTCTCATGCTGCTCAAGGACACGCTCGGTGATCTCGCAGGCTCGGAGGCGGTGGTTGTGGGCCGCTCTAACATCGTGGGCAAGCCCATGGCCCAGCTGCTGCTCGGGGAAAGCTGCACGGTCACTATCGCCCATTCCAAGAGCCGCGACCTGCCAGGCATCTGCCGCCGCGCCGATATCCTGGTGGCCGCGGTCGGCCGCCCGGAGATGATCAAGGGCGACTGGATCAAGCCGGGCGCCACGGTGATCGATGTCGGCATCAACCGGGTGCCGGCGCCGGAAAAGGGACCCGATAAGCACAAGCTGGTGGGTGACGTGGACTTCGCTTCGGCCTCCGCGGTTGCCGGCGCCATCACCCCCGTGCCGGGCGGCGTCGGCCCCATGACCATCGCCTGCCTGCTCGCCAACACGCTCACCGCCACCTGCCGCGCCAATGGCCTGCCCGAGCCGTACTTGCTGGAGACTGCGGTTTAGGTTGATCGAACACTCGGAGACCTTGGCTCTGGATGCCATGGCATTTTAGCTGGCAATTCAACGATTTACGTCATCACCGGGCTTGACCCGGTGATCCAGGGCGACGAGGGAAGATCCCACCCCACGCGCTTCGCGCGACGTCATGATTTGTTTGCATTCCCGGAACAATGCTCGGGAACTGCCGGCCCAAGCGTCCCGCTTTGCCGCCTCGTATATTGAGGAGCCGAAATGACCGATTATTCCCACAAGCTGCTCGATGGGCGGAAGATCGCAGCCAGGATGCACGAGGTCATCCGGCAAGATGCGGAAGCGCTGAAGGAGAGCGGCTGGCCGGTCAGGCTCGTATCGATCGCCGTGGGCGACAGCAAGCCGGCTGAGCTTTATATTCGCAACCAGGCGCGCGTGGCCGAGAAGGTCGGCATCCAGTTCGAAAGCCGTTTCTATCCCGATGGCATGGGTGCCGATGAGCTGCTCGGCATCATCCACGGCCTCAACGTTGACCCGCGGGTGAGCGGCGTCATCATCCAGCGGCCACTGCCCCGGCACATCCCGGTGCGGGCGGTGCAGCGCGCCGTGCATCCCTTCAAGGATGTGGAAGGCCTGCACCCCTCGTCCATCGGCGACATCGTCTATAACGACCTGGTCATGGGGCCCTGCACGGCGGTGGCGGCCGTCGAAATCCTCAAGACCACCCCGCTCAGCCTGGAAGGCCTGGAGGTGGTGGTGATCGGCCATTCCGAGATCGTCGGCAAGCCCATAGCCTTCCTGCTCATGGGGGAGGGCGCGACCGTCACCGTCTGCCACGCCATGACCCGCAATCTCGCCATCCATTCGCGGCAGGCGGATGCGGTTTTCGTGGCGGTCGGCAAGCCCGGCCTGGTCACTGCGGAGATGCTGAAACCCGGCGCCGCGCTGATCGACATCGGTATCAATCAGGTCACCCTGCCGGACGGCACGTCAAAGGTGGTGGGAGACGCGGACTTCGACAGCTGTGTCACGGTTGCCGGCTGGATCACGCCGGTGCCGGGCGGGGTGGGACCGGTCACCGTCGCCACCCTCATGCGCAATGCCATCAAGGCCGCCTCGCTCCAGCGCGCGGCTTACGAGAAAAGCTTCGGGACCACGGACGTGGTGAACCTCAAGCCAGCCGACGAGGGTCACTCGACGATCCGGGCCGGCACCTCGACGTGAAATACGGAGTCCTGGTTGAAGCGCCGGACATACTCCGCCCTGATCTCCTGAAGCTTCTGCCGCGCCTCGTCCGTGTCCGGGTGAACGACTACCAGCAGCTTGGTTGTCTCGGCTGACGTCAGCGCCGGCGATGGCGGTCCGGCGCGGCCCTGCCCATAGGCGCTCAGCACCGTCAGCCCGTCGGGAAAGCGGGGCGTGATCACCTCCGCCAGGAACTTGGCCCAGGCCTGCTCCGATACGCCGGTGCCGTCCTTGCTGCGCAGCCCGAAGAACAGCTGCGATTGCACGGCGTCATACGACGGTGCCGAATTTTGCTGCTGGGCCTGACCCAGGCTGGCCGCCAGCCCCAAAAACATGACGGCGAGGAAGAGCGCGATCCTGGGGTGCATGGTGCGTTTCTCATGTGTGGCGGAAATATGGCGCAATGAAGAGCGCGTCACGGCGCGCCGGTCAAGCATGAAAAAGGGGAGGGATGCCCAATCTCTCCCGGGGGAGAATAGCAAAGCAGGGCAGTAGCTTTCGGTCATGGCTCCTGGATTGCCGGGTCAAGCCCGGCAATGACATAAGCCATTGAAGTTACTTAAAAATCGTCGTGGCCCGGCTCGACCGGGCCATCCAGGGTTAAAGAAGAAGTTGATGCGCTTCCGAGCAGCCCTCTCCGTCCGGACCGCCTGAGTGCAACAAGCCCGACTCCTCTCCAAAGCTCTTGGATCTGTGAGGAGGGTTAGGCAAACCGATCAGCGCAGGCGCTCGAGAATGGACACGTAATTGGCCACCGCCGCGCCACCCATGTTGAAGATGCCCGCAAGCTGCGGGTCCTTCACCTGCATGCCGCCCGCCTGGCCCAGCAGCTGCAGCGAAGCCATGATGTGCATGGAAACGCCCGTCGCGCCGATCGGGTGGCCTTTCGACTTGAGGCCGCCCGACGGATTGACCGGCAGCTTGCCATCCTTCTCGGTCCAACCCTCGTTGATGGCGCGGGCGCCCTGGCCGCGCGGCGTCAGTCCCATCGCCTCGTACTCGATCAGCTCGGCAATGGTGAAGCAGTCATGGGTCTCGACGAAGGACAAGTCGTTAATCGTGGTGCCGGCCCGCTCATGCGCCTTTTTCCACGCCGCCTCGCAGCCCTCGAAGGCCACGATGTCGCGCTTGGCCATGGGCAAGTAGTCCTGGGCATGGGCCAGGCCGCGGAAATGCACGGCCTTCGCCATGCGCATGGCCGTTTCCACATCGGTCAGCACGATCGCGGCCGCGCCATCCGACACCAGCGAGCAGTCGGTGCGGCGGATATTGCCCACCACGATGGGGTTCTTGTCGCTCACCGTGTTGCAGAATTCGAAGCCGAAATCCTTGCGCATCTGCGCGAAAGGATTCTCAACCCCATTCTTATGGTTCTTGGCGGCAATGCGGGCCGTGGCCTCCGACTGGTCGCCATAGCGCTGCTGGTAGAGGTCCTGGATGCGGGCGAAAACGCCGGCAAAGCCACCCGGCGTATCGGCTTCGGTCTTGCGGTAGGAGGCGTTCAGAAGCGCATCGCCGATATCCGCACCCGAGGCGACCGTCATCTTCTCCGCGCCCACCACCAGCACGAACCGGCTCTTCTTCGCATAGATCTCGTTCAGGCCCATCTGCACCGCGGCCGAGCCGGTGGCGCAGGCGTTCTCAACCCGCGTCGCGGGCTTGAAGCGCAAGGCCGGGTCCGCATCCAGCGCAAAGGCCGCCGGGAAGCTCTGCTTTTCGAACCCGCCGAAATTGCCCACATAGATCGCGTCGATGTCGGAAAACGCGATGCCGGCGTCTTTCACCGCATCATGCGCCACCCGCGCGATCATCTCTTCCAGCGCCTGCCCCTCGAGCTTGCCGAACTGGGAATGCGCCCATCCTACGATACAGCCCATCTGATTGTTCCTTTTGCGGGTTATGCTGAGTGGTGAAGCGCGCCGCTCAGGCGAATTTGGCCGTAATGCCGCCGTCCACCACGAGCTCTGTTCCGGTGACATATTTTGCCTCGTCCGAGGCAAGATACAAGGCCGCATACGCCACGTCCCACGCGTCTCCCATGCGGCCGGTGGGGCACATGGCGTCGCGCTTCGCTTTGATTGCTGCGCGGTCTTTCTCCGCATCGTAAGCCGCGGCCACGTCGGCATAGACCAAGGGCGTGTCCATCAGCCCGGGCAGGATGGAATTCGCTCTAATGCCCTTGGCGGCATACTCGAGCGCGATGCTCCGGGTCAGCGACAGCAGCGCCCCCTTTGTCGCGTAGTAGCTGGCGTAAGGCACGCCTGTATAGCGGATTGCCGCGATGGACGAGATGTTGATGATCGCGCCCGCGCCCTGGCGCGCCATGTGCGGCAGCACATGCTTGCAGGTGAGGAACACGCTCTTGAGGTTGATTTCATTGGCGCGGTCCCATTCCTCCTCGGAAAGCTCGACCACATTGCCGAGCCGGACCACACCCACATTGTTTACGAGAATGTCGATGCGCCCGAAGGCGGCGATGCAGGCATCGACTGCGCGCTTCACATCCTCTGCCTTGGAAACGTCGGCCGCGAAGGTCGCGCATACCCCGCACTCATCTTCGATGATGGAGCGGGTCTCGTCGGCCGCCTGCTTGTTGATGTCGACCGCGAAGACCTGGGCGCTTTCGCGGGCGAATAGTGTGGAAATCGCTTTGCCATTGCCCCATCCCGGGCCGATCGAGCCCGCGCCGGTCACCAGGGCTACCTTGCCCAGTAATCTCGCCATCCGTCCTCCCTTGCCTTGCACGCTCGCAGAGGCTAGCACGCGCGGCCACGTCTGTGGACCGCCGCACACGCAAGCGTGCTATGCGTCACTGGCTATGGAAAAACACGATGGCGTTAGGATCGGCTAGAACGCCAGTAGATGCCCTGCTCCTCGCGGAACCGGTCAACCGCTTCGATCCGTGCCACCAGCGAGCGGTCGCCGCGCGAGACCACGGCGGCAACCAGGGTCTCCAGCATCGCGACCACAGCCGTTTGGGAGGGGAAGAACTGCGGACTCGCGGCAGGCACGATGAGGAGATGCGATGCCGGCTTGGCGATCGGCGACGCGAGGCTGTCGGTGACGGCAATCACCCGGCTGCGCCGGCTGGCCGCGAGCTCGGCCGTGCGCACGGTCTCGCGCGCATAGGGCTCGATACTGAGGATCACCAGCACGTCCCGCGCGGTGATCCCCGCCAGCTCGTCCACCATGGAGGCCATGGCCGGCGAGGCGAGGCGCACGTCCGGCAGCATCATGCGGGTGACGTAGGCGAAATAGGCGGCAAGACCCTGGAGGCCGCCAATGCCGACCACATACACCCGCCGCGCGCCGAGCAGCGCATCGGCCGCCTTGGCCACCACCGCCGCATCCGCGTTGCGGAAGGCCGTTTCCACATTGCTGAGGCTCGCTTCGGCCATGCCGCTGATCACCGCGCCGATATCGCCGCTTGCCGACAGGCCCTGCAGCCACTCCGCGCGATCGGCAAAGCCGCCACCACCGCGCAGTGCTTCCTGGAACGGCCGGCGAAAGTCGTCATAGCTGTCGAAACCGGCAAACCGGGCAAGGCGAACCATGGTGGTCGGCGCGATGCCGAATCGCGCGGCAAACCTGCGCATGGAATGCATGGCCACCTCTTCCGGCGCATCGAGCACCGCCTTCGCCGCCTGGGCAAGCTGCGGCGGCAGCTCGGAAAACGCGCCGGACAGCCTGCCGAGAATGGCCCTGTGGTCCACAGCCTCCAACGATCGCTCCTTGCACGCAAAATGATCCGAACCAAATTGAGTATGGAACATTTGTGCCGGATTTGCTAGAAGTCGTTCAGCGCTTCAGCCGAGCACTCCGGCGCGCTGCGAACAACGGAACATCACGGCCATGCGCTATTCAGTTGCGAGCGTCATCCGCGAGGGCCTCTTCGGCAACAAGGGCTGGGGCCGCGCCTGGCGCGATCCCGAACCCAAGCCGGCCTATGACGTGATCGTGGTGGGCGGCGGCGGCCATGGCCTCTCCACCGCCTATTACCTCGCCAAGGAGCATGGGCTCACCAAGGTGGCCGTGCTGGAAAAGGGTTGGCTGGGCGGCGGCAATGTGGGCCGCAACACCACCATCATCCGCTCCAACTACATGATGGATGGCAACACCCAGTTTTACGAGTTGTCCCTGAAGCTGTGGGAAGGGCTGTCGCACGACATCAACTACAATGCCATGGTCTCGCACCGCGGCGTGTTCAACCTGGCGCACACCCCTTCACAGTACGACGCCTTTGCCTATCGCGGCAATGTCATGCGCTCCAACGGCATCGACGCCGAGATCCTCACCCGTGAGGAGGTGCGCAAGGAACTCCCCTATCTCGATTTTTCGGAGAAAGCCCGCTTCCCCGTGTATGGCGCGCTGGTGCAGCGGCGCGGCGGCACCGCGCGCCATGATGCGGTCGCCTGGGGCTATGCCCGCGCGGCCGACATGCGTGGCGTGGACATCATCCAGAACTGCGAGGTCACCGGCTTCATCCGCGAGGGCGACCGCATCGTCGGCGTGGAGTCCACGCGTGGGGCCATCCGGGCGAAGAAGGTGGCCATGGCCGTGGCCGGCCATACCAGCGTGCTCGCGGAGAAGGCGGGCTTGCGGCTGCCCATCGAAAGCCACCTGTTGCAGGCTTTCGTCACCGAGTCGATCAAGCCGCTGATCGACACCGTCATCACCTTCGGCGCCGGCCACTTCTATATCAGCCAGTCGGACAAGGGCTCGCTTGTGTTCGGCGGCGACCTCGACGGCTACAATTCCTATGCCCAGCGCGGCAACCTGCCCATCGTCGAGCACGTGCTCACCGAGGGCAAGGCCCTCATCCCGCGCCTGTCTCGTCTCAGAATGCTGCGGCATTGGGCCGGCGTCATGGACATGAGCATGGATGGCAGCCCGATCATCGACTTGACCCCCATGCCGGGGCTCTACCTCAACACCGGCTGGTGCTATGGCGGTTTCAAGGCGGTGCCGGGCTCGGGCTTCTGCTTTGCCCATCTCATCGCCCGCGACGAGCCGCACCCGGTTGCCGCCAAGTTCCGGCTCGACCGTTTCCGCACCGGCCGGCCCATAGACGAGAAGGGCGCCGGCCCCGTGCCGGGACATCATTAGGAATTAGTCCCATGCTGATCAACTGTCCCTATTGCGGCCTGCGTAGCCTGGAAGAGTTCACCTATGGCGGCGATGCCAGCCTGGAACGGCCCGACCTCGCCGACGAGGACATGGAGCGCTGGTACACCTATGTCTATCTGCGCGACAATCCCCGCGGTCCTCATAAGGAGTTCTGGCACCATCTCTATGGTTGCCGGCAATGGCTGGTCGCCACCCGCGACACGCTGACTCATCAGGTTACGAGCGTGGTGCCGGCCCGCGATGTGGTGAAGCCGGCCGATCTGCCCGAGGTGCAGAGTCCCGCCGAAGCACGGCCCAAGAGGGTCGCGGGGATGAAGCCATGAGCATCGTTGCACCGGGCAGGCTGCCCGCGGGCGGCCGCATCGACCGTTCCAGAACCGTCAGCTTCACGTTCGACGGCCGCACCTATCTGGGACATCCCGGCGACACATTGGCCTCGGCCCTCCTTGCCAATGGCGTCACGCTCATGGGCCGCAGCTTCAAATATCACCGGCCACGCGGCGTAGTGGCCGCCGGCTCAGCCGAACCCAACGCGCTCGTCACGCTAAGGGCGGGCGGCCGGCGCGAGCCCAATATCCCGGCAACGGTCGCCGAGCTTTATGACGGGCTTTCCGCCATCAGCCAGAACCGCTGGCCATCCCTAGATTTCGATGTCGGCGCGGTCAATGGCTTGGTGAAGCCCTTCCTCGCCGCGGGATTTTACTACAAGACCTTCATGGGCCCCACCGAGAAGGCGTGGATGTGGTTCGAGCCCTTCATCCGCCGCGCCGCAGGCCTTGGTGCTGCGGCGGACGAGCGCGACCCCGACCGCTACGAGCGGCTGAACCTGTTCTGCGACGTTCTGGTGGTGGGTGGCGGGCCGGCTGGCCTTGCGGCCGCCCTGGCGGCCGGCCGTACGGGTGCGCGCGTGGTGCTGGCCGACGAGGGTCCCGTGCTCGGCGGCATGCTGCTGGACGAGCCGGAAGGCTCCGAGGCCGATCGCTGGCGGGAGCGCGCGCTGGCCGAGCTTGCCGGCTTGAACAATGTGCGCATTCTTCCGCGCACCACCGTGTTCGGCGCCTACGACCATGGCGTGTTCGGTCTCGTCGAGCGGGTGGCCGACCACAAGGCCGAGCCTGCACCCTTCGAGCCGCGGCACCGCTATATCACGGTGCGATCCCGGGCCGCGGTCGTTGCCGCCGGCGCCATCGAGCGGCCCATCGGCTTCGGCAATAACGACCGGCCGGGGGTCATGCTCGCATCCGCCTTGCGCAGCTATGTCAACCGCTACGGCGTGCTGCCCGGCCGCAACATCCTGGTCTTCACCAATAACGACAGCGCCTATCGCACGGCCATAGATGCCGCCCGCGCTGGCGCCGTCACCCTGGCGGACGCGCGTGACCAACTTCCGGAGGCTTTGGCCGCCGAGGCGCGCGCGGCCGGCATCGAAATCCTCGGTGCTCACGCGGTCGTCCAGGTGGTCGGTGGCAAGAGCGTGCGCAAGGCCCTTGTCGCGCCCTATGATGCCAAGACGGGCCAGACGGACAACGGCTGGAAGGAGATCCGTTGCGACGTGGTCGCCATGTCCGGCGGCTGGAACCCGGCCGTGCATCTCGCCAGCCAGCGCGGCATCCGCCCGCGTTACGACGAGACGGCCGCCGCCTTCCTGGCCGAGATACCGCCGGAGCACCCGACCGCGCCGGGCATGCGGCTTGCCGGCGCTTGCAACGGCCAGTTCGATGCCCGGGCGGCAGCACTGGACGGCTTCGCCAAGGGTCAGCAGGCGGCCGCCAGCTTGGGCTTCGCCACGGATACGGCCGGCACGGCGCTCGATGGCGGCGACCTTCCGGCCGATGCCCCCCAGCAGCCGATCGTGCCGGTCTGGGACGTGAAGCCGCCGCGGCCCTTGCGCGCCCGCAAGCGCTTCCTCGACTTCCAGCACGATGTAGCCGCCTCCGACGTGGCGCTGGCCCACCAGGAAGGCTATGTCTCGGTGGAGCACATGAAGCGCTACACCACCCTCGGCATGGCCACCGATCAGGGCAAGCTCGCCAATGTGCCGGGGCTGGCGATTCTGGCGGGCCTCAGGGGAGATCCCATAAACGATGTGGGCACCACCACCTTCCGGCCGCCCTACACGCCGGTATCCCTGGGCGCAGTAGCCGGCGCCGAGACCGAACTGCACTTCAAGCCTGTGCGCCGCACCCCGTTCCACCGGGCGAACGAGCGTATCGGCGCCGCCTTCATCGATGTGGGCCTGTGGAAGCGGCCCTGGTACTATCCCAAGGCCGGCGAGGATGTGAACGCCGCCTATAAGCGCGAAGCGGAGCAGACCCGGGCGACCGTCGGCATGGTGGACGTCTCCAGCCTCGGCAAGATTGACGTGCAGGGGCCGGACGCGGCGGAGTTCCTGAACCGGGTCTATGTGAACGGCTGGTCGAAGCTGGAAGTCGGCAAGGGCCGCTACGGCGTGATGCTTCGCGACGACGGCGTGGTGTTCGACGACGGCACCACCACCCGCATCGCCGAGCACCACTACTTCATGACCACCACCACCGCCGGTGCGGCCAAGGTGATGGCCCACCTCGAAAACCTACTGCAGACCGCCTGGCCGAACCTCAAGGTGTCGGTCACCTCGGTCACCGACCAGTGGGCCGGCGTTGCCATTGCCGGGCCGAATTCCCGGTCGCTGCTGCAGGACCTGGTATCCCAAATCGACATGTCCAATGCAGGCCTGCCCCACATGGGCATGCGCGAAGGCTTCATCGGCGATATCCCGGTGCGCGTGCATCGGCTGTCCTTCTCCGGCGAGCTGGCCTATGAGGTCTATACGCCGGCGGGCTTTGGCGAGGCCGTGTGGGATGCCATCCTGGCCAAGGGCGAGAAGCATGGGCTGGTGCTTTACGGCTCCGAGGCCCTGGGCACCTTGCGCATCGAGAAGGGCCATGTCTCGGCGCCGGAGCTCGACGGTCGCACCACGCTTGACGACCTCGGCCTCGGCGCCATGGCCAGCAAGGCCAAGCCCTATATCGGCAAGCTGCTGGCCCGGCGCGAGGCCTACCTCGATCCCATGCGCCAGCGCTTCGTGGGCCTGCTTCCGGTCGATCCCGCCGCGCGCATCCGGCCTGGCAGCATCATCCATGTGCACAATGGCGATCATTCGGGCTTCGGCCTCGGCCGGGTCACCTCCACCACCTACAGCCCGCAGCTCAAGCGCTACATCGCCCTGGGCCTGGTGGCGGGAGGGCGCGATGACCAGGCGCCCGAGCGCATGGTCGATGCCTGCTATCCTCTGAAGGGCGACGTCGTGCCGGCGCGGGTGGTCTCACCCCATTTCTTCGATCCGGAAGGAGAACGTCTCCGTGGCTGAGATCCTGTCTGCGCTCGATGGCCATGTGAAAGCCGGCCGCCACGGCGCCAATGTGGACGAACCGGGCGTCGTGCTCTCGGAAGGCCGAGGGCTCGTCACCGTGCAGCTGACCGCCTGGCCCGACACGGCCAGCGCAGTTGCGGTCAAGGCCGGGCAGGTGGCGCAAACTGCGATGCCGCCGTCCATGCGCATCGGTATCAGCGGCCAGACGACGGTGCTGCAGGTGGGCCCGGAGCGCTGGTGGTTCGTGGTGCCCGCATCCTCCGATCTGCGCCAACGGCTCGAGGCGGCCTTCTCGGCGGAAGAGGCCGTTGTCACCGACCTTTCCCATGCCCGCACCATCGTGCGCATCACCGGCCCCAAGGCCCGGGACCTCCTAGCCAGAGTGGTGCCCATCGATCTCCACCCTGCCGTATTCCCCCGCGACAGCATTGCCCAAACCATCATGCACGGCGTCGGCGTGCTCCTGCACTTCTCCGGCAGCGCCAGCGACGGCGACATCTTCGACCTGCATATCCCCGGCACCTTCGCCCTGTCCCACTGGGAATGGCTGGTGCATCAGGCCGAGGGGTTGGGGCTCGAAATCAGGGCATAAGTGTTTAGCGCCCAAATATCGACCAGATCACAGCTTATTACGTGATGGATTTCGCTTTTCGAGCTTAATTGATTTTAATGTGTCTTTTAATATGCACGCACTGAAGGTTCTTTTCGACACATACATCTTGGACCGGGTCATTCCCTCCGAGTTATGCCCGCCTCGCCTCTACGGACCGTCACTGGCCAATGAGGAATATACGAGAAACCATTGGTACGATTTCACCTCGAGTCAGCGAGTTTCCCACCTGAAAGAATTGGGCTGGGGCAGTCCTGATCATTCCAGCAGAATTCGGCAGGCCTTCTCCTTTCTCGATACTGTGCCGGAAGCTCCGGGAGGCATTCGGCCGGCGGATGAACATCTGGCGGAAAGGACGACGCTGGCGAGGGCCAATTGGGATCAGCTGAAGCTCAAGGAGCAGCTTGGTTTTCTCGATGCCCTCCATGAGATTTACGGGCATGACGAGCTTCATAGATTTGTCCAGGGCGTTGCGCCGGACGCCTACCCGTATCACGCGCCAGCAGCCGATCTCCTGCACACCTATTGACGTCGCATGAGAGCATCGCCGGCCTGGCCTCGCGCCTGCAGGTCATCGGTCGTACCGAGGCTGATGGTCTGCGGCTCGAAAGGCTTGCCGCGGCGTCGGCGCTCGCCCTGCGGGACCTCCTCGAGGCTCGGCCACAGCCCGGTTTCGAGACTACGGGCGAAATCCTCGTCGCCGCAGAGCCGCCGCAAGCGTGACGCCGCCCTCCGGTAGTCATAAGCCAATGGCAGGTGCTCGAAGCTGAGGCCGCTGCGGCTTGCACGGATGAGAGACATCCACAGCCGTGGCGTGCCGTCATTGGGCGGCAGGCCCAGGCTGCCGGGGTTGTGCCAGGCACGCTCTCGTCCGCTCGGGCGTGGGAACAACCGGGTGAACGGAAAGCCGGAGCGGCCGGCGATCACCACATCCGTGCCGGAGAGCTCCAGTTCGGCATCGAAGGCGGGACCGGGCGACGACCAGAACAGCAGCTTCTCCATGCTGGTCACACCGCCGTGCACGATGCGGAAGCTGTGGCCGCCATAGGTGAAGACGATCTCGCTCGGCAGCGCTTCCATCCACCGCACCACCTCATTCGGCAAGCCGTCATCGATGAGGCGCCGCCAACCGGGCGCAAGCGCATCGGAAAGACCGTCCGTATCACCGCGAACCAACTGAGGTGCGTCCACCTCGAAAGCGCCTTTCACGGCGGCGATGCCGAGCTCGGCAAGCCGCGTGGCGCAGGCGGCAGGTTCGGCGCAAAACGGGGCCACGCTGCCCGTGTGGACAAGGCGGGTAAAGGGAATGCCCTGCTCGGCGGCCACCTTCAGCAGGGCCTCGAGCGCATCGAGATTGCCGTCAACGCCCCCGAACGCCAGAAGCACGCCATCCAGTTCTCCCAAATCCAGAACGGCCGGCGTGGCGTGCTGTGTCATACTCGTGCCTCGGCTCACTCAATGCGCCACAAGATTAGCATTTCCGTACCGAAACGGACAGTCGCTCGCATACAGTGCGCGTGAACATTAACAGGACAAGCTTGCGGCGCTTTTGCGGCGGACGCGGACGACAGAGGCTGGGCGCGGATCAGGCCGTCCTGGCGAAATGCCTGGCAACCAGCTGCCGCAGCGGCGTCCACAAGGTCACGTCATAGCCGGTCACCCGATGCGCCACCACGGCGAGCGAGGCCGACCACAGGATGATCGAGACCAGCATGGCAAGGCCGGCGCCTTCCAGGCCGAATCGGGGCACCAGCACGAAATTGAGGATGATGAGCACCGCCAGGCCGACTCCGAGGCTCGGGAGCACCTTCACCTGATGCCCGGTGACCGTGAGCAGCTGAACGGATGCCGAGCCGAGGCTCGCGCGGGCCACCTGGGCGATGGCGAGCAGGACCAGCAGCTTGTAGCCACCCGCAAACTGCGGGCCGATCATGCTCAGGATCGGCTGCCCGAGCAGCACCAGCCCAATCGTCGCCGACACCGCAAGCCCCACACCCGCAAAATTGGCCCGGGCCAGCGCCTGCATGACGCCGCCGCCGTCGGTGCGTGCGTGCGCATCGGCGAGATCGGGCAGGGCGATCTGATTGACCGACTGGAGTGCGAACACGATGAAGGCGGTGAACCGCACACAGATGTTGAACACCGCGATCTGCTCTGGCGCCATCAGTGTGCTGAGCAGAAGGATGTCGATCTCGATGAAGTAGTTGGTGAACAAAACCGCCAGGACCAGTGGAAGGGCGGATTTGCGCCATTGGGCCGTCTCGTAGGCGCGCCGTGCCCTCCGGCGGGGCAGCAGCGCCTCCCGGCGCATCACGATCCACTGCAGCATGGCCGCGACGATCACGACCCCGAGATTCATCACCATCAGCTCGGTTGCGGAAGCGCTTGCGGCAAGGGCAAGGTTCACCACCGCGACAACGGCGATGAACAGCACCGGACGTAGCAGCGTATCCGGGAGAAAGCCGAGAAACGGCCGTCGAAAGGCATTGCAGACGCCGCCATGGAAATTGAGCATGGCCATGGCCGGCGCGATCAGGGCGCCGACGGCCAGCGCCAGGCTGTAGTCGGGGCTGCGCTCGCCGGCCGTCAGCCACAGTCCCGCCCACGTAAGGACGATCAGACCGGCCGAACCCAAGAACAGGTTGCGCAGCCCGGAGCTGGTGAAGCCGGCGCTGAGGTCCGGCCGCTGATCCACCCGGTAACGGGAGATGTAGCGCTGGGCGATGGAGGGATACCCGCCGGCCGCCAGGATCGCGAGCACACCGCCAAGCGACATGGCGACCGCGTATTGGCCAAGGGTATCGGCGCCCAGCCAGCGCGCGATCAGGATCTGGGTCAGGAAGGTGAGGCCGGCGCCCGCAATGCGCGCCCCGATCAAGGTGGCGGACAAGGTGAGCAGGCGCGAACCGCTGATCTGTTTCATCCGCTCGTGGCCTCGGCGCGCCCGGGCCAGCGGCGTTTGGCTTCACGCAGCGTGAAGGCGGCCTTCGCGAGCAGCCGGCTCGCCGGATCGGCGGCAAAGGCAAACTCATCGAGCCGCTTGGTGATGACGCCGCGTGCGCCGACGAATTGCCGCTTGAACTGGGCGAGGCCGGCATCACCCTCGGCGCCGCCGAGATCATACCAAAGGCATCCGCTGCCGGTCAGGCGCTCGACGATCCACCAGTGCAAGGCATAGCCGGCCTTTGCCGGAAGGGCGCGCTCATCGCTCGCCCCGAACAGGTAAATGGCGCGATCGCCGGCCCGGCTGATCACGGCACCGGCTGTCGGTCGGCCGTCCAGCCGTGCGATCACGATTTCCGGCCGCAGCGACGGAACATCCGCTTGCAGCATCGCCGGCAGCGCGTCGATTGCGGATCGATCATGGAACCGCTTGCGTGAAAGCATGGCATCATACAACGCCATGAAGGCGCTAAGTCCGGCCTCGCCTTCCTCGACCCCTACGTCAAGCCGATTGCTCTGCGCCTTTTTGAGGTTGTAGCGCCACTTGCCATGCAAGCTGGCCCGCTGCGCATCGAGATCGATTCCGAGATTGACGAGATATCGCGCCGGATCTGCCGTGCTGCCGCAATGCCAGAAGCCGTGCGCCTGGAGCACGTCCGCCATTCGGCCTTCGGCCAGCGGATCGGGCAGCGGATTTATGACGAGGCAGCGCTTGTCCTCGATGGCGACTTGCTGCTGAAGCGCGCTGACGACATTCGCCAGTCGAGCCGCGTCGTCCGGCTCCTGCTGCCTGCGCCAAAGTGGTCCGAACTTGATCACCGATAGGCCGCGCCTCACGAGCGGCACGGTAAAATCGATCAGCACGGCACCGCCGATCAGCTGGCCCGATTGCGTGACCGAAAGACAGCGAACCCGCTTCTCCCCCCAGCGGGCGCAGGCGTAAACAGCAGTCTGTTCCGGCACCACGTCCCGAAACTGCTGGGCAAGGATGTCCCACTCGGCAGGGGTGAGCGCATGAACGGTGGTATCGCTGAGCGCTTGCCGCCGGACCAACAGCACCTCGCCCTCATCGCTCACAAGAGGCTCACTGGAGAAGGCTCGGGCGGTCATGTCTGCGAGTCCTGGCTCTTTTGGCTCAATCCGGCTGTACCACCGGGACACATCTACGGAATGGCGTATCAAGAACCATGCCGGGCGCGCAGGCGCCCCAAGAGGTTGCGCAGGCGCACGGCACCCGCCATGAGCTTTGGGCTCTGCTTCACGCGCCGCTTCGCCGCGATCTCCGCCAACGCGATTCCGGCGCCGATACGGCCGCGCAAAGTCCCGGTCCAGGCACCGCACCCCAAAATCCAGGTCTCCTCGCACCAGTCCAGCTTGTAGGGTTCGTCGCCAATGGTGAAATCGAAATGGGTGCAGCCCTGGTCGATGGCCCATGCCATGATCTTGTGCAGCAGAAGATTACCGGGTGAATAACGCTGGAGCTCGCCATCCGGATAAACCGGGACTTGATAGTAAAAACAGCTATTCTGCAGCAGACCGGCCGTAGCTGCCGCAAGCCTGTTACCGACTTTGAGCCTGAACATGTACACGTTCGCCACCGCTGGGTCGCTGGCCACCGCACGGAAGAAGTTCTGCACATGCGTGTCTGCGAATGTATTGAACGTGCCGGCGGTCGCCTGCAGCTGGCTGGCCTTCAGCGCCATCATCTCAGCGGCCAAAGCCAACCGCTCGGAGGGCGCGGTGACGATCTCGAAGCTGATCGGCCCGAGCTTGGCGAGCGCCTTCTCCTTTTCCCGGAAGCGGCGGCGGGTCTTCGTGCTGCGCCGCGCCGCATAGAAGCTCTCCCAGTCGGCGCCGAGGCTGGTGCGATGTGCAGACGCGCTGAACGGCTGCAGCTTCAAGGCGGCGAACGGGTTGGCGATCCCACCGCTGAGCTGCGGTGGAATCCGGGTCAAGAGTACATAATCCGCCGAGGCGAGCCGCAAGATGTGATCGAGCAGCGTACGAACGGCGCCAGGCGTCAGTTGGGTGGCAAGATCCGGCGCAATGAGCGGGCCATGATAATCGCAGACCGGGTCGCCCATGGCCGCGAGCCTGCGGATGCCCAAGACCCGCTCGATGACGAGCGGCAGGACCATGACAGGCCGGCCGCTTTCATCGGTCACCAGCACGATGAACGGATCTGCGCCGGAAGGGCGGCCGATCTGCTCATGCCAGATGTTGAGCCAGTCGAAATGTTGGAACGGAAAGCCAATGGCGGTCTGTTCCAGGGCACGCCACTGCTGCTCGACGGGTGCGAAGCTCCGGTAGGCCGCAATGCGCCAGGGCCCGAAGGACGCCATGAGATCAATGGGCAGCGCGGGCGGATTCACGACTGCCGAGGAATAGTCGAGCCTTGAGCCGACGGCTCCGGATCGCGAGAAGGCTGTCAGCTTTTCGGCAGAGCTCGCGCTCGTCATCGCGCCCCTCCTGGTTCGCGTGCCGCGATGGCACAGTGTCCCCGGGGCCAAGGCAAGGAGCATGCCAGCAATCCGCCTGCTGCCGATGCGGCGCCGGCTCAGTCTTGCAGAAGGCTGGCGCGGCTTGGTTCATGCGCAGGAGCGGGTGGCTTGCAGGTTAGCTGCGTGCGGCATCGAGATAGATCTTCCGCAGCGATGTGGCCACGGGACCAGGCTTGCCGGAACCGATCGCCCGCCCGTCGATCGCGACGATCGGCATGACGAAGGTGGAGGCGCTGGTGAGGAAAGCCTCGTCGGCCGCATAGGCCTCCTCGAGCGTGAACGGCCGCTCCTCCACCACGACCCTCTCCTCTGTGGCAAGTCTTATCAGCGACTTGCGCGTGACGCCCGGCAGAATGGCCTGGGACAGCGGACGGGTGATCACCCGGCCATCCCGAACGATATAGGCGGTGGACGAGGTGCCTTCGGTCACGAGGCCGTCCTCCACCATCCAGCCCTCGAAGGCGCCGGCCTCCGCAGCCTGCTGCTTCCCAATGCACTGGGGCAGCAGGGCGATGGACTTGATGTCGCGGCGCTTCCACCGGATGTCCGGCACGCTGATCACCTTGACCCCGTTGGCGGCATGGGGGCTGTCGAGCAGCGACTTGTGCTGGGTGAAGGCCATCAGCGTGCTGGGAACGTCCTTGGGAAAGGCGAAATCCCGCTCGGCCACCCCGCGGGTCACCTGCATATAGACCACGCCCTCGGTGACATTATTGCGCCTGGCGAGCTCTTGATGCACCTCCCGCAGCTCATCCTTGCTGCATGGCCAGGCCATCGCCAGCTCGCGCAGCGACCGCTCGAGGCGCTGCACATGGGGTTCGAAGTCCACGAGCTTGCCGTCGATGACCGCCGTCACCTCGTAAACGCCGTCGGCGAACACATAGCCGCGATCGAAAATGGAAACCTTGGCGTCCTGCTCGGGCAGATAGGCGCCGTTCAAATGGACGATGCGGCTCATTGGGCTCGGTCCTCAGCGAAAGAAAATCAGCAGCGCCTTGTAAGCAGAAACGGCCCGTTCGTCCATGGGGTGGATGGGCGCTGCCCTCCCGTCGGGGAGCCTTGATCACCCGATCCGGCCGAGCGCCGGGAAAGTCTCGAGCAGCCAGAACGAGAACGCGGTCATCGTACCCGTCAGGAACATGATGCCGGCCAGCACCAACAGCCCGCCCATGACCTTCTCTACCGTGCCGATATGGCGCCGGAATCGCTGCATGAATGTGAGAAACGCCCTGATGGCGGCTGCGGAGGCGAGAAACGGAATGCCCAGACCCAGCGAATAGACGCCGAGCAGCACGGCGCCGCGGGTAACGCTGTCTTCCGCCGCGGCCAGGGTTAGAATGGCGGCGAGCACCGGTCCGATGCACGGTGTCCAGCCGAAGGCGAAGGCGAGTCCCACCACATAGGCGCCGATCAGGCCTGCCGGCCGGCTCTCGTGATGGTAGCGTGCCTCCCGATTGAGGATTGGGATCCGGAACAGGCCGAGGAAGTGCAGGCCCATGATGATGATCACCACGCCGGCGATCTGCGCGAGCAGCCACAGGTATTCGCGGACGAGCTGGCCGATGGCCGAGGCGGTCGCCCCGAGCATCACGAACACCGTCGCAAAGCCCAGCACGAACAGAAGTGCGGCCAGCATCACCCGCGCCGTCACGCGCGGCGACGCCTGCTTATCGGCCATTTCCTCGAGCGAGGTGCCGGCGATGAAGCAGAGATATGGCGGCACCAGCGGCAGCACGCATGGGCTCAGGAAGCTGATCGCGCCCGCCAGCAGGGCCGCGGCATAGGATACGGTCATGGCTGGCCTGGCGCTGCAGTGGCGAGCTGGCTTGTGACGGCAATCATGGCTGGTCAGCTACACCCTTTGCCGCCGGGAGTGGAGTCACAAAACAGTCACGGGGATGGCTCTGACCGCCCCTAGTGATCGAGGGAAATCGATTGCCCGCCATCGACCGTCACCACCGAGCCGGTCATGAACGACGAGGCGCGCGGCGAAGCCAGCAGCAGCAGAGCCCCATCCAACTCGCTAGGGTCGCCGATCCGGTTTTGCGGAATGCCGCGCTTCAGGTACTCGCCCTTCTCCGTCTTGAAGAAATCGCTGTTCATCTCGGTCTCGATATAGCCCGGCGCGATGGCGTTCACCCTTATGCCGTTGCGGGCGAATTCTACCGCCAGCGCGCGCGTGAGCTGCAGCACGCCGCCTTTGGATGCCGCATAGGCCGCGAGGGTCTTTGATGCGCGGAAGCTGAGAATTGAGGCGATGTTGATGATCGAGCCCGGTTTGCCGGCGGCGATCATCCGCTTTATGGCTTCATGCGCGGTGTACCACACCCCGTCGAGATTGACGGAAATGACGCCGCGCCAGTCCTCCGCGCTCACATCGATGGTCCGCTTGTTTCCGGAAACCCCCGCATTGTTCACCACGATGGTCACCGTGCCGAAGGCTCGCTCGGCCTGGTCGAAAGCGGCCTTGATCGAGCCCGCATCGCTGGTGTCCAGCGGCACGGCGAGCGCCGCACCGCCGCCTGCGGCGATCTCCTCGGCCAGCGCGTGCAGCCGGTCGACCCTGCGGGCGCCGATCACCACCTTGGCGCCATTGGCAGCCAGAGCCTTGGCAAAGCGCCAGCCCAAGCCGCTCGAGGCGCCGGTCACCAGTGCTACCTCGCCCTGCAAGTCGAACAGATCCGATGCCTTGATCGGTGAAGTCATGCCATTCGTCCTTCCCTGTACATCCCGGCGGGAACAGCGCAAATTCCGGCGCTGTCGTCAAGTGACGAGCAGGGCGCGGCGTGCTAATCCATGGTGCGGGACGTGCATCGGAGCAGGGCGGTGAAACCTCTGATTGGCTTGCCGGCGGACACGGCAGATAACAAGGACGTGCCGTTTCATTCGATCGGCGACAAATATGTGCGGGCCGTGGCGGAGGCCGCAGGGGGCATTCCCCTGGTCATCCCGGCGCTTGCCTCAGTGATCGATCTCGATTCCCTTCTCGACCGACTGGACGGGCTCGTCCTTACCGGCGCGCTGTCGAACGTCCATCCCAGCCGCTATGGCGCCTCCGCCCATTCCGATTATGAGCCTTACGACCAGGCGCGGGACGATACCACCATCCCCCTCATCGGCAAGGCCGTCGCTCGCGGCATGCCGCTTCTCTGCATCTGCCGCGGCTATCAGGAGCTCAACGTCGTCCTCGGCGGTACCCTGGCCACGGAGATCCAGCGCATCAAGGGAAGGCTGGATCATCGCGCACCGAAGGTGGACGACTTGGACCAGCGCTATGGCCCACGGCATGTGGTGAACCTGGAACGAGGCGGCTTGCTGCACGAGATTCTCGGCGCCGAGCGCATCATGGTCAATTCGCTCCATCGCCAGGCCATAGACCGGCTCGCCCCGCGTTTGAAGGTGGAAGCCACGGCCGAGGATGGCACCATCGAGGCGGTTTCCATCAGGGATGGCAAGGGCTTCGTGCTGGGCGTGCAGTGGCACCCCGAATATAAGGCCATCGACAATCCCGTTTCGGTGAGGATCTTCCGCGCTTTCGGAGACGCGGCCCGGCGCTATTCGGCAGCCCGGCAGACCGGATTTGCCGCCGCCTGAAGAGCAATCAGTGCTGTGTGCTGTCGGCCGCCTTCTTGGCCGTTGCCGTGCAGTCGACGGAGATGGGCTGCGCAAACATGGCGCCCATGCCCTTGTTTGCCTCCTGATCCCAGAAATCCTCTGAATACTGGTAGTTCTCCGCCTCGGCCGCACTCTTGGATATCTTGATGTGGCAGGGCGAAGCCAAGGTGCCGAGCACCTGGATGGGATCCTGCTTGGGTAGCTCGATGGCGATGTAGAATGACGGATCGTAGATGGAGTAGGTGAAGTTCGTATTGGTGGGATCCACAGGCGTTGCCAAGGGCACGCGGAAATAGAGGGTCAGCACGCCATTGGCGAAGAGATTGCCGTATTCGGTCACCTCTCCATATGGCACCTTCTGGCCATTGGCCTGTGCATACACGAAATAGTCGTATTCCTTCAGGGCTTCGATATTCTCCTTGGCCAGCGACTGGGTCTCTTCGGCCTCGTAAATGCCGTCGCCGTTCGCATCGAGCCCCTCGACGGCGGCCAGGCTGTACATCTCGTCGAAGCGCCATTCCACGTTGATCGCGGTGATCCGTCCTTCATCGTCCAGCACGAGATCGGACCGGCTCTCGATCCAGACATGGGGATGGGCGTCAGCCGTCCGCCCGGCCCCGGCGACAAATCCGAGGGCGACGACGGCAAGGCTCAGGCTTCGGATCCACGCCTTCATCTCGATAAGTGCTCCGAATTAGGATTATGCTGCCATTCTAGCGCCAAAACGGGCAAAAGCACGACACAGGAACACGCATCTGACGCTTGCCGCTGGTTGTCAAAGCAAGGTGCAGGCCATTTCCACCACGGAGGCAACCGGATCCTTCTCGAGCACGGGGGCAAGGGCCATGGCATGCGCATGTGCCCGCGCCTGCACCGCGGGGTCCAAGTACAGCCGCGCCACCGTTTTCACGAACGTGTCTGCATCGAGCCGGTCGATGTGGATCGCCCGGGCCACCCCGGCCCGTTGCAACGCCCGGCCGGTCAGATATTTTTCGTTGTCCGTATAGAGGATCAGCTGCGGCAGTCCAGCGGCGAGCGCCAGACTGGCAAAGCCGAGCCCACCATAACCCACCACCATTCTGGTGGCGCTCAGCCTCGCGCCGAGATCGACCACCTGCCGCTCCACCTGCCAGGGCGTTCCCCGAAGCTTGTCCAACCCCGTCTCGCCCATATTGTGCGCGAGCAGCCGGCCTGGCAGGTCGAGCCGCGCCAGACCTTCGACAAAGTCCGGCTTGCTCATGAAGCGGGGCAGGGCAGCGCACAGCACCTCATCGCCCAGCTGCGAAAGCGGCTGCGGCACATGGCTGAGAATGGGGGCAAGCGGCGGCGTCTGCCGCCAGTCGCGGTAGGGATCGAGCAGGCTGAAGGTGCGCACGGCGCTCGCCTGGCCCGCCATGATCGCTGGCAGGCGGTAAAGCCGCGGGCGGCCTTCCGCCGCGAGCACCCGATCCAGGCTGTCGAGCAATCGGTCTTCGTCGTAATAGGGCGTGGCGTCCGTCCGCCAGAGCCGCGGAAACCGCTCGAGATGCTCTGGCGGGTGGGTATAGCCGTTGCCGAACACCAGCAACGGGTAGCGACCACGCGCAGCCAGGTTGAGCCCCGGTGCGAAATCGCTGATCACCACGTCCGGCCTCTCTGCCTCGAGCAGGCGCGACCACTCGCGTATCATGCGCGCGGTCGCCTCCGCCTCGCCGATCCCGAACAGACCGAGGATCTGGCCGAAGGTAAAGGCGGAATAGCCGGGGGGAAGGGGCGGGCGCCGAGCGCCCGGGGTCCAGTGGGGTGCCTGCCGGATCTCTCGGCATTCTATGCCGATATCGAGCGCCGATCGGCTGTTCTGCACCCCATAGACCACCGCGTGGCCCCGGCGCTTCAGGGCCTCGCCGATCAGCTTCAGCGGGACCACATGGCCGAGGCCGGAGCCCATCTCCCAGCCAAGCAGAATTTTTCGCTGCACCATGCCGCCCTTATAGAACGGTTCGGCATGGTGCGGCGATGTCTTTGGCGGCGCGGTTTACTTGCCCGCATAGTTCAGCGTCATTGCGGTGACGCCGCCGGCCACATCGAGCCCGGTCTGCTTGTTGCCGGTCGCCGACGGCGCCAGTCTCAGGCCATTGCGATTGCCATGGAACAGCGTCTTGCCGCCGACGCCGACCCCAGCAGTCGCCTGCGCGCTCGCACCGCTGAACGTGCCCGCCAGCGATCCCGGGGCGAGCTTATCCCCTTCGGGCGCGAGCACATCCCAGCTCATCTTCGACTTGCCGGTGACGCCCACATCGAGCCCGAGCGTGTCGAAATGGCCCGTGTAGTGCTCAGGCGCACGACCTGGCCCGGTAAAGCTGCAATCCAGCCTCTTAGTCGAGCCGATGATCAGGCCGACTCCTGTGGCCACGTCGCAGTTCAGCTGGCCGACCTTGGTTCCTTGCTTGTTGAGCAGCGATTCCGGCGTGTTGGTGGCAGGGGTGGTCCCGGCAACTTGATTGCCGGACGGATTGGTTCCTGCAGCTGGCCCGGTTGCAACCCCCGGCACTGCGCCCGCCGCCGGTGCGGTGCTGCCCGCGCCCGGTGTGCTGGACGAGGGTGCCGTGCTGGTCCCCGGCGAGGCGGACGCGGCCTTGGTTGGATCGGATCCCGCCTTGCCGCCGATATTCGGCTTGCCTTGCGAGTCAAACCGAACCATGCCGCCGGTGCCGGGCTTGGTCAGCGTCGTGTTATTGACCGTCGACCCGTTGCTGGCCGGCTTGCCGACCGTGGTGCCCGCATTTTTCGCGTTGGTTGAACCGGAGGAGGAAGCATTGCTGGATGGGGCGCCGATCTGCTTCCCAAGGAGACCCGCCGCCGCGTTGGCAATGGCATCGGCCGGCTTGCCTAAGAGATCCGAGCTAGCCTGCTTGGACGTGGATGGTACGGTCCCCTGAGGCGCGGCAGCGGATTTGTTCATCGTGGTGCCGTTGCTGCCGGCATAGCTGGAGCCTGCGGACGAGGGAGAAGAAGACATGCCGCCGGCATTTGCGGATGACCTCGAGGATGATGGCTCATGAGTCCCACCACTCGAACCAGACGACGAGTAGTCGGCAGCAGGCGTCGCCCGGTGCCCGTGATCTCCTGGAATGTAGAGATCGGCCGCAAAAGCCGAAGCCGCCATGACCGCGGATGCGGCAACGCCGACGGCGAGAGATTTCAACATGTTCATAAGGTGGCATCCCTTGAAACTTACAACAATAAGTTGCAGTATGCCTCAAAGATCCCGCCAGAAAGTAAATGGCAATCGGATCACGGGAGCAGGAGAGTGCCTATTCTCCAGCCCCCTGCTGACGCGATGAGTCAGCGCAAGCTGCCGCAGAAGCGCTGGATGCGCTGGCAAGCATCCTCTAGCGCCGAGGTGGCGGTTGCATAGGAGATGCGGAAGAAGGGCGACATGCCGAAGGCCGCCCCGTGGACCACCGCTACGCCTTCCTCTTCCAAAAGCTCGCTGGCGAAGTCTTCATCCGTTCTGATGAAGACGCCGCGCGAGGTGGTCTTGCCGATCGCCCCAGCGCAGGAAGGGTAGACATAGAACGCGCCTTCCGGCGTCGGGCATTGCAGACCCTTGCTCTGGTTGAGCATCGAGACCACCAGGTCCCTCCGCTGCTTGAACACCATGTTGTGCTCGGCGATGAACTCCTGCGGGCCGTTCAGCGCCTCCACCGCCGCCCATTGGCTGACGCTGGTCGGGTTCGAGGTGGACTGCGACTGGATCTTCGCCATTGCGCTGATCAGCTCCTTGGGGCCGCCCCCATAGCCGATGCGCCAGCCGGTCATGCAATAGGCCTTCGAAACGCCGTTCATGGTCAGCGTGCGCTCATAGAGCTCCGGCTCGACCTGCGCCGGGGTGACGAATTCGAAATCGTCATAGACGAGGTGCTCGTACATGTCGTCCGACAGGACCCACACATGCTTGTGCCGCTTGAGCACCTCCGTCAGTTGCTTCAGCTCGTCATAGGTGTAAGCGGCGCCGGTCGGATTCGAGGGCGAGTTGAAGATCAGCCATTTGGTCTTTGGCGTGATCGCCCGCTCCAGCACGTCCGGCTGCAGCTTGAACCCGTTCTCGAGACGAGTTTCGGCGAACACCGGCGTTCCGCCGGCCAGAAGCGCGATGTCGGGATAGCTCACCCAATAGGGCGTGGGCACGATCACCTCGTCGCCCGGGTTGAGCGTCGCCATCATGGCGTTATAGATGATCTGCTTGCCGCCCGAGCCGACGGTGATCTGGCCGGGCTCGTAAATCAGCCCGTTCTCGCGCTTGAACTTGGAAACGATGGCGGCCTTGAGCTCGGGGATGCCGTCCACGGCCGTGTATTTCGTCTCGCCGCGGCGAATGGCATCTATGGCCGCGTTCTTGATGTTCTCCGGCGTATCGAAATCCGGTTCGCCTGCGCCCAGGCTGATGATGTTCCGCCCCTGCGCCTTGAGGTCGCGCGCCTTCTGGGTGACGGCGATGGTCGGCGACGGCTTGATCCGCTTCAGGCTCTCGGCGATCAGCCCCATGGTTCCTGCTTCCCTCGATACGGTCGGTTCGACGGGGCGGACTCTTAGTCCTCTGCGCTGGCCGCGACAAGGTCCGGCATGCGCGATCATCTCAAAAACATCGCAGAGGCAGGTTAGGATGCGGTTGCCCGGCGCAGCAGGCCTTCATAGATCTCGCCATCTCCGACCAGGCCGATGATGCGGCCGCCCTCGGTCAGCGCCAGCGCGCCGCCGGCCGTGCGTCGCACATCGATGATCTCGCGCATCGAGCTTGCTGCGGGAATGGCCGGCAGGCTGGCTGCGCGCGCCGCCGCTTCGGGTGCTGCTTTCTCGATCGGGGTCATCAGGGCATAGCCGTCCAGCACGTTCAGCGGATTCATATGCGCGACAAACTGCGCCACATAGTCACTCGCGGGCTTCAGCACGATGTCGCGCGGCGTGCTGCACTGGACGATGCGCGCTTCCTCCATGATGGCGATGCGATTGCCGAGCTTCAGCGCCTCGTCCAGGTCGTGGCTCACGAACAGGATCGTCTTGCGCAGGGTTCTCTGGAACTCCAGCAGTTCGTCCTGCAAGTGCGTCCGGATCAGCGGGTCCAGCGCCGAGAACGGCTCGTCCATCAAGAGGATCGGCGCATTCGTGGCGAAAGCGCGGGCGAGGCCCACCCGCTGCTGCATGCCGCCGGACAGCTCATGGGCATATTTGTCGGCCCATTTCTCCAGATGGACCAGCTTCAGCTGCTGGCGCACCCGTTCATGCCGTTCCTTCTGCGGCACCCCCGCAAGCTCCAGGCCAAAGCCTACATTCTCGGCAACCGTCCGCCACGGCAAAAGGGCGAACTGCTGAAACACCATGGCGACGCAATGCATGCGCACTTGCCTCAGCTCCGGCCCGGAGCAGGTGGTGACGTCCACGGTCTCGCCGCCATCGCGCACCAGCACACGGCCGCGCACGGGCTTGTTGAGCCCGTTCACCGCCCTGATCAGGGTCGACTTGCCCGAGCCTGACAGTCCCATCAGCACGCAAATCTCGCCCTCTGCGACCTCCAGGCTCGCGTCGGCCACCCCGACGACAGTGCCGGTCTGTTCAAGGACCTCGGCGCGGCTTGCCCCTTGGTCCAAGAGCGCGAGCGCCCGCTCGGGCTGCTTGCCGAAAATAATGTCGACATTTTCGAAGGAGACGGCAGCGGCATTCATTTCGCCTGTCCCTCCGGCTGCCGCCCCTCCGCCCGGAATATGCGGTCGAGGATGATCGCCACCACCACGATGGCGAGACCCGCTTCGAGCCCCATGGGCACGTTGACCGAGTTGAGCGCCCGCACCACCGGCTTGCCCAGCCCGTCCGCGCCCACCAGGGCGGCGATCACCACCATGGATAGGGACAGCATGATGCATTGGGTGAGGCCGGCCATGATGGTGGGCCAGGCATGCGGGATCTCGACCTTCCACAGCAGCTGCCGCCGGGTGGCCCCGAAGGCCTCGCCCGCCTCGATCAGGCTGCGCGGCACGGAGGTGATGCCGAGATGGGTGAGGCGGATGGGGGCAGGGATGGCGAACACCACCGTGGCGATCAGCCCCGGCGCCAATCCCAGTCCGAACAGCACCAGGGCAGGGATGAGATAGACGAAAGTGGGCAGCGTCTGCATCAGGTCCAGCACCGGGCGCAGCGCCTGGTACAGCCAGGGCCGATGCGCCGCCGCAATCCCGAGCGGTATGCCGATGGCCAGCGACACCAGCGTTGCCCCCAGCACCAAAGCAAGGGTCTGCACCGTCTCCGGCCAATAGCCCTGGTTGATGATGAACAAAAGGCCGAGCGCGACGCCCACCGCCAGCTTCCAGCTGCGGTGGAGGCCGTAGGCGAGCAATGCGATCAGCGCCACCAGCACCAGAGGCGGTAGCCATAAAGCGCCGGCGATGGCCGCATCCAGCGTGTGCTCGATCGCCAGCGCCACCCCATCGAAAAACCAGTAGAGATAGGTCGTCAGAAAATCGAAAAACGCCTTGCCCCACTGGCCGATCGGGATCTTGTGCGCGGTGATCTCACTGGTCAGCCAGTCCATGGTAGGGCCTCTGTAGTGTAGGTCGCGGGATCCGGGCGGCCCTAGAGATCATAGGGCGGGGTCTTCGGGTACCGCTTGAGCGTGTCCGTCGTCTCGAACCAAGGGATGCGGGCGGAATGCCAGCCGTGCACCGTTGGCGGCACCGCCTCGGGATGATCCAGTGTGCCCAGCGTGATGCCGACCGAGCGGTCGCCCTCGTCGGTCATATAGAGGGGACTGCCGCAGCGGCCACAGAACCATCGTGCTGCCCCCGGGGAGGAGGCAAAACTCAGCGGGCTCCCTTTGGTGACCCGAAACCGGTCCGGCGAGACTTGCACCCAGGCGATGACCGGAGCACCGCCCGCCCGCCGGCACTGGCTGCAGTGGCAGTAGTCTGCCACGTCGCTCGCGTGCACTTCCGCCTCGTAGCGGACATCCCCGCAGAGGCAGCCGCCCGCGACCATCATGCGCCGAGCTTTCCTTTGACGGCTTCACGGCCGTCCTGGCCGTCGAACGTCTTCACGCCCTCGAGCCAGTCGTCCAGAACCTCAGGATGCTGCTTCAGCCAGGCACTGGCCGCATCATTGGCCGACTGGCCCTTGTCCAGGATCGCACCCATGATCTCGTTCTCCATGGGCAGGGTAAAGCTGAGATTCTTCAGGAACTGCCCCACATTGGGGCATTCCTCGAGATAACCTTTGCGCACGTTGGTGTGCACTGTCGCACCACCGAGATTGGGGCCGAACACCTCGTCGCCGCCCTCCAGATATTTGAGCTGGAAGTTGGTGTTCATCGGATGCGGCTCCCAGCCGAGGAACACGATGTCCTCGTTGCGCCGAGTGGCGCGCTGCACCTGGGAGAGCATGCCCTGCTCGGAGCTCTCAACCAGCTCGAAACCCTTCAGGCCGAACTGGTCCTTTTCGATCATGCCCAGGATCAGCCGGTTGCCGTCGTTGCCCGGTTCGATGCCGTAGATCTTGCCGCCGAGCTCGTCCTTGAACTTGGCGATATCGGCAAAGCTCTTGAGTCCCTTCTCATAGGTATAGCTCGGCACCGCCAGGGTATATTTCGCCCCTTCCAGATTGGTGCGCACGGTCTCCACCGATCCGTCTTCCCGGTAAGGCTTGATGTCGGCCTCCATGGTGGGCATCCAGTTGCCCAGGAACACGTCGATGTCCTTGTTCTTCAGGCTGGCATAGGTCACCGGCACCGAGAGCACCTGCACCTGGGGCTCGTAGCCGAGCGCCGAAAGCACCACGGACGCAAGCCCGGTGGTGGCGGTGATATCGGTCCAGCCCACGTCGGAAAAGCGCACCACCTTGCACGAGGCCGGCTCCTGGGCGCTTGCGGCCAGCGAGCCGGCGAGCACTCCTAATCCCATGGCGGCTGCCGCCACCATGCCTTTCACAGAATTGCGCATGACGCCCTCTCCCCTGCCGACTTGTTCCGGTTCTCGTGGCAACGGCCTGTTTCGGCGCCCCTGGGGCAACCAATCACAGGTAGCCGCCAGTATTTTTAATTGAATGACCAACCAATGACAATGTAGGAATCCCGCGAAGCAGCATTTGTTCGGCGGAGGCAATGCCCAAGCTCGGAATGGCGCCCATCAGGCGGCGGCAATTGATCGATGCGGCGATCATGTCGATCCACGACCATGGCCTTCAGGATGCGACGGTCTCGAAGATCGCGGCTCGCGCCGGCGTGTCCGCCGGCATCGTCCACCACTATTTCAAGGACAAGGACGACCTGCTGTTCGAGACCATGCGCCACCTGCTGGAGGATCTGCGCCAGGCGGCGGTCGCGCGCTTGGCCAAGGCGCGCACGCCAGTCGAGCGGGTGCATGCCATCATTGATGCCTGCCTGGCGGACGAGCAGTTCGCCCCCGAAGTCATGGCCGCCTGGCTTGCCCTCTACGGCCAGGCGAAACATTCACCCCGGCTGTTGCGCATCCTGAGGGTCTATGCTCGGCGCCTGCGCTCCGACCTCGCCAATGCCTTGAAGCCGATGGTCGGTGCTGAACGGGTGAAGACCGTGGCCGAGGGCACGGTCGCCATGATCGACGGGTTGTGGCTGCAATATGCACTGCACGGCGGACCCGATGATCCCAAGGTCCCGCGCACGCTCACGCGCGATTACGTGGACAGCCAGATCGCGCTGAACCGGGCGTGACCGGCATGGACCAGGAGTTCGACTACATCATCGTGGGTGCGGGCAGTTCGGGCTGCGTGCTGGCCAATCGCCTTTCCGAGGATGGCCGCCATTCCGTCCTGGTGCTGGAATATGGCGGGACAGACAGGGGGCCGCTGATCCAGATGCCCTCGGCCCTGTCCTATCCCATGAACATGCGCCTTTATGACTGGGGTTTCTCCTCCGAGCCCGAGCCCCATCTCGGCGGCCGCGTGCTGGCCACCCCGCGCGGCAAGGTGATCGGCGGCTCGTCCTCCATCAACGGCATGGTCTATGTGCGCGGCCATGCCCTCGACTACGATACCTGGGAGGAGATGGGCGCCTATGGCTGGGGCTTCCGCCATGTGCTGCCCTATTTCAAGCGCATGGAGAATGCGCATGGCGGGCAGGAGGGCTGGCGCGGCACCTCCGGCCCGCTGCACGTGACCCGCGGCCTCCGGTCCAATCCGCTCTACCATGCCTTTGTCGAGGCCGGGGCCCAAGCCGGCTATGAGATCACCGAAGATTACAACGGGGAGAAGCAGGAGGGCTTCGGACCCATGGAGATGACGGTGTGGCGGGGCAGGCGCTGGTCGGCGGCCCGGGCCTATCTCCGTCCGGCGCTCAAGCGCGGGAACGTGCGGCTGGTGGCGCGGGCGCTCGCCCGGCGCGTGCTGTTCGAGGGCCGCAAGGCCACCGGCGTGGAATATAGCCGGGGCGGACGCGTGCTCACCGCCGGGGCGCGGCGCGAGGTGGTGCTCGCCGCCTCGGCCATAAACTCGCCCAAGCTGCTCATGCTGTCGGGCATAGGCGATGGCGAACAGCTCAAGGACTTGAGCATTCCCCTCGTGCACCACCTGCCCGGCGTCGGCGAGAACCTGCAGGACCATCTGGAGATCTACTTCCAGATGGAATGCCTCAAGCCCATCACCCTCTACAGCAAGCTCAATCTCCCCTCGAAAGCATGGATCGGCCTGAACTGGCTCCTGTTCAAGCGGGGGCTCGGCGCCACCAACCATTTCGAGAGCGCAGCCTTCATCCGCTCCAAGGCGGGCGTCCGTTATCCCGATATCCAGTATCACTTCCTGCCCGTGGCCATCCGCTACGACGGCAAGTCGGCGGTGAAGGCCCATGGTTTCCAGGCCCATGTGGGGCCTATGCGCTCGAAATCCCGCGGGCATGTGCGTCTACGCGACGCAAGACCTGAAACCCCGCCCATCATCCGCTTCAACTACATGTCTCACCCGGAGGACTGGGAGGACTTCCGCACCTGCCTTAGGCTCACCCGAGAGATCTTCGCGCAGGAGGCGTTCAAGGGTTTCGCGGGTCGCGAGATCCAGCCCGGCGCGCAGCTCGTCACGGACGAGGAGCTGGACGGCTTCATTCGCGAACACGTGGAGAGCGCCTACCACCCCTGTGGCACCTGCCGTATGGGCGCGGCGGACGACCCAATGGCGGTGGTCGACCCGGAATGCCGGGTGATCGGCGTCGCCGGTCTGCGTGTGATCGACAGCTCGATCATCCCGCGCATCACCAATGGCAATCTCAATGCCCCCTCGCTGATGATCGGCGAGAAGGGCAGCGACCACGTGCTCGGCCGCAGTCCCCTGCCGCCGTCCAACCAGCAGCCCTGGATCAGCCCCCGCTGGCGCGAGAACCAGCGTTAGAACATTCCGCTGTGCCACTTCTGTAATAATATTGACGGCATCGGGTCGTTATGAAATGTTTCGTACAAATCGTCTAAAGCTGGAGTGGTGCTGGTGTCTCTGCTGATGGATGGAGAAGTTGAACCCGTCGAGGTGATCAACCCCTCGGGCGCTTCGCCGTTCTTCCTGGTCTGCGAGCACGCGGGCAACCGCATACCTCGCGCCCTCGGCACCCTCGGCCTCTCCGAGCAGGATTTGCGCACCCACATCGCCTGGGACATCGGCGCCGAGCCCATGGCCCGATTGATGGCCGACATCCTGGATGCCACCCTGGTGCTGCAGCGCTATTCCCGCCTGGTAGTCGACTGCAACCGCCCGCCGGCGAGCAGCGAGGCCATGCCGGAGGTGAGCGAACTCACGCCGATACCCGGAAACATGGCGCTCACGCCCGAAGGCCGACAGGCGCGTATCGATGCCGTGTTCACGCCGTTTCACGACCGCATCGCCGCGCTCCTTGACGAGCGGCAGATGGCCGGCCGTCAGTCCGTGCTGGTGACGCTCCATTCCTTCACGCCGATCTACAAGGGCTTCCAGCGGCCCTGGCACGTAGGTGCGCAATACAACCGCGCACCGGCCCTGTCCCACGCCCTCAATGCCCTGCTCGCCCGCGATCCCGCTCTGGAGATCGCAGACAACGTGCCCTATCCGGTCAATGACCTCACCCACTACACCATTCCGGTGCATGGCGAGCAGCGCGGCATTCCACACACCATGATCGAGGTGCGCAACGATCTCGTCACCAGCGAGACCGGACAGGCACGCTGGGCGGAGCGGCTGACGGGCGTGCTCACCGAGGCGCTCGCCCGGATCGGCGCTCTGGACCTTCGGGAACAGTGATTGGATCGCAGCGGGGGAGAGCATGGCGGGACAGCTGACAGTGGACGCGCTCAAGCAGGCGATCGCGGACGGATCGATCGACACGGTTCTGGTCTGCTTCCCGGATATGCAGGGCAGGCCGCTCGGCAAGCGCTTTCAAGCCGAATTCTTCCTCGACAGCGGCATCGACGAGACCCATGCCTGCAATTACCTCCTGGCTGATGACATCGATATGGAGCCGGTGCCCGGCTATAAGGCCGCGAACTGGGCCCTGGGCTATGGCGACTTCACTCTCAAGCCGGACCTCGCAACCCTCACTCGCGTGCCTTGGCTGGAGGGAACGGCCATGGTGCTGTGCGATGTGGTCGACCATCACACCCACGAGCCGGTCCCCCACAGTCCCCGCGCGATTCTCAAGGCGCAGATCGAGCGGCTGAATGCGCGCGGCATGAAAGCCTATACGGCCTCCGAGCTCGAGTTCTACCTGTTCGACGAGAGCTTCCGCTCCGCTTTCGAGAAAGGCTACCGCGAGCTCAGAACGGCTGGCTACTACATCGAGGACTACCACATCCTGCAGACCACCAAGGAAGAGGATGTCATGCGGGCCATCCGCAAGGGGCTGCAGGCTGCCGGCATCCCGGTGGAGAACTCCAAGGGCGAATGGGGTCCCGGCCAGGAGGAGATCAATGTCCGTTATGCGGATGCGCTCACCATGGCCGACCGTCACGTGATTCTGAAGAACGGTATCAAGGAGATCGCCCATCTCCATGGGAAGGCGGTGACCTTCATGGCCAAGTGGAATTATGGCCTCGCCGGCTCCTCCGCCCACATCCACCAGTCCCTGTGGAGCGCCGACGGCAAGGCGCCCCTGTTCTTCGATGAGAGCGACCGCTTGGGCATGTCGCAGCTGATGAAGCAGTATATGGCCGGTCTTTTGAAATACGCCGAGGAGATTACCTATTTCCTCGCGCCCTATATCAACTCGTACAAGCGCTTCCAGGCCGGAACCTTCGCGCCCACCCGCGCGATCTGGAGCCGCGACAACCGCACCGCCGGGTTCCGTCTCTGCGGCGAGCACACCAACGGCATCCGCTGCGAGTGTCGCATCGGTGGGGCTGACCTCAACCCTTATCTGGCCTTCGCCGCCGTGCTCGCGGCAGGCCAGGCCGGCATCGACGAGGGGCTGGAGCTCGAGCCGGATTATGTGGGCGATGCCTATACCGGCGCAAATCTGCGCGAGATCCCGAAGACCTTGCGCGATGCCGTGGCGGCACTCGACCGCTCGGAAATGCTGCGCAAGGCCTTCGGCGATGATGTCATCGACCATTACGTGCATACCGGCCGCTGGGAGCAGTTCGAATACGACCGGCGGGTCACCGATTGGGAGCTGCGCCGCGGCTTCGAGCAGAGCTGAGAGGACCACCTCCTTGACCGATACGGTGAAGATCATCTCGCCCGTCGACGGGCGGGTCTATGCCGAGCGCCCCATGGCCAGCGAGGCCGAGATATGGGCCGCCTTCCGCGCCGCCCGGACCGCTCAGAAGGATTGGGCGCGGCTCTCCATCGCCGAACGGGGCCGCTATTGCGCCGCCATGGTGGATGCGCTCAAGTCAAAAAGCACCGAGATCGTGCCGGAGCTGGCCTGGCAGATGGGCCGGCCGGTGCGCTATGGCCCGGGCGAGCTGCGCGGCTTCGAGGAGCGGGCGCGCTACATGATCGAGATCGCGCAAGAGGCGCTCGCCCCCATCGACCCCGGCCAGAAGGATGGGTTCGAGCGCTACATCAAGCGCGAGCCGCTTGGGCTGGTCTTCATCATCGCCCCGTGGAACTACCCCTATCTCACCGCAGTGAACGGGATGGTCCCGGCGCTGATGGCCGGCAATGCGGTCGTGCTGAAGCACGCGAGCCAGACCCTGCTGGTGGGCGAGCGCATTGCCGAGGCCTTCAGGGCGGCCGGCCTGCCCGATGGCCTGTTCCACAATTTGGTGATGAGTCATGACCTCACCACCAAGGCCATCAGCAGCGGCCTTGCCGACATGGTCTGCTTCACCGGCTCCGTCGAAGGCGGCCGGTCCATGGAAGCGGCTGCGGCCGGCCAATTCATCGGCTTAGGGCTGGAGCTTGGTGGCAAGGACCCGGCCTACGTCCGCCGCGACGCGAACATTGCCCATGCGGTCGAGAACCTGGTTGACGGCGCCTTCTTCAATTCCGGCCAGTCCTGCTGCGGCATCGAGCGGATCTATGTGGATGCGCCGGTCTATGACGCGTTCGTGGAGGGGGCCGTCGCGCTCACCCGCAGCTATGTTCTGGGCAATCCGCTTGAGGAGGCAATCACCCTCGGCCCGATGGTAAAGGCGAGCGCCGCGAATTTCGTGCGCGCCCAGATCGAGGCGGCCGTGCGCGCTGGCGCCCGCGCCCTTATCGACGAGAGCGCTTTCCCCATGAGCAAGCGGGGAACGCCCTACCTCGCACCGCAGATTCTCACCGAGGTGGACCACCAGATGTCTGTCATGCGCGATGAAAGCTTCGGGCCGGTGGTCGGCATCATGAAGGTAGCGGGCGACGACGAGGCGGTGACGCTGATGAACGATAGCCCATTCGGCCTCACCGCTGCTATCTGGAGCGAGGATGTGGAGGCGGCGGAGGCGATCGGCGAGAGGCTCGAGGCTGGCACCGTATTCCTCAATCGTTGCGATTATCTCGACCCGGCCCTGGCCTGGACCGGAGTGAAGCACTCCGGCCGCGGTGTGACCCTGTCGCGCATCGGCTATGAGGCGCTGACCCGGCCCAAGTCCTTCCACCTCCGCGCCAAAACCAGCTGAGTTGCATCCGCCGCGCTTATGCCAGGACAGAACAATGACACTGACCGCCAACTGGAATTACCCCACCACCGTCCGTTTCGGCCCCGGCCGCATCAAGGAGTTGGGCAAGGCCTGCCGTGATGCCGGCATCAGCAGGCCGCTGCTGGTCACCGACCCCGGCCTTGCTGCCCTGCCGATGCTCTCGGACATCCTGAACATCCTGCAAGCGGATGGCGTCGCCGCTGCCGTTTTCTCGGATGTGAAGGCCAACCCTAATGAGGCCAATGTTGCCGCGGGCGTCGACGCCTACCGGAAAGGGGGCCATGACGGCGTGATCGCCCTCGGCGGCGGCTCGGGACTCGATGCCGGCAAGGCGGTGGCCTTCATGCAGGGGCAGACCCGGCCGATCTGGGATTTCGAGGACATCGGTGACTGGTGGACCAGGGCCAGCGCCAAGGCCATCGCTCCCATTGTCGCCGTGCCGACCACCGCCGGCACCGGCTCCGAGGTGGGCCGCGCGTCGGTCATCACCAACGAGGAGACCCACGAGAAGAAGATCATCTTCCACCCCAAGCTCCTGCCCGCGATTGTCATCGCCGACCCCGAGCTGACCATCGGCCTGCCCGCCAGGCTCACGGCCGCGACCGGCATGGACGCGCTGGCCCATAATCTCGAAGCCTATTGCGCGCCCGCCTTCCACCCGATGGCCGCTGGTATCGCGGTCGAAGGCATGCGCCTGATCAAGCAATGGCTGCCGAAAGCCGTGTCGGACGGCCGCGACATCGAGGCCCGCAGCCATATGCTCGCGGCCTCCTCCATGGGCGCCGCCGCCTTCCAGCGCGGCCTCGGCGCGGTGCATGCCCTGTCTCATCCGATCGGCGGTCTTTATGATGCCCACCACGGCACACTTAATGGCGTGCTCATGCCCTATGTGCTGATGGCGAATCGCGACGCAATCGAAAGCCGCATCGGCGATGCCGCCAATTACATGGGCCTGCCGGGCGGCTTCAAAGGCTTCCTCGACTGGCTCGTCGCCTTGCGCTCGGAACTCGGAATACCGAACATGCTGAGCGAACTCGGCATCGCCGAGGACAAGCTCGACCAGATTGCCGAAATGGCGACCCGCGACCCTTCTGCCGGCGGCAACCCCATCCCGTTAAGCCAGGCGCAGTATCGGACAATCGCGGCTCGCGCCGTCCGGGGTGAGCTGGGCCTGTAACCCCCGCAAGGGAGCTGTTCCATGACCAAGAGCGGCGCCGGAGTATCCGCTGGCGATAGGGCCGGCGCCACCGTGGCCGAGCGGCTCAGGCTGGGCCTCGACCGCCTCACCCGTGCCGAGCGCCAGCTGGCTATGGCTCTGCTGTCCGATTATCCCATCGCTGGCCTCACCAGCGTTGCCGAACTCGCCCGGCGCGCGGAGGTCAGCGCACCCACCGTGATCCGCATGGTGCAGAAGCTTGGCTTTGCGGGCTATCCCGAGTTCCAGGAGACTTTGCGCGGCGAGTTGGCAGCCCAGCTGTCGACGCCGCTGGCGAAGTTCGAGCGCTGGTCTGGACGCGCGCCGGAAAGCCATATGCTCAATCGCTTCGCCGGCGCGGTCATCGAAAATCTCGAACACTCCCTCAAGCTCACCGATCACCGAGCATTCGATGCCGTCGTCGGCTGCCTGTCCGATTGCGAACGCGCCGTGCACACGGTGGGCGGGCGGCTCAGCCGGGTGTTGGCCGACTATCTTTTCACCCAGCTGCATGGACTGAGGCCCGGTGTTTCGGCCCTGCCGGCTACGACCACCCTCTGGCCCCAGCATCTCGCCAACATGCAGCCCGGCGATATCTTGGTGATCTTCGATGTGCGCCGCTACGAGCGCGATCTGATCGAGCTCGCCGAGATCGCCGCCCGGCGCCGCGCAGTCATCGTTCTGTTCACCGATCAGTGGATGTCGCCGATCAGCGCTGTCGCCGCCCACATCCTGCCCCTGCGCATCGAGGCGCCGTCGAGCTGGGACTCGCTTGCCGTGCCCATGATCATGGTCGAGGCACTGCTCGCCGCCACCGCGGAGCGCATCTGGCCGCAGGCCGCGGAGCGGCTGCGGCTCATGGAGCAACTGTTCGACGAGATGCGACGGTTTCGGAAATGACCGTGCCGTGTGCAGCACCGGCATTGCCCTCCACCACCGGGCCGCATACAGTTTCTCACCGAGCGTGCGTTGGTTGGGGGAGTCATGACCGAACACTTCGATGCTCTTGAGACACGGCATCCGCACGAGCGTGAGCGCGACCTGTTCCAGCGTCTGCCAGCGCTTATTGAAATGGCCATTTCCCGAGCCCCGGGCTGGGCGAGGCATCTTGCAAATGTCGATCCGGCCCAAATCACCAGCCGGGAGGCCTTGGCCGAGCTGCCGGTGCTGCGCAAGAGCGATCTTAGGGTGCTTCAGGAAGCGGAACCGCCCTTTGGCGGCTTCGCTGTGAAGGAAGCCAGAACGCCGCCGCGCCTGTTCATGTCGCCCGGTCCCATTTTCGAGCCGCAAAGCGCGGGCAGCGATCCCTGGCGCGGCGCGCGCTCCATGTTCGCCGCTGGCTTCCGGCCGGGCGATATCGTGCTCAACTGCTTCGCCTATCACTTAACCCCCGGCGGATTCATGATGGATACCGCCGCGCGCGCCCTTGGCTGCAGCGTGATCCCCGGCGGCGTCGGCAATACCGAGATGCAGGTGGACGCCATCGCCCACCTCAGGCCAACCGCTTATGCCGGCACGCCGGACTTCCTGAAGATCCTGCTCGACAAGGCGCAGGAGCTCGGCAAGGACGCGTCCTCTCTTGTCAAGGCGCTCGTCTCGGGCGCGGCGCTTCCGGCCTCGCTCCGCAACGAGCTGCAAGGTCGCGGCGTGAGCGTGCGCCAGTCCTATGGCCTGGCCGAGGTGGGGACGGTCGCCTACGAGACCGAGGCGCCCGAAGGCATGGTGGTGGACGAGAACATCATCGTCGAGATCGTGAGGCCCGGCACCGGCGATCCCGTGCCGGAAGGGGAGATCGGCGAAGTAGTGGTCACCTCCTTCAGCGAGACCTATCCCATGATCCGCCTCGCCACCGGCGACTTGTCCGCCGCCCTGCCCGGAACCTCCCCCTGCGGCCGCACCAACATGCGCATCAAGGGGTGGATGGGGCGCGCCGATCAGACGGCGAAGGTGAAGGGCATGTTCGTGCGCCCCGGCCAGGTTGCCGAAATCGGCAAGCGGCATCCGGAACTTGGCCGGCTGCGCCTGGTTATAACCCGGCAGGGCGAGCAGGATGCCATGATCCTGCGGGCGGAAAGTGCCTCGAACGACGAGGGGTTCAGGCAGAAGCTCGCGGAAACCCTGCAGGCCCTCACTAAGATCCGCGGCAGCGTGGAGCTGGTTCCGCCCGGATCTCTGCCGGCCGATGGCAAGGTGATCGCCGACGAGCGTACCTATGATTGATTGACGAGAGGCCAGCCGCATTCATGCCGAAACCCGAGACGCCGCTTTTGACCACGGACTGCATCGCCGTGGACGATGCCGGACGCATCGTGCTGATTCGCCGTAAGAACCCGCCTTTCCAGGGCGCCTATGCGTTGCCCGGCGGCTTTGTCGATGTGGGGGAAACGGTCGAGCAGGCCTGCCGGCGCGAACTCGAGGAGGAAACCGGCCTAATTGCCCGCGATCTCAGGTTGGTGGGCGTCTATTCCTCGCCGGATCGCGACCCGCGCTTCCACACTGCCAGCGTGGTGTTCCTGACCCATATCGGCACGCAAATGCCTCAGGCCGGCGACGATGCGGCCGAAGCCGAGCTGGTCGAAAACTGGGACAGCATCGAGTTCGCCTTCGACCACGGCCAGATCATGCGCGATGCCCGGCGGCTGCTGAAGGGTTAGCCGCTCCGCAGTCAGCCCAGCCGCCACGTGTCCTCCTGATCTCAGCGCGCAAACCGTCATGCCCCGGCCCCGGCTTGACCGGGGCATCCAGGGCCATACGGCGCCTCAGCATCGACGGTTACTTGCTCTCCATGTCCGTGATGCCGTCCCAGTCCGGCGGCGGGGCCGAGCGATACTGGGCGATGCGGCGGCGATAGCTGCCCAGCAGCCCGGCCACCGGATAGGAGCCCGCGCAGGCTTCCGTCGCCTCGAGCAGCCGCTCCGATTTGTCCCAGCAGCCCCTGCGGAACGCACCCAGCATCTCCTCATGGGCCGAGGTCATCCGCGCAAATGCCGGATCGGCTTTCATTTCGGGCCCGCCGAGCAGGGCATGAATGCGCACCGGTTCGGTCTTGCCCACCACACGCACCTGGTCCACCTCGATGAAGGCAAAGTCCCGCGCTTCATCCACCGTGGACTGCCCCGCCAGGATGGGAACGCCATATTTCTTGGTCAGCCCCTCGATGCGGGAGGCGAGGTTCACGCAATCGCCGATGGCCGAATAGTTGAAGCGCTGCGCCGAGCCGAGATTGCCGACGCAGCACACACCGGTATTGAGCCCGATGCCAATCTGCAGCGGGCGATGGATTTTGTCCCGCACCTCGTCCAGCCGCTTCAGCATTTTGAGCACCGTGGCGCAAGCGCGGGTGGCGTGGTCATCCGTCGGCAACGGCGCGTTCCAGAACGCCATGATCGCATCGCCGATATACTTGTCGATGGTGGCACCGCCCTTGAGCAACTCATCGCTCATCGGTGTCAGGAAATCATTGATCAGCTTGGTAAGCTCCTGCGGCGCCAAGCCTTCCGAGAGCGTGGTGAAGCCGCGGATATCCGAGAACATGATGGTGAGCTCCCGGTCCTCCCCGCCGAGCTTGAGCCGCTCGGGCTCTTCCGCGAGCCGCTCCACTAAGGCCGGCGCGAGATAGAGGCTGAAGGCCTGCCGGATGCTCTGGCGTTCCCGCTCGGTTGCGAGAAACAACACCCCGGTGACGGCGAGATAGACCAAGATCACGCACAGAATGGCGTAAAGCGGCGTCAGCAGAAGCTTCTCGTGATCGAAGGCAAACCAGGAAAGACCGATCGCCAGGGCGATGCCGGCAAGGCCGATCAGCGCGCCGCTGGCCGGGCTGAACCAGGGCAGTAGTGCGATGAGCAGCAGACCCAGCACCAGCACGAACGTCTGCTCGGCACCCGGCGCCCAGTCTGGCCGGCGCAAGAAGCCGCCATCCAGAATCTGATCGATGATCTCCGCCTGCACCGCGACACCCGGCACGGCATTGGACATGGGCGTGGCGACGATGTCGAGCAGCCCTGCGGCGCTGGTGCCGATCAGCACGATATGGCCTTCCATGAGGGCGCGCAGCTGCTCGGCATCCAGGCCGGCCTCGGTGACTTGCCATGCGGGAACGATGTTCTGGCTCGGTCCGGTGGTGAAGTGGATCCAGATCTCGCCGTCAGCAGAGGTTGGAATCGTGAAATCGCCCGCCCTCACCGCCACCATGCCGGCTCGCTCGCCCATTTGGATCTCGCGGCTCGCTCCGGTCGAGCGGATCTGGAAGGTGCTTGCACCCTGAGCCACCCGCAGCGCTTCGAGCGCCAGAGAAGGATAGAGCTGGTCGCCATAGCGGGCGATCAGGGGCACGGAGCGCACCACCCGGTCATAGCCCGGCTGGAAATTGATGAAGCCCAGGCCGGAGGCCGCTTCATCGAATATGGGCAGATTTGCCACCGCCCCGCCGGCATCCGCAAGATAGCTCCGCGGATCGGCCCCCGCATGGGCGAACCCGGCCTTGGCCGGCGGTGGCGGATCATCGCCCAGGCCGGTGAGGATGACGCCGGTTACCACGGGTGCCTGCCGGAATGCCTCGGCCAGAATGGCGTCATTGTCGGGCAGCTTGTCCGGCAGGGCGATGCTCAAGGCGGGGTCCCGCTGCTCCAGCCGTTTCAGGACGCGCGCGGGCGACGTGCGGTCCGGCTCGGCAAACACGATGTCGAAGGCGATGGCTGCCGCACCCGCCGCTTGCAGCCGTTGCACGATGCTCGCGATCAGATCGCGGTCCCACGGCCACTGCCCCAGCCGGCGCAGGCTCTCCTCGTCTATGTCTATGATCCGGATCGGAGAATCGAAGACGCCGCGCGGGTTCAGGCGCTGGTAGCTGTCGAACAGGGCCAATGTGGAGGATTCGAGCACCGCTGGGCGGAACACCGTCAGCGCCAGGAGCCCGGCGAGGGTCAGCAGCCCGGCCAAGCGAGCCCAACGGCGCTTCAACTGTGGCTTTGCTGCTGCCATTGGGGAAAATCATTCTAAAGACGGTCGTGATTCCGTTGGATTATTAGCCGATTGGACAGTATTGTGCATCCTGTCCGGCTGGTTTGGGGAAGCCGTCAGGGGGAAAGAGCGCATTTATGCTAGTCAAGGCGCACCTCGTGGGTGTTGCGGGGACGCTGATGCTGTTCACGGTTGCGGCATCCCCGCAAGCGACAGCGCAGACACAGGTCGGTCAGCCCATCACCTATGATCAGATCCTGCAGAACCCGGATGATCTCCGGCTGTCCTTCGCCTATGCGCGCCAGGAGGCGAGCAAGGGCAACCTGCAGCAGTCGGCCGGCAGTCTCGAGCGCTTGCTCCTGCTGGAGCCCGAGTGGGACGCCGCCCGGCTGTTCTACGCCATCGTGCTCTACCGCCTCGACGATATGGACGGCGCGGTCCGCGAGCTTGCCATTCTGCGCACCCGCGACCTGACGGCCGACCAGCGGCGCGAGGTCGAGCGCTACTACCACCTCGCAACCACCCGTAATGCGCCGACACGGCTGTTCGGCGAATGGACCTTCGGCTTCCGCCACGACACCAACCCGAACCTCGCGCCGGACGGCAGCACGATCCTGTTCGAGGACGTGCCGGTCGACAACGAGATCGACAAGGATCCGGACACCGCGTTCTACACCTCCGGGCGAGCCCGGCTCGAACATTCGCTTGGCACCGGCAACGGCGATTTCCTGTTCTTCGATACCCGTGGCTGGCTGAACGAGCAGTTCAGTTTCGACAAGCAGGACTACATCTCCGGCCGCGTGAGGGCCGGCGGCACCTTCTTCTTCGGGCCATTTTCCGTGTCGCCCGCCGGCATCTACACTGGTCTCACCCTGGACGGCGACCACTATCTCGACGAATTCGGCGGCGAGCTCGAAATCGGCTTCGCGGTGAGCCCGCATCTCGCGCTGAAGGCCGAGGTCATCGCCGTCGACCAGGACTATTACAAGACATCTTTGAGCAATGTCGGCAGCGCGCGCGATGGCTTGCGCCTCGATGCGGGTGGTGGCTTCAGCTGGCGGCCGGTGCAGTGGAACATCTTCAGCCTCGAAGCCTATTACGTGGACAAGGAGGCGGATGACGCGAGCTTCGCCTTCGATGGCCCATGGGGCCGCGCCTCCAACCTGACCCTGCTGGGCAAGGGCACCTATCTTCTCTCCCAGCTGACGCTGTGGAACTTCACCTATGATGCGCCGGACCCGCGCTATTCCTCGACCATTATCCGCGAGGACTTCCGGCTGAAGGCAAAGCTGGCCTATGGCACGCCATTGCAAACGGTGGCCGACCTGTTCGAGGCAGAGCTGCCGCCCACCCTGGGAGACATGAACTTCCAGATCTCCGGGTCGTACACCTATCAGGACTCAACCATCAAGAACCTGGACTTCGAGAACTGGAGCGTCGAGGGCCTGTTCACGAAGCGCTTCAGCTTCTGAGGAGACAAGGCAGATGAGCCGAACTCCGAAAGTGCCGAAGGCAGCGCGAACCGCGTTCGCCTTGGGGCTTTTGCTCAACACCGTCTCGGGCGCCGCACTCGACGCCTATGCCCAGTCGAGCCGGGTTGGCGTGAACGCTGCCGTATCGGGCCAGGTCTATGTGACCGGCGCGGCCGATGCCAACAAGCGTAAGGCGCAGGTCAGGGAGGATGTCTATCGCGGCGATGTGGTCGAGACGCTGCGCCAGTCTGCCCTGCAGATTCTGCTGGTCGACGAGACGGTCTTTACCGTTGGCCAGAACTGCGAAATCACCATCGACGAGTTCGTCTACGACCCCAATGCCGGGTCGGGCAAGGTGGCGGCGAGCATCGCCAAAGGCGCTTTCCGCTTCATGACCGGCAAGATCGGCACCGCCAACCCCTCCGCTGTCTCCCTGCGCACGCCGGCCTCCACCATAGGTATTCGCGGCACCATGGGCGAGGTGGCGGTAGGGCCCGATGCGGTGGCCATCTGCAAGGCGGCGGGCATCGGCAGCGGCGTCAGGTTCGACCCCGCCAGCGCCAGCCTGGTGGCGCTGCGTGGGCCCGGCCGCGGACGCAACTCGTTCGACAAAATGGGGCGCATCGTCATCACCGGCGGCGGCCGCAGCGTGGAGATCTCCGAGCCGGGTTACGCGGTGTGCGTGCCCTATGAGGGCGCCGCGCCGCTCGGGCCGTTCCGGCTCGACGCGAATGCCTTGGCCTATTTCGATACATGGCTCAGGTCAACGCCCCAGGGCCGCGGCATCAATCCGTCGGATGTACGGGAAACCGGCGGCGCCCTCAGCGACCAGAACCTGTTCAACGAGCCGACCACCGATACCGACCCGCTGGAGCAGGAGCGTGACGACGCTATCCAGGACAGCAACGTGCCGCCTGATCCTTACGGCGGCGGCGGTGGCGAGCCGCCTCCGGACCCGGAGCCGGTGGTGATCCCGCGGCCGGACGAAATCGAAGTGCCGAACCGCCCGGATTGGGAGGACATCTTCTTCCCCGAGGATCCCTATGGCGGCGGGGGTGAGGAGCCCCCTCCCTACGGTGGAGAGGATCCTCCGCCCTATGGCGGCGGCGATTATCCCTACGGGAGCAACTAGGGCTCTCCGCAGAAGGCGGCAGAGCCTCATTCCGGGCCGGTGTCCGGGTGATCTTCTGATTTGACCGATCGCAAGGCGAATTGCCTCTTGCGTTTCGCTTGGCGCGATCATTAATGCCCCATATGGCACGATTAAGCGAATACAGCACGACGGGTGCTGCGGGTGATGCCGCAGAGGAGGACGCCGCGGCGCCGGTGTCAGCCATGCCGTTCATCCGGCATCGCGGTGTCGAGGGCGGCAAGATCGGGGTCCTGATCGTCAATCTCGGCACGCCCGAGGCCACGTCTTACTGGCCGATGCGTCGCTATCTCCGCGAGTTCCTGTCCGACCGGCGTGTCATCGAGGTCAACCCGATCCTGTGGCAGGTGATCCTCAACCTGTTCGTGCTCTCCACTCGTCCGCAAAAGAGCGGCAAGGCCTACGACAAGATCTGGAACAAGGCGCGCAACGAGAGCCCGCTCAAGACCGCGACCCGGGCCCAGGCGGAGAAGATCGCGGCGCGCCTGTCCGCGATCCCGGGCGTCGTGGTCGATTGGGCCATGCGCTATGGCCTGCCCCCGATTGCCGAGCGCCTGGAAGGCTTGGTGGCACAGGGTTGTGATCGCGTCCTGCTGTTTCCGCTCTATCCGCAATATGCCGCAGCCACCACTGCGACCGTTCAGGACAAGGCGTTCGATGCTCTGAAGTGCCTGCGCCGCCAGCCGGCCTTGCGCACCGTGCCGGCCTATTACGACCACCCCGCCTATATCGATGCCCTTGCCCAGTCTCTGGGTGCACATCTGCAGAGCCTGCCGTGGCGGCCGGACCGGATCGTCGCCTCCTACCACGGCCTGCCGGAAGAATATGTCGAGAAGGGCGATCCGTACTACGACCACTGCGCCGAGACCACTCACCTGCTGCGCGAACGCATGGGTCTTGGCGAGGAAGACCTGGTCATGACGTTCCAGTCACGCTTCGGCCGCGCCGAATGGATCAAGCCTTATACCGCCGAGACGATCGAGGCTCTACCCAAGCAGGGTGTGAAGAACCTGGTCGTGATCACTCCCGGATTCGCGGCCGATTGTGTCGAGACCCTGGAGGAGATCGCCATCGGCGCTGCGGAGATTTTCCACGAGGCCGGCGGTGAACACTTCTCGCTCGTGCCATGCCTGAACGACAGCGAGCTCTCGATCGAAATGCTCGCCACCATCATCGAGGACGAACTGCAGGGCTGGCGTTAAGTGGTCAACGCCACCGGGGACGGACGCGGCGTATGGCGCCGGATGACCCCGTCGCGGCGCCAAACCGCGAGCAACTCCCGTGGACAACTCGCACGCGCATCGTTATGAGAATGCGACCACCCGCCATAGGGAGACCGGCGTATGTTCGAGGGCGTATCCATATTCGTCATCGTGCTCTTGGTCGTGGTGCTGCTGGCGATTTTCCAGGGCATCCGAGTCATTCCGCAGGGCTCCAATTGGACAGTCGAGCGTTTCGGCCGCTACACCAAGACGCTTGAGCCGGGTCTCAATCTGATCATTCCGTTCATCGACCGCGTCGGTGCCAAGCTCAACATGATGGAGCAGGTGCTCGACATTCCGAGCCAGGAGGTCATCACCCGCGACAACGCCATGGTCGAGGTGAACGGCGTGGCGTTCTACCAGGTGCTGGACGCGGCCAAGGCCGCCTATGAGGTCTCCGGCCTGGAGAACGCCATCGTCAATCTCACCCTCACCAATATTCGCACGGTCATGGGCTCCATGGACCTCGACGAGCTCCTCTCCAAGCGCGACGAGATCAATCACCGGCTGATCGCGGTGGTCGACCAGGCAACCCATCCGTGGGGCGTCAAGGTTACCCGCATCGAGATTCGCGACATCAATCCCCCGCGCGATCTCGTCGATTCCATGGCCCGGCAGATGAAGGCGGAACGGGAAAAGCGGGCGCGCATCCTGGATGCCGAGGGCGTTCGCGCCGCCGAGATCCTGCGGGCGGAGGGCCAAAAGCAGGCCATCGTGCTCGAGGCGGAAGGCCGGCGCGAGGCCGCTTTCCGCGACGCTGAGGCCCGTGAGCGCGCCGCCGAGGCCGAAGCCAAGGCAACCCAGATGGTGAGCCAGGCCATCGCAGGCGGCAACATCCAGGCGGTGAACTATTTCGTCGCGACCAAATATGTGGATGCTCTCCGCTCCCTGGCGACCGCGCCGAACCAAAAGGTGCTGATGCTGCCCGTCGATGCCACCTCTGTCCTGGGCGCAGTCGGTGGCATTGCCGAACTCACCCGCGCCGCCTTTGGCGGTGGCGATGGCGCAAGCCCGCCGGATGCGCCGAGGACCCCGCCGCGCAGCACCGGCACGGTACCCCAGGTTGGCGTGGCCACGTCGCCCGGTTCCCCGCCGCCTGGCCCGACGCCCGGCTAGCCGAGGAGCCCATGGAACAGTTGCTCGGAGGGATCGGCTTCTGGGGATGGTGGATCCTGGCCGGCGTGCTGCTCTTGCTCGAGCTGATGATGCCCGGCGTCTTCCTCATCTGGATCGGCGCGGCGGCCTTTGCGGTTGGCCTGATCGTTCTGGTGGTGGGCATCCCCTGGCAGGCGCAGCTCCTGGTCTTCGCGGCGTTGGCCGTCGTCGCGGTGCTCATCGCCCGCCGCTATTTCAGCGGTCCCGGCGCGGCAAGCGATCAGCCCAACCTCAACCGCCGCCAGCAGGGCTTTGTCGGCCAGCGTTACAGGCTCGATGCACCCATCACCGATGGACGCGGCCGCTTGTGGATCAACGATACATCTTGGGTGATCAAGGGCCCTGACGCGCCGGCAGGAAGCTGGGTCCGGGTCACCGGGACCGATGGCATGGATCTGCTTGTCGAGCGCGAGGAGTAGCAGACCGCCCGCCGCGGCGATCACCGCGGAGAGCTTGGCCCTGGGGCAGTATTGGCCGCTGCCGAGGCGATAGCATGCAGCACCGGGGCCAGCTGCGGGTGGTCTTCGGCCAGCCGCTCAACATTGCCGATCTCCACATCCGCCGGCACAACGCCCGGCCACTCGGTGCTGGCGCCGAGAAACCAGCGTCCGCCGCCGAGCAACCGGGCGGTGTGGAACGTATTGCCCGGGATGAACAGCTGAACCTGCTGGCCATTGCGCAGGTCGGGCCCCACCACCACCCGCTCGCTGCGCCCGGCCCCGTGCAGCAGAAACACCTCGATCGGATCGCCGAGATAGTAGTGATAGAGCTGGTCGTTGCGGATGCGATGCAGCCTGACTGGCGCGTCCGGCCTCACCAGGAAATACAGGGCCGATCCGAGCGGCCGGCCGTCGGCGAAGGGTCCAGCAAGGCCGCCCGGCGCCACCGCCTGCTGGCTCACGAACGTCACCCGTACCTCGCCGCAGGTCGCATTCGGCTCCAGCTTCAGCAGGGTCCGGATCTCCTCGGCCGTGAGATCGTTGGCCATGACCCGCGCCTATTTCACCCCGACCCGCAGCAGGTCGTGAATGTGAACGATGCCGATCGGGCAAGTGCCCTCCACCACGAACAGCGAAGTGATCTTGCGCTCGTTCAGCACGGCAAGGGCCGTCGAGGCAAGGGCTCTAGGCGCGATTGTCACAGGGTTGCGGGTCATCACGCTGGCCGTGGTGCGGCTCAGCAGGTCCGGCGCCATGTGACGGCGCAAATCGCCATCGGTGATGACGCCGACCAGTGCACCAGCGTTGCCGACCACTCCCACGCAGCCGAACCGCTTCGACGTCATCTCCACCAGGGCCTCGCTCATGATCGCATCGGGCCCGATCAACGGGAGCTCGTCGCGCCCGTGCATGATCTCGTGCACGAAGCACAGCTGCGCCCCAAGCTTCCCGCCGGGATGCAGGGCCTTGAAGTCTTGCGGGCCGAAGCCGCGGTTCTTGAGCAGCGTCACCGCGATCGCGTCTCCAAGCGCCGCCTGCATGGTGGTGGAGGTGGTGGGGGCAAGCCCGTGCGGGCAGGCCTCCTCGTGGCGCGGCAGAGCGAGTACGATATCGGCAACGCGCGCCAGCGTGCTGGCCTCCGACCCCGTGATGGCGATCAGCGGCACCTGCCGGCGCTTGGCATAGGCCACGAGATCCGCCAGTTCCGGCGTTTCGCCTGAATTGGACAAGACGATCACCCCGTCTTGATCGGTGATCATGCCGAGGTCGCCATGGCTCGCCTCGCTCGCATGCACGAACAATGCGGGCGTGCCGGTGGAAGCCAGAGTCGCCGCGATCTTGCGGCCGATGATCCCGCTCTTGCCAATGCCCGAGACAATCACGCGACCACCGCTCGCATAGACCCTTTCGATGGCCTCGATGGTCGCGAGGAAGGGGCCTTCCAGTGCGCCCATCAGCGCGGCTTTGAGCTGTGTCAGCCCACGCGCCTCCGTGTCGATCGCAGACATGGCAGAGGCGACGATCGGATGCGTTGTGACGGCCAGCACAGGCAATGGGCACCCCTCAGTGATCACGTCCATGTACTCCGATCGGTCATTGACTGCAATGGGAGGCAGTGCGGCATAAACCCAATATTAACCTTAACGAAACACTATCCGCTCGTACGGTAACCGAATGCGGAGCAGGGAGAGACAGCATGAACCCAGGCGCACCGGCAGCGGCGCGGCGCCGGGGTACCGCAATCCGCAGTTGTCTTGGCGCCGCTGCGCTCATCGCGGTCTGCGCCTGGCCAAACCAGGCGCAAGCGGCCGATGTCATGACCACCGAAGCCTATGAGCCGTTGGGCATCGATGTCGGCGGCCTGACCCTCTATCCTTCGCTGGAGATCGGCGGCGTCTACACCGACAATGTGCGCCAGTCCCGCACCGATCGTCGGTCGGATGTGGGCCTGCGCTTGAAGCCCATATTCGAGGCGCGCAGTGACTGGAACCGGCACGGCCTCGAGGTTCATGCCGAAAGCGAGCATGTGCTCTATGCGAAGGAGTCGCGCCAGAACATCGACAATGCCGATATCGGCGCCACCTACAGGCTGGACATTCGCCGCGACTTCACCGCGGAATTCGAGGCCCGCTACGAACTGCAGCAGGAGGGGCTGGCGCAGCCAGACATTCCGGTGAACGCGCTCGATCCGCGCAAGGACGAGACGTACCGCATCCGCGCCGGCCTTACCTATGACGCCGGCCGCATCGCCGCCACGATACGCGGTGGCACCAGCTGGTACCGTTTCGGTGACGTCCGGCTGTCCGACGGCAGCGTCCAGGTGAACAAGGATCTCAATTACACCGCGCCCCTTGCCGAGCTGCGGGTGAAATATCAGGATGCGCCGATCCTCACCCCCTATATCGAGGCGGCCTATGTGCCGCGCATCTATGACCGGCCGGACGACGAGCTCGGCGTGAAACGATCATCTGATGGCGCCAGGTTCGCCATCGGCGCCGAATTCGAACCGAGCCCGATCTGGAGAGGCATGGCGGCCCTAACCTACGAGATCCGCGACTACCGCCACCTGGCGCGCAAGATGGTCGAGGGCGTGGGCTTCGATGCCAACGTGATCTGGCGTCCGCGGCAGATCACGGCGGTGACCCTCGACGCATCCAGCGGCATCGGCGAGACCAACGTCACCGGCGCCACCGCCACCCGCGACTTCACGGTCGGGCTGCGGGTGGACCATGCCTTCCGCTACAACCTGATCGCCGCCGCAATGGCGCGCTATACCCTTGAGGACTATATCGGCATCAAGCTCACGGAACAGACCTGGAGCGCCGGGCTCGATGTGTCCTATTTTCTGACACCACGGCTGGCGGTGATCGGCAGCTACGAATTCACCGACTACACGCTCACCGGCCGCACCCGCGACTACACCGAGAACCGCGTCATGGTCGGGGTGAAGCTGCAGCAATGAGGCAGAGGCGGATGCCGCGACCCGCCCCACGCGTCTTCAGATATTGATGTCGACGTCTTCCCCGTTCGCCGCGAGAACCTCCTGCAATGCCTTGCGGAAGGCTGGGCCCAAGTCCTTGCGGGCGAGCCCATAGGCCACGTTCGCGGCGAGGAAGCCGACCTTGTCGCCGCAATCATAGGTCTTGCCCTTGAATTTGAGGGCATGAAACACCTGGTCCTGCATCAGGGCCAGCATCGCGTCCGTCAGCTGGATCTCGCCGCCCGAGCCGGGCTTCTGGATCTCCAATTTCCGGAAGATTTCCGGCTGCAGGATATAGCGGCCGGAGATGATCAGGTTGGAGGGGGCGTCCTCACGCCTGGGCTTCTCCACCATCCCCTTCACCTTCTGGGCGCCGTCGGGCCCCGGCGCCTCCACGTCGACCACGCCATAGCGATGTACGTCCTCATGCGGGACCTCTTCCACCGCCAGCACATTGCCGCCGTGGCTGTTGTAGATCTCGATCATCTGGGCAAGGCAGCCGGGGCTCGCATGAATGAGCATGTCGGGAAGGAGCAGGGCGAAGGGTTCGTCCCCGATCAACTCCCGCGCGCACCAAACCGCGTGGCCCAGGCCAAGCGGCTCCTGCTGGCGGGTGAAGCTCGTCTGGCCCGCGCTGGGCAGATCGGAGGCGAGCAGGTCGAGCTCCTTGGTCTTGCCTCGGTTCTTCAGGGTCGTCTCGAGTTCGAACTGCTTGTCGAAATGGTCCTCGATGACGCCCTTGTTGCGGCCGGTGACGAAGACGAAGTGTTCGATGCCCGCCTCGCGCGCCTCATCCACCGCCAGTTGGATGACCGGCCGGTCCACGATGGTGAGCATTTCCTTAGGCACCGCCTTGGTTGCTGGGAGGAAGCGGGTGCCGAGGCCCGCCACGGGAAATACGGCTTTGCGAAGACGGCGCGACATAAAATCCTCTCTCTATGGCCCGATGTTTGCTAGCTTAGCCGCTCAAGAAAAAGATCCGGAAGCTTAATGTAGCGGCACGGTGGCAAAAACGCGGCGCGTGAATTTTGGTTCGGAGGCGTAATGGCAATCCTCGTGACGGGCGGCGCCGGCTATATCGGCAGCCATATGGTTCTTGCCCTGCTGGACAGCGGTGAGGATGTGACGGTCATCGACAACTTGTCCACCGGCTTCCGCTGGGCCGTGCCTGAAGCGGCGCGTTTCATCCAGGGCGATATCGGCGACGACGGCCTGCTCGAGCGCGTGCTGTCCAGCGCTCGTTACGAGGCGATCATCCACTTCGCCGGTTCCATCGTCGTACCGGACTCGGTGGCCGATCCCCTGGGATACTATCTCAACAACACGGTGAAGACGCGCGGCCTGATCGCGGCGGCGGTCGCGGCAGGCGTGCCTCACTTCATCTTCTCCTCCACCGCGGCCGTCTACGGCATCCAGGACGAGATGCCGGTCTATGAGACCGCCCGGCTCGACCCGATTTCTCCCTACGGGACGTCGAAGCTCATGTCGGAAGTGATGCTGCGCGATGCCGCCGTTGCCCATGACATCACCTATGCCGCGCTGCGCTATTTCAACGTGGCCGGCGCCGACCCCTTGGGCCGCAGCGGCCAGTCCTCGCCCCGCGCCACGCACCTGATCAAGGTCGCATCCCAGGCGGCGCTGGGCGAGAGGCCCTATCTCGAAATCTTCGGCCGCGACTATCCCACGCCGGATGGAACCTGCATCCGCGACTATATCCACGTGACCGACCTGATCGCGGCCCATGTCGCGGCGCTCGACTATCTGCGCGCCGGCGGCCGCAGCGATGTGTTCAATTGCGGCTATGGCAAGGGCTATTCGGTTCTGGAGGTGATCGCCGCGGTCGAGCGCGCCACCAATCATCCCCTCGTGGTGCGGGATGGGCCGCCGCGTCCGGGCGACGCGCCGATGCTGGTGGCCGGCGCGCAGAAGGTGCGCGAGCGGCTTGGCTGGGTGCCCGAGCATGACAGTTTGGACGAGATCGTCTCGAGCGCGCTGCAATGGGAGAACCGGCTGAAGGCCAAATTGGCGCCGGCCTAGAACATGAATGGCAGCTAACTTTTCCATTCAGGCAGCGCTCAGCCGGCTTCCGCGATGATCACGACCATCAGCCGCCGGCGTCGTCCGCCCCCAAACTAGTCGGCTGGTGGTTGATGGAGGGCCTGCCAATCTGGCGGGCCCTTTCCTTATCCAGCTGTGCCTCGGAAACCAGCTGCACGAATATCTCGGCCGTGCGCTCCCAGCTGAACTCAAGCGAGCGGGCGCGGGCCGCCGCTCGGGAACAGCCCAGCGCGCGGCTTATCGCGGCGCCGAGATCCTCGTCCAGCGCGCCCGAGATGCCATCCTCCACGATGTCGCGCGGACCGGGCACGGGAAACGCCGCCACCGGAACGCCGCTCGCCATGGCCTCCAGCAGCACCAGGCCGAACGTATCGGTCCGGCTGGGGAACACGAACACGTCTGCCGAGGCCATCATCCCGGCGAGCGCCTCCCCATGCAGATAGCCGGTGAACACCGCTGTGGGATAGCGGATCTTCAGCCGCGCGAGATCCGGCCCGTCGCCGACCACGTATTTGGTGCCAGGCATTTCGAGCGACAGGAACGCGTCGAGATTCTTCTCCACCGCCACCCGGCCGGCATAGAGCATGATCGGCCCCGGATGGGGCAGGGCGCGCCGCCGGTTGGGGTGGAACAGCGCATGGTCGACCCCGCGCGTCCACAGCCGGACGGCCCGGAAGCCCTGGGCGCGCAACGTATCGTACATGGAAGGCGTGCCCACCATGACGGCGCGGCTCGGGCGATGGAACCACCGCAGAGCCGCATAGGCAAGCCGGCATGCCGCACGGCCAGCCGCCGGATGACCCATGCGGGCCGCCAGATATTCTGGAAAGCGGGTGTGATAGCTCGTGGTGAAGCTGCGCCCGGTGCGCAGGCAATGGCGCCGGGCGAGCAGACCGAGCACGCCCTCGGTGGCGATATGAATGGCATCCGGATCGGCGGTCTCGATGAAGCGCGCCACCGCCGACGGACGCGGGCTTGCCAGGCGGATCTCCGGATAGCTGGGCAAGGGAAAGGTCGCAAATGGCTCCGGCGTCAGCATCGACACCTGGTGGCCGCCGGCACGCAGAGCCTCGGCGGTGCGTGTCAGGGTCTGCACCACGCCGTTGACCTGGGGGTGCCAGGCATCCGTCACGATCAGCAGTTTCAGAGGAGGTCGCAGCCGAATGAGGGCCATCAGCGTGCGGCCACCGGCTCTCGCACCGGCGCAGCGGGGAAGGGCATCTCGATCGCAGGCAGGGGAATGTGCCCTTGCGGGTCATCTTCGCCTGGATTGAGCGCCGTCCAGCGGATGATCTCCAGCGATCCCGAGAAGGTCTCGACCAGCGCCGTGCAGCTCTCCACCCAATCGCCGTCGTTGCAGTAGTGAATGCCGTTGATCTCGCGCATCTGCGGGGTGTGCACGTGCCCGCAGATCACGCCGTCCGCACCGCGCCGCTGTGCCTCGTGCACCAGCGCGTCCTCGAAGCGCGACACGAACTCGACCGCGCGCTTCACCTTGTATTTGAGAAAGGCCGAGAGCGACCAGTAGGGCAGGCCGAACAGTCGCCGCGCCCGGTTGAAGACGCTGTTGATGGCAATCGACAAGCCGTAAGCGCGGTCGCCAAGCACGGCGAGCCACTTGGCATAGCGCACCACCCCGTCGAACTTGTCCCCATGCAGCACGAGATAGCGGCGCCCGTCCGCCATGATGTGCATCGCCTCCAGCTGCACGCTGATGCGCCCGAACCGGGCTTCGGCGAAATCGCGGAAATACTCGTCGTGATTGCCGGGGATGTAGATGACCTTGGTGCCCTTGCGGGCCTTGCGCAGGATCTTTTGGATCACGTCGTTATGGGTCTGCGCCCAGTACCAGCGCTTCTTCAGCGCCCAGTTGTCGATGACATCGCCCACCAGGTAGAGCGTGTCCGATTCCGTGTGGCGCAGGAAATTGAGCAGGAGTTCCGTCTGGGCCCGCCGCGTACCGAGATGAAAATCGGATATCCAGATGGTCCGGTAGCGAAAGGGACGGTGCGGCTGGACATTCATGGAGGACTACTGCCGTTCGGAACCATGCAGCAGCCCTATGAGTGATTCACATGTCGCCCTGATGACGGTGACTGGCCCGTTTGCGCCAGCGAATATCAGGCCATGCCAGCCGCGCCTGGGCGCTGAAGCCGGACCACATGGCATTAAGCCTTCCCTCATGGCCCTGGATTACCGGCTCCAAGCCGATGATGACGTAAGTCATTGATTTTAACAAAAATCGTCATGCCCCAGCTTGACCGGGGCATCCAGGGCCATACGGCACGTCAGTTCCCGGATCGTCCCGCTCTATGCAGCGCGGTCGCTCTTCGTCACCGTCTGCACCACCTCGAAGCCCTCGAATTCCGGATGTCCGAGATAGAGCGGCTTGCGCGTGCCCGCATCCTGGTGTGCCTTGCGGAAGGCCTCGGACTTGGTCCACCCTTCGAATGCCGCCTTGTCCTGCCAGATCGTATGCGAGGAATAGAGCGTGTGGTCCTCGCGCACCGGCCCCTTCAGCAGATGGAACTCCACGAAGCCCGGCACCTCATGCAGATGCGTGTCGCGGCTTTTCCACACATGCTCGAAATCGGCCTCGCTGCCCTTGGCCACCTTGAAGCGGTTCATCGCGATAAACATGAGATCTCCTTGGCTGTCATGCGATGGTTGAAACCTATTGCCGCTTGTAGCGCAGCGGCACGGTGAAGGTCATGGCCGAAACCCCTGCCTCAGGGGGAATTGGCGGGAACGGTGACGCGCGGCGCACAGTATCGAGCGCCGCTTGGTCGAGAATGGCGGCCCCGGAGCTACCGCGCAGACGCACGGAGGTCAGCCGGCCGTTGGATGCGATTGAGAAGGTCAGCGTGGCTACGCCCGTGGTGCCGTTGCGGGCGGCGGCTTCGGGGTAATGCTTGTGCCGTTGCAGATGTGCGACGATCCGGCCGGCATAGTTGGAACGACTGGACCAGCCTGCCTCAGCCTGGCGGATCCCGCGATTGCCCCGGGCAATGCCGCTCGCGGCGCTGGCCGACACCCTGGCATTGCCCGCATCCGCCTTTGCCGGGCCCTTGCTGCGGCTGCGGGCGGTTTTCTGGCGGGTTGCCCGCGGGCTCGCCTTCGTGGCCTCCTTCCGGTCCCGCTTCCGCTCGGGTGCGGCCTTCTCCGTCACTTTGCGCTCGGGCTCCGCCTTCTTCGGCTCGGCCGCGGGCTTTTCCACCACCGGCTTGGACTTCGGCTTCGGGACAGGCGCTGAGGCTTCGATGGTTTCCTGCACGTCCTCGACTGGTTCGAGTGGCGACAGCGGGTCGACTGCCGCGACAACGCGACCGGCGGGCTCGGTTGTAGGCGGTTGATCGACGGGCTTCGCCTCGATTTCCTCAGCGTCGGCAACAGCCACTTCAGTGGGCTTCGCCGTGCTGTGCTCAATGGTCTCGGCCTGCGAAACAGGTTCTGGTTCGAGCGCTGCCACCTCCTCGGGTTCAGCGCTCGGCTCGACCGGCTCAGTCTCAACCGGCTCGTTCTCAACCGTTTCGGTCTCGACCGGCTCCGTCTCGACGGTGGTGGCTTCATCCACCACCTCTGCTTCTGCTTCAGCCGCTTCGGGTGCGTCCCCAGCGATCGACTCCACCGCCGCCAGCTCGATCATCACCGTACTGGTCGGCGCACCCCAGACGTCCGCCTCTTCGCCGGCAGATCGCTCGCTCAGCGCCTCCTCCCGCGGCCACGGCACCATGCCCAGCACCACCACATGCATGGCCAATGCGCCCATGAAGCCGAGGATCCAGCGGGAGGGGACACGTTTCATTGGTCCACGGAGCTCATCAGCTTGGTATCCGCCCTGGACGATAGGCTGAGGGCCGCGAGGCATTGCGCCGGCTCGAGGCCGGTGCCTTGGCAGGCCTTCACGTCGTTGATCAGCACCGATCCGACGCTGGCGCATTCAAGCCCCTGGATGTCGAACTGCTGAACCCTGATCTTCCCGGCCGGCAGCGCCTTCGAGGAAAACACCAAGAAGCGCTCCACCCGCTGATCGCCATCGAACAGCACCGCTTCAAGCTGCAGGGCTTCGATGTCGGCGCCGAGGCGATTGCGGTAGACCATGCTCAACCGGCAGGCGCCTTCGCGCTGCTCCAGCCGGTTCAGCTCAACCTCCAGCGTGCGCGCGCTGGCCGCCTCGGGTTGCGCATTGCTTTGCGCCAGAGCCGCGGACGCGAACACCGCTGGCGCGGCCACGACGAACAAAACACCTGCGACGCAACGCGATGATATGACGCGCAATCTCCGAAGCAGGCTCAAGATCTGATCTCCCTTCATGGCACGTCCTCCCTCTTTGCGGAATGGATCATACGTCCAATCGCTGCAAAGGTCAGGTGGAGCCGCAGCTCCACCTGTTGCTCAGAACCTCATCGTCATGGCGAACTTCGTATTGAAGCCGGGCATATCCGTCTGGTTCAGGAACGGCCGGTAGTTTTCATCGAGAATATTGTTGAAGCGCACGTCGAACCGCAGGTCGCGGCTATAGGCATAGCCCACGAACAGGTCGACCAGAGTGAAAGGGCTGGTCTTCAGGTCGGGGTCGCTCACCCTATGCTGCTTGGCGGTGGCGGTGACCTCGGTGCCCACCTCGAGCCGCTCGTCCAGAAAGCGGAAGCCGAGAATGCCGGTAAGCTGGTCCGGCGGTATCGAGTTCAGCCACTCATCGGTGGTCTGGTCCTTGCCGCGCAGGATTTGTCCGCTCAGGCCCGCGAACATGAACCCGGCATCATACATGCCCTCGAATTCGAAGCCCTTGATCCGCGCCTTGGCCACGTTGATGTATTGATAACTGCCGAACGGAAAGGGCGTCGGCAGCACCTGCTCGAACGAGATCAGGTCATCCACGTCGTTCTGGAATACGGCAGTCTTGATCCGCAGGGCGTCGCCAGCGGTGAACAGGCTATTGTATTTGAAGTTGATGCCCAGCTCGATCGTCTTGGCCGTCTCGGGCTTCAGGTTGGGATTGGGCAGGAAAGGGAAGGTGGCCGGCGGCGGGTGGATGCCGGAGATCAGCGTCTCCGTCACGCTCGGCGCGCGATATCCCTCCGCATAGGTGCCGTAAAGCTCCAGCCCTTCGAAATACGTATAGAACGGCTTCACTGCCACGGTCACCTTCGGCGAGATCCGGTCGCCCTCGTTATCGACCGGGTCGCCCGTGATGGTGTCGGTGCCATTGAGCTCATAGCCGTCGAAACGGCCGGCGGCGATCAGATAAAGCCAGGGCGTGAAGGTCATCCTGTCCTGGATGAAGGCGCCATAGGCATCGCGCGTGCCGCCCGGCGTGAACAGGTCACCCGTGCCGGCAACGTCCTCGGTCTTCACGTCGTCAGTGAAGAAGTCGCCGCCATAGGTGAGGGTGTGGCCGATGAAGCCGGTCTCGAACAGCGTCGTGTTATAGACGTCGAAGCCATAGGTGGTGAGCTTGAAATCGCGGCTGAAGCCTTCCGCCACGCCGGTCTCGTTGCGCTGGTCAAGATCCGTATTGGAGATGTAGCCGCTGGCCGACAGGTTCCAGAAATCCCCGGTCGGATCATCGAAGGTATAGCGCAGAACGCCAATATTGCTGGTGAGCCGGCTGTCGCGGGCGACGCTTTCCGATTCGTCCAGCCAATGGTCGTCCGTGCCGATATAGCTGACCTTGATCTCGTGCCCTTCGGCCGGCCGGTAGCCCATCTTGGCAAAGCCGCTCAGGATGTCGAAGCCCGACCCGTCGACGGTCTCGCCCTTGCCGTTCTTGTAGTCGTCGCGCTCGCGATAGGTGATGTTCCCCACCGCATCGAACGCCTCGTACTGCATGGCGCCTGAACCGCTGAGGAACCAGCCATCGCCATTGGTCTCATAGCCGCTGCGCAGAATGCCGCCTGCGAACTGGCCGGGATCGAGAATGTCACGGGCATCCTTGGTCTCGAAGGCAACCACGCCACCGATCGCGCCGGAACCATAGATATTGGCCACCGGGCCGCGTACCACCGTCACCGCCTTCAGCAGCTCCGGCTCGATGAAGATCAGGTTCTGGCCGTTATGCTTGGAGATCTGGAAGTTCTGCCGCGCCCCGTCCACGATCACGGCCACCCGTCCGAAATCCTGCAGGCCGCGGATATTGATGGCTCCGCCCGGCTGGTCGCGGTCCTGCACTGCGGTAACGCTCGGCATGCCGCGGAAAATGTCGTTCAAGGTTTCCGCCTGCCGCAGCTGCAGCTTTTCCTCGTTCACGATGCTCACCGCCGTAGGCGAGTCGATCGGCGTCTCCTCGATCTTCCCCGGCACGACGGTGATTTCATCAAGCGTCAGCCATTCCTGCGGCACCGGCTCTCCCTCCGGTGGCACTGGACCCTGGACCGCTGCCGTTTCCTGAGCATTTGCGGCCGCCATCATGGCCGTGAATGCAGCACTCGTCATGATCGCTCGGCGCAGCCACGCCAACCGACTACACATGGTTCACCCTCCGAACCCAAATCCCGCTCAACCCCGAGCGTGTGGTTCGCTGGCTACTCGACCGGATGATCTTTGGCTGGCATCGCCAAGCCGGAGCCCCGCCCCAAAGCTTGTCTCTTGCGTTCTAGGATAAGCTGACTATTAAAGTCAACAATTGTGCGGCACGGAATTGGTGCCTCGGGGAAGGGTTGAAGTGACGATGGCAGAGGAAAAGGACGAGCGGCGCGACGCCGGACTTCCGTCGGTTGAAGTTGAGTCGGAGTTGCTGGGCAAGACGCGCCGGCTCATCCAGTCGGAGGCGATCTTCTGCGGCCAGACCAGCGCCCTGATCGCCCATGGAGGCGAGGTGTACACGCTTCGCGTCACCAAGCAGGGCAAGCTCGTTCTGAACAAGTGAGCCGCCGCGGAAGAGGATTGGACAGAGGCTTTTTTCATGGGTTCGATGAAGGGACTGCAGCAGGGCCGCCGCCTTCTGGTTATGGCAATGCTGGCTTCGGCTGCACTGATGCAACCGGCAACCGCTGCCACCATAACCGATGGCAGCGGACGACAGGTCGAGGTGACGGATACCTCTCGCACGGTTGCCGCGGGCGGCTCCGTGACCGAGATTCTCTATGCGCTCGGGCTGCAGGACCGTATCGTCGCGGTGGACACCACCAGCCTCTATCCGGCGGCCGCTCTGGCCGAACACCCGAATGTCGGCTATCTGCGCGCGCTTTCCTCGGAAGGCTTGCTCTCCGTGAAGCCCACCCTCATCCTTGCCGAAGCTGATGCCGGGCCCAAGGATGTGGTCGGCCAGCTGCAGAACGCGTCGGTCCCCTTCGTGACCGTTCCGGACGAGGCGAGCCCTGAGGGCATTGCCGAGAAGATCCGCTTCGTCGGCAAGGTCATGGGCAAGCCCTCCGAGGGTGAGCACCTGGCCGCCACGCTGCTTGCGGATTTCCGTAGCCTTGAGGAGCAGCTTGCCAAGGTGAACGACCGGCCGAAGGTCCTGTTCATTCTGAGCACGGCGGGCGACCGCATGATGGCCGCCGGCGCGGGCACCTCGGCTGACGAGATGATCAAGCTGGCCAAAGCCGAAAATGCGCTGACCGATTTTGCCGGCTACAAGCAGGTGAATGGCGAAGCCATAATCGCGGCGGCACCGGACGTGATCCTGATGATGACCCGCTCTGGCGCCCATGCGCCGGGCGAGGCCCTTTTCGCCAATCCCGCGATCGCTCAGACGCCGGCAGGGCGCAACAAGCGGCTGATCACCATGGACGGCCTGTATCTACTCGGCTTCGGCCCGCGCACCGCGCATGCGGCCGCGACCCTGGCCGCCAAGCTCCATCCGGACGCGGCGATCGCGCCGCTCCCCGAGCGGCCATGGACGAAGTGACCCCGCAGCGCCCATTCTATAACGGGACAGCAGTGGTGTCGGTACAGTGGCCATAGCCGAAAGCAAATCAGAAGAGATCGCCGTCTTAGGCGGTGATCGTCGCCGGACCGCCCGGCTCGTCATCTGGCTGCTGGTTGGCGGACTGGCGCTCGCGGCATTCCTCTCGCTGAGCATCGGCGCCACCGGGTTCACGCCCGGGGCGGCCTGGGAGGCCATCTGGGCAAGCCTCAGGGGAGCCTCGGGAAATGAAGCTGCCCTACGCGATACGATCATCCTCGATATCAGACTGCCGCGCACCCTCTTGGGCATCATCATCGGTGCGGCGCTGGCGGTCTCGGGCGTCGTGCTCCAGGGCCTGTTCCGCAATCCCCTGGCTGATCCGGGCCTGGTGGGTGTGTCCTCCGGCGCCGGCCTGGCGGCAGTGATCGTCATCATCGGGATCCCGATTTTCCTGCCCGAAACCGCCCGGCTGATCGGACCCTACGCCCTGCCGGTGGCGGCCTTCTTCGGCGCGCTTATCACCACCACGCTGCTCTACCGCATCGCCACCCGCGCCGGGCGCACCTCGGTCGCCACCATGCTGCTGGCCGGCATCGCCTTGGGGGCCCTGGCCGGCGCCCTGACCGGCTATCTCACCTATCTGAGCGATGACCAGCAGCTGCGCGACCTCACCTTCTGGACCATGGGCAGCTTGGGCGGTGCCACCATGGAAAAGGTGTTGATCTCGGCGCCCTTCATCCTTGTGGCCCTCATCTCCATTCCCTGGCTGGCGGACCGTCTCGATGCCCTTCTGCTCGGCGAAGCTGAGGCTGGCCATCTCGGGGTGGAGGTGCAGACTGTGAAGCGGCTCGCTATCGTGATCGTGGCATTGAGCGTCGGTGCCTCGGTGGCCGCGGCCGGGCCGATCGGCTTCATCGGCATCGTGGTGCCGCACCTCCTGCGCTTGGGGATAGGCCCGCGCCACCGCGCTCTGCTGATCGGCAGCGCCCTGCTCGGCGCCATCCTGCTGATCGGTGCCGATATCGTGAGCCGCACGGCGGTCGCGCCGGCCGAGCTGCCCATCGGCATCGTCACCGCTCTGATCGGCGCGCCGTTCTTCTTGTGGCTGCTGCTGCGCCGCCGCTCGCTTGTGGATCTGTGACCATGATCGAAGCTGCTCACATCACATGCCGGCGTGGCGCCCGCGAGATTCTGTCCGATGTCAGCCTCTCGGTGCAGCCTGGCCGGCTGACGGTGGTGCTGGGGCCGAACGGGGCAGGCAAATCCACGCTGCTAGCCTGCCTCACCGCCGATCTTCCCGTGAGCGCCGGCCGCATCACCCTTGACGGCCGCCCGCTCGCCGCCTGGCGCAAGAGCGAGCTGGCCTTGCGTCGGGCCGTTCTCCCGCAGAAGAGCCATCTCGCCTTTCCCTTCACCGTGCGCGAGGTCGTCGAGCTCGGCCTGATTGCCGCCGGGGGTCATTCCCTCGCGGGCGGCGGACGCGACCGGCACCGCCAGCAGGAGGAGGCGGTTCGCGTCGCTTTGTCGCGGGTGGGGCTGCTGAGCTATGCAGGCCGGTATTACCAGCAACTATCCGGAGGTGAGCAGCAGCGGGTGCATATCGCCCGCATCTGCTGTCAGCTGGAAGTCTCGCGCCGGCTTGGCGCGGCACCCTATCTCTTCCTGGACGAGCCAATCTCCAATCTCGATCTCCGGCACCAGCTCGAGACGCTCGATATCGTCCGGGATTTCGTCGCCCAAGGCGGCGGGGCCTTCGCCATCCTGCACGACATCAACCTGGCGAGCCTCTATGCGGACGAGCTCGTCATTCTCTCCAACGGCCGGGTCGCCGCGCGGGGCACTCCCGCCGAAACCCTCACCACCGAGGTGATCGCGCAGGTGTTCGACGTGCCGGTAACGCTCAATCAGGTGCCGAGCGGAGGCAAGCCGTTCCTCCTGCCCCATACCGCACGATGAGCAGTACCAGTGAGCCATTTACGCGCGTCCCTCCCCTGGAAGGGAGGGAAGGAAGCGAGGGTCTGCGGATTGTCCCTTCCTGGAGGGGAGGGTGGACGCCGTAAGGTGGCCGGGTGGGGCCCATAAAGCACCCGAACCCGGGACGCTCTAGACCAGCCCGCCGGCTGGTCGCCGCGCCTCGTCGCCCGCCTCGCCGGCGGCTGCGATCTGCGCGAACAGGGCCGAGCCCGGCCGGGCGCGGATGAACTCGGCGAGGGTGTGGCGGTCCAGCACCTCGATGAACGCATTCACCGCATTGTCGAACACCCGGTTGATCGGCACCGCCTTGAGAATGGCGCACTCGTCGACGCCCTGGCCGAAGCAATCGGTCTGGATGGTGGTGTCTTCGGTCGCCCGAATGATGTCGCCGATGCGGATCTCCTCCGGGGCCCGCGCCAGCGTCAATCCGCCGCCGGGCCCGCGCACCGTCTCCAGCAGGCCGGCGCGCACCAGCAGCTGCACCACCTTCGACACGTTGGCCTCGGTGATCTGATAGGCTTGCGCAATATCGGACGTCTTGACCTTCCGCGACGGAGTCTGCCCGCAATGGATCAGGATCCGTAGGGCATAGCTGGTCATCTTCGTCAGGCGCATGGGTCTGGTTCCGCTTGAAGCGTCCGTACCGGACGTCTGGAGGCCGTCACAGGCTCCAACCGGCACTCTAGCATATTAGAATGATTCTTGAATAGCCGATGCCGGCTGCGCCGCGCGCATCTTCCACCGATACATATAGTAGCGATCCTTCTGCACGGTAGGCGGAAGTTGCAGGCGCTCCGCCCTCGGCAGATCCAGGGCGGGGTCGCACAGCACGATTGCGCCCTCCGCCAGAAGCGGGGGAATGGTGCCTGACAGGAACCGGGCCAGCCGGGCATTCTCCTCGAGATCCGCGCTGCCCAGATCGCTGTGCAGTAGCACCACCCGACCGGCAAAGCGTTCGACGGCGGCGGGCAGGGTCTTCGTCACGTCCCCAATGATCAGGTGTGCCTCATCCGGCATCGATTTCGGATGCGCAGCCGGGCTGCGCTCGAACACGAAGATCTCCCGTCCGGGCAAGCGCTCGCGCAGGTGGTCGAAGGTGCGGCCGTTGCCGAGCCCAAGCTCGAACACCACCCCCTCGCGGCCGGCGATTTCCGCGCAGGCGGCGTTCAGGCACTCGCGTTGTGCGATAACCCGGTTGATGAAGGAGTCCAGCCTCGACATGACGGCCTCAAATGGAGAAGCGGATGATGCCGCTGTTATTCAAGAGGGTGTCCTCCTGCTCGACAATCCGGAATCCCGTATCGCGGACGAGAGCTGCGATCCGTTCCGGATCGCAATCGGGAAAGCTGGGCGTTTCCGCCCCAACCGGCTTTGTTTTGTCGGCATATTGCAGAACCACATCGCCCCCGGGCTTCAGAATACGATTAATCTCCTCGAGGTAAGCTGCGATGATCGGCAGTTCGAAATGGACGAAGGTGCCATAGGAGAAGACCAGATCTACGGTCTTGTCTGCTATGCCGGGGAGGTCTGTTCCAGAATTCTGAACGAACACCATATTAGGGGCATGAAAATTGCGACTCAGTTCGGCGAGCAACTCGGGATAGCGGTCGACGAGGTAGAGCGTCCGGCACGGCACCAGGTAGCGTGTCCAACGCCCGCCGCCCGGCCCGATTTCCACGGTGACCTTGTCCGGATGAACCAGCGGCCACACGAACCGGTCGCGCACCGCAACAAGGTCGGAACGCTCGTCAGGGTCGCCCCATTGCAGCCCATAGAGGCCAAAACGGTCGATTAGGCCACGCTCGCGCGCTTTGCGCAGCTTATCAAGATGAAGATCCGTTCCACACATCTCTGCAATCTTGCCGTGACATCGGGCGGCGATTGTGCCGAGACCATGCCTGAAAATGGGAATCGCGCAATCCAAATCGATGAGGCAAGCGCAACCGGCCCCCGGCCGTGCGTGAAGGCGCAGCCGAGCTCGGCCGCCATGCCCTTGCGGCAGCGGCGAGTTTTCCGAAAAGCCGTTACCAATTCGGAAGATCATGCTCTAAGGTGCCGGCATGGAGAGAGCACAGCGAGGCCCTCGACGGGCGGGGAGCAGCGAGGGCTTTTGATGGAGCAAGCCCGCTTCGTGATCCGGTTCTGGGGTGTGCGGGGCAGCATAGCCTGCGCTGGACGCCAGTTCGACGCCTTCGGCGGCAATACGCCCTGCATCGAGATGCGGATCGGCGGGCACATCTTCGTGTTTGACGCGGGCTCCGGCGCCCGGGCGCTTGGGCCGCAGCTGATCCGCGACGGCGTGAAGTCCTTCGACCTGTTCTTCAGCCACTGCCATTACGACCATATCGAAGGCATCCCGTTCTTCGACCCGCTCTATCGGCCGGACATGCAGGTAACGATCTGGTCGGGCCATCATGTGGACGGCTCCACCACGAAGGACATGCTGAAGAGCTTCATGCAGGCGCCGTTCTTCCCCGTCGGGCCGGAAGTGTTCCGCGCCAAGCTCGACTGCCGCACCTTTCAGGCCGGCGACATCCTCGAGCCGAAGCCGGGCATCGTGATGCAGACAGCCAGGCTCCGCCATTGCAACGGTGCGGTCGGCTATCGCATCGAGCATGGCGGTAAGACGGTTTGCTATGTCACGGACACGGAGCACCCGGAGGTCGGCCTCGATGAGCATATCATCGAGCTTATTCGGGACGCGGATCTCGTGATCTATGACAGCATGTATACCCCGGAGGAATACAAGGCCACCAAGGGCTTCGGCCATTCCACGTGGGTTCAGGGGGTTGCCCTGTGCAATGCCGCCCATGCGCGGCAGCTGGTGCTGTTCCACCATAACCCGCGCCACGACGACGACACGCTGGCGGCCATCGAGGCCCAGGCCGCGGAGTGCCGCCCCGGGACGGTCGCTGCGCGCGAGAACATGGTGTTAACGCTGTGACATGGTTAACGAACTAAGTCCTGCGCACGTCTATGGAATCCCATCCCGCCTCCGGTAAAGCTTGGCGACCCGGCGGTTTTGTTTGGCCAGCTCGCCACACTTGTCGAAAGGTTGCCACAATCGTCAGCCCTTGTGTTCTTGTAACTCAGGGTAATAAAGTCTTAACGGCAATCTTCTCTTAACCAACACTGTCCAGAATGACGCTTGTGGAGGAGTGCTCAGCCGACAGCGGGGTATGGTATGCAGTTTAATCTGTTGCGCATGGGGGCGAGGCTTGCTTTCGCCGGTTGGGTTGGTGTGGCCGCAGTCGTGACCACAATGACCGCGGGCACAGACACTGCCCACGCAAATTTCGACACTTTCCTGCAACGGCTCTGGCCGGAGGCGCAGCGCGCCGGCATCTCCCGGTCGACCTTCAACGCGGCTTTCAGAGGTGTGACCCCCGATCCGGAGGTCATCGAGCGGGCCGAGAACCAGGCGGAGTTCAACACCCCGATCTGGGACTATATCGACCTGCGCGTGTCCGATGCCCGCATTGCGAACGGCAAGGCCGTCTTGTCCCAGTTCGAACGCGAGGTGCGGGCGATAGAATCGCGCTACGGCGTTCCGCGTAACATCCTCATCTCGATCTGGGGCATGGAGACCAATTACGGATCGCATATGGGCGACAAATATGTGATCCGGTCTCTGGCGACCCTGGCCTATACCGGGCGCCGCACCAGATTCGGCCGCCAGCAGCTGATCGCCGCGCTCAAGATCCTGCAGCGCGGCGATGTGACGCCCGCCGTCATGACCGGCTCGTGGGCGGGCGCCATGGGGTTCACCCAGTTTATTCCGACCACCTACAACGCTTATGCGGTGGACTGGACTGGCGATGGCCGGCGCGACATCTGGCGCAGTGTGCCCGACGCGCTCGCTTCCACCGGAAACTACCTGCGCAAATCCGGCTGGAGCCCGGGCCTGCCCTGGGGCTGGGAGGTGGCGCTGCCGCGCGGCTTCAACACCAAGCTGGCCGGCCTGAACCGGCGCAAGACGATCGGCGATTGGGCCAAGCTTGGCGTCAGGTTGGCGGACGGTGGCAACTTCAAATCGGACTCGCCCGTGAAGGCCTCGCTCATCATGCCTGCAGGCGCCTCTGGCCCGGCCTTCCTGGTCACGCAGAACTTCCGCGCCATCCTGCGCTATAACAACTCCCAGGCCTATGCGCTGGCCGTCGGCCACCTGGCCGACCGGATCGATGGCCGCGGGCCGCTTGTTTCCGAGTGGCCGCGCCCGCGGGATAGCCTGACCGTGCGCGACAAGATGGAGCTGCAGGAGCTGCTGAATGCCAAGGGCTATGAGACCGGCGAGATCGACGGCAAGCTGGGCCCCATGACCCGCCAGGCGGTCGAGCGGGCTCAGCGCGATGCTGGTCTGGACGCGGACGGCGAACCCACGGTTCATCTGCTTAAACTGTTGCGGCAGGACGGCTGAGCTGCGAATTATACGGCGGCAGCTCGGGAGTACACAAACCGGACAGGCGGGACGTATGCGGCGCATGCTTGCGGCATTGGTGGCTTTCTTCGCCGCGTGGGCGCTCGCGCTACCCGCCGCGGTGGCGCAGGAGCAGCCGAGCGGTCAAGCGGAAGCAGCCTCCACCACCTCCGCCCAGAAAGGGCCTGGGGCCACCTATATCCCTGAGGCCCACGACCGCTACAGCGTGCTGGTGCTGGGTGACGCCCTGGCTGGCGGCTTGTGGGCCGGCATGGGGCGCGCGGTCAAGCCCGATGACCGATTCCAGGTCGAGGTGCGCTACCGTGAGGGCTCCGGTTTTGCCCGGTCCGATCTCTACGATTGGCTGGACGCCTTGCCCGGCATACTCGACCGCAACCAGGTCCATGCGGCCGTGGTGCTGCTCGGCTCCAATGACGGGCAGGACTTGCGTGTCGGCAGCGAGCGCCTGGCCTTCGGCTCGCCGGAATGGAAAGCCAAATACCAGGAGGTGGTGGACGAGTTCCTGGCCGAGCTGCGCAAGCGCAACATCGCGGTCTATTGGGTCGGGCTCCCGCCCATGGCGCGACCCGACTATGACGAGGCAATGCAGAAGATCAATGCCGTCGTGAAGGAGCGCGCCGAGGCGGTCGGGGTGAAGTTCATCGATATCCGCAAGCATTTCAGCGACGAGACCGGGGGCTACACGGAGATGGGCATGGACCCGGAATCGGGCCTCTACCGCCGCCTACGCGACCGCGACGGCGTGCGCTTTCTGAAACGGGGCAACACCAAGCTGGCCTCCATCGTGCTGGACGTGCTGCGCGAGGATGTGAAGGCAGCGGAGAACCCGCCGCCGCCAGCGGCCGCAGCGCCTGCCGACGGTGCGGGCGAGCCGGCGGCCAAGCTCACCAATACCATGCCCTTCTTTGGCCAGCCCGGGCTGAAGGAGCCGATCATGATCCAGCCGGAGCTCCCCAAGACGGCCCGGCCCACGGCCGTCGGCGGCATCGATGCCGCCAGCATTGCCGAGGCGATCGGCCTTTCCAGCCCAGGTGGCGAAGCGGGCCTGACATCGCTACAGAAAACCGCCCCGCCCGGATCGCCTGCTGCCCAGCTCTTCGTCGACGGGCTGCCTCCGCCGTCCCAGCCGGGACGGCTCGACGACTTCTCTTGGAAATAGCCATGCGCGAACGGCGCAGCGCCTCAGGCGGCCGCCTCCGCGCGCACGATCACCGGCTCATGGTGCACGGGGAAATTCATCGAGCGGGCGATGAAGCACTTCGCATTGGCGTCATGATGCAGGGCCCGCGCCACCGTCTCGTCACCCGCCGCGATGGTGACCCGCGGCCTCAACGTGGCCGAGACGAACTGCCCCGAACCATCCGGGTTCATGGCCATGTCGGCCACTGCCTCATCCACATAGTCCGTGACCACCACGCCCGCGCCCACCGCCAGGTGCAGGTACCACAGCATGTGGCAGGCTGAGATTGCCGCCAGCAGCAGGTCTTCGGGATTGTGCCGCGTAGGATCGCCACGGAAGGCGGGGTCGGACGAGCCCTTGAGCACGGGCCGGCCAGGGACGATGATGTCATAGTCGCGGCTATAGGCACGATAGCTGCGAGTGCCCTCGCCGGTATTGCCGGTCCAGGCGATGGTCGCCTTGTACTGATGCATGGGTTCATTGCCTCCGTTGCGGGCAGGCGCCAAGATTCCAGGCCGATTACCTACCCTCGATGCGGGCACGTCAACCCGATTTGCTTCCCTCGCCCTCGAAGCGTCCGCATAGGAGACATGCGCTGGCCGCTCGTCTAATCTGACCCGTGAGTCAATTCGCCCGGACAGGTTCATCCCAACGGAAGAGGCAGTGACACCATGTATTCCGCCAAGCCCTATGCAGAGAAGCGCTTTGCCGAGATCAACGGCACTCGCATGGCCTATATCGATGTGGGCGAGGGTGACCCGATCGTCTTACAGCACGGCAACCCGACCTCGTCCTATCTCTGGCGGAATGTCATGCCGCATCTGGAAGGGCTGGGCCGGCTGATCGCCTGCGATCTCGTCGGCATGGGCGATTCCGCCAAGCTGCCCAATTCGGGACCCGGCCGCTATGACTACGAAACCCATCGCGAGCACCTGTTCGCGCTGTGGCGGCATCTCGGCGTCGAGCGCAACGTCGTTCTCGTGGTGCACGACTGGGGCTCCGCCCTGGGCTTCGATTGGGTAAGGCACAACCCGGAGAAGGTTCAGGGCATCGCCTATATGGAGGCGGTGGTCGCCCCGCTGACTTGGGCCGATTGGCCGGATAATGCCAAGCGGGTGTTCCAGGGCTTCCGATCGACCGCCGGCGAGGAGATGGTGCTGACCAAGAATCTCTTCGTCGAGGGCGTGCTGCCCAACGCCATCCTGCGCGATCTCAACGACGAGGAAATGGCGGTCTACCGCAAGCCGTTCGCGGAAGCAGGCGAGGGGCGGCGGCCGACGCTCGATTGGCCGCGCCAGATCCCGATCGAGGGCGAGCCCGCCAACGTGGTGAAGATCGTGGAGGACTATGGCAGCTGGCTTGCCTCCTCACCAGTGCCGAAGCTGTTCGTCAACGCTGAGCCGGGGTCGATCCTCACCGGCCGTCCGCGCGAATTCTGCCGCGCCTGGCCCAATCAGACCGAGGTCACCGTGCGCGGCAGCCATTTCGTGCAGGAAGACAGCCCGTACGAGATCGGCCGGGCCGTTGCCGATTTCGTCCGCAAATTGCGTGGTTAAGCAACGGCAGCGAAGCTACCGCGGCAGATTGCTCGTGCCCATGAGGAATTCGTCGACGGCGCGCGCCGCCTGCCGCCCTTCGCGGATGGCCCACACCACCAGCGACTGGCCGCGGCGCACGTCGCCCGCCGCGAACACCTTCCGCTCGGAGGTCATGTAGCGCTCCGTGTCGGCCAGGATGTTCGAGCGTGGATCGCGCTCCAGCGGCAGCTCTTGCAGCAGGCCGTGCTCCTGCGGGCCGGCAAAGCCGATGGCGATGAGCACCAGGTCCGCCGGGATGACGAACTCGGTGCCGTCCATGGGCCGTCGCCGCTCGTCGCAGCGCGCCGCCTTCACCCCCGTCAGCACCCCGTTCTCACCCACGAGGCCCAAAGTCGCGCAGGAAAACTCCCGCTTTGCCCCTTCCTCCTGTGAAGACGACGTGCGGAACTTGGTCGGCCAATAGGGCCAGGTCAGCAGCTTGTTCTCGCGGACCGGCGGCCTCGGCCGGATGTCGAGCTGGACCACCTCCACCGCGCCCTGGCGGATCGCGGTGCCGATGCAGTCGGACGCGGTATCGCCACCGCCGATCACCACCACGCGCTTGCCGCCGGCCAGGATGGGCTCTTCCCCAGCCAGAGACTCCCCACCCAGCCGCTTGTTCTGCTGGATCAGGTAGGGCATCGCGTAATGCACGCCGTCGAGTTCCATGCCCGGCAACCCCGGATCGCGCGGCCGTTCGGCGCCGGTAGTGATCAGCACCGCATCATGCCCGTCGACAATCTCGTCCGCGGGGATATCGATGCCGACATTCACACCATAATGGAAGGTCACGCCTTCCGCGATCATCTGCTCGACGCGGCGCTCGATATGGTGCTTCTCCATCTTGAAATCGGGAATGCCATAGCGCAGCAGGCCGCCTGCATGGGCCTGCTTCTCGAACACGTGAACGTCGTGTCCAGCCCGCGCCAGCTGTTGGGCGGCCGCAAGCCCGGCCGGCCCTGATCCGATCACCGCCACGCGCTTGCCGGTGAGCTTGTCCGGCGGTTGCGGCTTGACCCAGCCTTCGGCCCAGGCCCTGTCCGCGATCGCCTCTTCGATCGACTTGATGGTCACCGGTGCGTCATCGAGATTGAGCGTGCACGCCTCTTCGCAGGGCGCGGGACATACCTTGCCGGTGAATTCCGGGAAGTTGTTGGTGCTGTGCAGGTCGCGCGAGGCCGCTTCCCAGTTGCCGGCATAGATGAGGTCGTTCCAGTCCGGGATCTGGTTGTTCACCGGGCAGCCGGTATGGCAGTAGGGCACGCCGCAATCCATACACCGTGCCGCTTGGCGCCCGGCCTCGCGCTCGTCCATGGGAAGGGTGAACTCGCGGAAGTGGCGCACCCGGTCGGCGGCCGGTTCATAGGCCTGGGACTGGCGGTCGATTTCGAGAAAACCTGTGATCTTGCCCATTGCCGTGTCCTCACGAGGCCCGCTTGGTAAGGCCGATGCGCATGTCGACCGACTGTTGCGATTGCGCCCGCTCGATCTCCTGCAGCGCCCGGCGGTATTCCACCGGCATCACCTTCAGGAATTTCGGCCGGTAGGCATCCCAATCGGCAAGGATCCTGCGGGCGAGCGCCGAATCCGTATAGTGCGCGTGCCGGGTGATCAGCTGGATCAGCCGCTGCTCGTCGTGATGGCTGAGATTGCTGAGGATGTCGACCAGTCCATGGGATTCGAGGTCGCCACCATGGTGGTGCAGGCGCTCCAGCATGTCGTCCTCGTGCTGGATAGGCTCCAGGTCGACCATGGCCATGTTGCAGCGCTGCTCGAAATCGCCGCTCTCATCGAGCACATAGGCGATGCCGCCCGACATGCCGGCCGCGAAGTTGCGCCCGGTCTGGCCCAGCACCACCACCACGCCGCCGGTCATGTATTCGCAGGTATGGTCGCCCGTGCCTTCCACCACGGCAATCGCGCCGGAATTGCGCACCGCAAAGCGCTCCCCGGCCACGCCGCGGAAGTAGCATTCACCGGAAATGGCGCCGTAAAGCACGGTATTGCCCACGATGATGCTCGTTTCCGGAGTGATCACCGCGTTGCGCGGCGGGCGCACCACTAGGCGGCCGCCGGACAAGCCCTTGCCCACATAGTCATTGGCGTCGCCCTCCAGATCGAGCGTGATGCCGCGGGCAAGGAAGGCGCCGAAGCTCTGGCCGGCCGTGCCCTGAAGGTGCACGGTGATGGTATCGTCCGGCAGACCCTTGTGCCCATGGCGGAGGGCCACCTCGCCCGACAGCATGGCCCCCACCGAACGATCCGTATTCTTGATTGGGCTGTCGATCTCGACCGGCGTGCCCTTGTCCAGCGCCTCCTTGGCCTCGGCAATCAGCCTGCGGTCCAGCACATGCTCGATGTGGTGATGCTGCGCCTCGGAATGGCGGATCGCTACGCCCGCCGGCACTCGCGGCTTGAAGAAGATGCGGCTGAAGTCGAGCCCGCGGGCCTTCCAGTGGGCGATGGCCGCGCGCTTGTCCAGGAACTCGGTTGCCCCCACCATGTCGGCAAAGCAGCGGAAGCCCATCTGCGCCATCAGCTCACGCACCTCTTCGGCCACCATGAAGAAGTAATTGATCACATGCTCGGGCTGGCCGACGAAGCGCTTGCGCAGCACCGGGTCCTGGCTCGCCACGCCCACGGGGCAGGTGTTCAGGTGGCACTTGCGCATCATGATGCAGCCGATGGCGATCAGCGGCGCGGTCGAGAAGCCCATCTCGTCGGCGCCGAGCAGGGCTGCCACCACCACGTCGCGACCAGTTCGCAATCCGCCGTCGCACTCGACCACGATGCGGCCGCGCAAGCCGTTCTGCACCAGGGTCTGCTGGGTCTCGGCAAGCCCGATCTCCCATGGACTGCCCGCATGCTTGATGGAGGTTAAGGGGCTTGCCCCGGTGCCGCCCTCGTACCCGGCGATGGTCACGTGATCGGCCCGGGCCTTGGCGACACCCGCCGCCACCGTGCCGACACCCACCTCCGACACCAGCTTCACCGAGATCGCCGCTTGCGGGTTCACGTTCTTCAGGTCGAAGATCAGCTGCGCCAGGTCCTCGATCGAATAGATGTCATGGTGCGGCGGCGGCGAGATCAGGCCCACCCCGGGGGTCGAGAACCGTACCTTGGCGATGGTGGCGTCCACCTTGTGGCCGGGCAGCTGGCCGCCCTCGCCAGGCTTGGCGCCCTGGGCCATCTTGATCTGAATGCGGTCGGCATTCACCAGATATTCGGCCGTCACCCCGAACCGGCCCGAGGCCACCTGCTTGATGGCCGAGCGGATGCTGTCGCCGCTGGGCAGCGGGACATAGCGGTCCGCCTCCTCGCCGCCCTCGCCGGTATTCGACTTGCCACCGATACGGTTCATGGCGAGCGCGAGCGTGGTGTGCGCCTCGCGGCTGATGGCGCCGAACGACATGGCCCCGGTGGTGAAGCGCTTGACGATTTCGGCGGCCGGCTCGATCTCATCGATCGGCACCGGGCTGTGGCCCATTTCCTCCGCATCCTTGATGCGGAACAGGCCGCGCAGGGTCATGAGCTTGGCCGACTGCTCGTTGATCTCCTGGGCAAAGGCGCGATACTCCTCGACCGAGTTGCCGCGCACCGCATGCTGCAGATGGGCAACCGATTCCGGCGTCCACACATGCGCTTCTCCGCGCACCCGGAAGGCATATTCGCCGCCGATGTCCAGCCGGTCGCGATAAAGCGGGTCGTCGCCGAACGCCTGGGCGTGCCGCACGAAGGTCTCGTGCGCCACCTCTTCAAGCCCGATCCCCTCGATCTGCGTGCGGGTGCCGGTGAAATACTTCTCGACGAAGCTCGACTTGAGGCCCACCGCATCGAAGATCTGCGCGCCGCAATAGGACTGGTAGGTCGAGATGCCCATCTTGGACATGACCTTGAGCAGCCCCTTGTCGATCGCCTTGATATAGCGCTTGAACGCCTCCTCGCGGGACAGCGGCTCCTCCAGCGTCGGCACCATGGCCTCGATGGTCTCGAAGGCGAGATAGGGGTTGATCGCCTCGGCCCCATAGCCAGCCAGCGTGCAGAAGTGATGCACCTCCCGCGCCTCGCCGGTCTCGACCACCAGGCCCACGGAGGTACGCAGCCCTCGCCGGATCAGGTGGTGATGCACCGCGGAGGTCGCGAGCAGCGAGGGGATGGCCACATGGTCTGCGCTCACCATCCGGTCCGACAGGATGATGATGTTGTAGCCCTCGCGCACCGCATCCTCGGCACGGGCGCAGATATGGGCCAGCGCATTGGCCATGCCCCGCGGGCCGATCTCGACGTCATAGGTGATGTCGAGGGTCACCGTGCGGAACGGATTGCTGGAGATGTCGCCGATCGCGCGGATCTTCTCCAGGTCCTCGTTGGTGAGGATGGGTTGGGCCACCTCCAGCCGCATATGCCGCGAGGTGCCCTTGCGGTCGAGCAGGTTCGGCCGCGGACCGATGAACGACACCAGCGACATCACCAGCTCCTCGCGGATCGGGTCGATCGGCGGGTTGGTCACCTGCGCGAAGTTCTGTTTGAAATAGGTGTGTAAGAGTTTCGGCTTGTCCGATAGCGCCGAGATCGGCGTATCCGTGCCCATGGAGCCCACCGCCTCCTGGCCGGTGGTGATCATGGGCGCCATCAGGAACTTCAAGTCTTCCTGGGTGTAGCCGAAGCATTGCTGCCGGTCGAGCAGCGACACGTTGGGCCGGCTCGGCACCGCGGTCACCTCGGGCAGCTCGTTCACTCGGATCTGGGTGCGGTCGAGCCACTCCTGGTAAGGGTGCTCGCTGGCGAGCGCGGTCTTCAGCTCCTCGTCCGAGATGATGCGGTGCTGCTCCAGGTCGATCAGCAGCATGCGGCCGGGCTGCAGCCGCCACTTCTGCACGATCCGCTCTTCCGGAATGTCCAGCACGCCCATTTCGGAGGCGAGCAGCACCTCGCCCTCGTCGGTTACGATATAGCGGGCCGGGCGCAGCCCGTTGCGGTCGAGCGTCGCGCCGATCTGCTTGCCATCGGTGAAGCAGATGGCGGCTGGCCCGTCCCACGGTTCCATCAGCGCCGCGTGATATTCGTAGAAGGCCCGGCGTTTCTCATCCATGAGCGGGTTGCCGGCCCAGGCCTCGGGGATCAGCATCATCACCGCATGCGCCAGGGGATAGCCGCCCTGATACAGCAGCTCCAGCGCATTGTCGAAGCAGGCGCTGTCCGACTGGCCCTCATAGGAAATCGGCCACAGCTTGCTCATGTCGCCGCGGAACAGCTCCGAGGACATGTTCGCCTGCCGCGCGGCCATCCAGTTGTAGTTGCCGCGCAGCGTGTTGATCTCGCCGTTATGGCAGATGAACCGATAAGGGTGCGCCAGCGGCCAGGACGGAAAGGTGTTGGTGGAAAAGCGCTGGTGCACGAGGGCGAAGGCCGAGGTCACCCGCTCGTCCGCGAGATCGCGATAATACTGGCCGAGCTTGTTGCCGAGCACGAGGCCCTTGTAGACGATGGTGCGTGCCGAGCAGGACACCACGTAATAGGCACGCGCAGCCTCCTCGGGCATGGCATAGACTCGGTTGGAGATCACCTTGCGCATCACGTAGAGCTTGCGTTCGAACTGCTCCTCGCTCATGTCGCGCACCCGCGCGATGAACGCCTGCACGTGGAACGGCTCCGTCGGCTTCACGCTGTCGCCGAGCACCGACCGGTCCACCGGCACGTCGCGCCAGCCGATGATCTTGAGGCCCTCGTCGAAAGCCGTGTCCTCGAACAGCCGCTCGATGTGCCGGCGAACGGCCTGCTCGCGCGGCATGAACAGCTGCGCCACGCCATAATGTCCCGGCTCGGGCAGATCGAAGCCGAGCCGCTCGGCCTCGTCTGCAAAGAAGGCGTGCGGCAGCTGGATCAGAATGCCCGCGCCGTCTCCCGCCAGCGGATCGGCGCCAACCGCGCCGCGATGCTCCAGATTGCAGAGGATCTTGAGGCCGCGCGCAATGATGTGATGGCTTTTGCGGTTGTAGATATTGGCGATGAGGCCGATGCCGCATGCATCGCGCTCGAGGGCGGGGTCGTAGAGCCCCGTGGCCTCCGGCAAGCCCTCCAGCCTGAAGCGCGGTGTCCGCAGCGCCTCGCGGGCCTCGGCATCTTGCGCAATGTTCCGGCTCATCGCTTCCTTCCCTCTTCACGCAGGCCAACAACCGTCGGCGCCGTCCAATGATCATATCACTGCGCAGCCAGCCCTTCCGCTCGTTCGAACCGAACCCAGAGGCGCACCTCCGGCGGGTCTTCTTGGGCAGGCTTTTGAGAGGTTCGGATCTTGTGCTTAAAGATGCCTAGCCAGCCCGGTCGAGGGAAGGGGCGGCGGCATGGATAGGCTACCGGGACGCCCCGTCTCGCGTCGTATTTTTGCGCCGTTTGGCCGGCGTGTCGGTCGTCGTCATCGGCTCGCACTCATCGATTATAGGACAGCATTACTGTCCTATCAGCGTCAACATGCCAGATTTGAATCCTTCGCGCAAGTTTCAAAATGAGCCGGACCGCAATGCGCAATAATATTTCAAGAATACACTGGTCGCGGCCAAATGCGCTGATCGAGGTGCAGCGGCGCGCGGCATGATATGAAAGAACGAGCGGCGCGAATCTGGAGCCTTGTTCGACAGGCGGGATATAGGGGTGGCGCGGAATGGATGCAACGAAGACCAGGACGGCGTTCGGAACCTGGCCCTCGCCGGTGACGGCCGACATGGTTGCAGGGCGAGCCTTGCGCTTTGGCATGGTTCAGGCGGAGGGAGAGACGCTCTACTGGACCGAAAGCCGCCCCCAGGAGAACGGGCGGATGACGGTCATGCGCAGCCGCATGGGCGCGCCTCCGCGCGATATGACGCCGGCACCCTACAGCGCGCGCTCCCGTGTCCATGAGTATGGCGGCGGCGAATTCCTGACGGTCAACGGCGCCGTCTATTTCTCCAACGGCGAGGACCATAACATCTATGTCGGCACGGTCGGCGGCGTGGTGCCGCTCACCACGGTGAAATACTACCGGTTCGCCGACTTCACCTATGACCGCTGGCGACGCCGGCTCATAGCGGTGGCCGAACGCCATGGCGGAACCACCATGGCGGAGCCCAAGAACCTGTTGGTCGAGATCCCCTTGGACGGCCGGTCCCGCGGCTATGTCACCTCGATCATCGATGGCGCGGACTTCTACGCCAGCCCGCGGGTCTCGCGCGATGGCCGGCGTCTGGCGTGGGTCGAATGGGATCTGCCGGGCATGCCCTGGGACGAAAGCCGGCTGATGGTGGCAGAACTCGAGGGCAACGGCCGGCTCGGCACCGTCGTTCACGTGGCCGGCGGCAGCGGCAGCTGCGTCTTCCAGCCGGAATGGGGCAGCGACGGCATGCTCTATTTCGTCGACGATCGCACCGGCTGGGGCAATCTCTACGCCTGGGATGGCGAGCAGATCTTTCCGCTCGCCCCGCGCGAGGGGGAATTCGGGCTGCCCCTATGGTCTCTCGGCGCCCGCACCTATGCCGAGATAAACGGCGGGCGCCTGTTCGCCACCTTCTACGAGAATGGCATGTCGCAGGCGGCTGTCATCGATCCGCGGAACGGGCAGGTCCAGATGCTCGATTTCGACCTGCGCGACATAACGCTGCCCACCTTCGCCCATGGCACCCTGTACGCGTTCGGCACCACCGACACCACGCCGCGCGCGCTCATTCGGATCGACATCGGCGAGCAGGTGAGCGCCCCGGCGGTGATCCGTCCTAGCCTCGATGTTCCGCTCGCCAGTGGTGATATCTCGGAGGGGCAGCTGATCACCGTTCGGCGCGAGCGGAAGGAGCCGGTCTACGCCTTGTTCTATCCGCCCACCAACCGGGCGCATGCGGGCAGAGCCTTGGAAACGCCGCCGATGATCGTCACCGCCCACGGCGGGCCCACCGCTATGGCCGACCGCGGGCTGAAGCCGCGCATCCAATATTGGACCAGCCGCGGCTTTGCGGTGCTCGATGTGGATTACGCCGGCAGCTGGGGCTATGGCCGTCACTATCGCGATCTCCTCAACGGGCAATGGGGCGTGCGCGATGTGCAGGATGTGATCGCGGCGGCCAAGGAGGTGGTGGCGCGTGGCCTGGCCGACGGCGACCGCATGGCCATTGTCGGCTCGAGCGCCGGCGGCTTCACCGTGCTCTGCGCACTGGCCTTCGCCGATGTGTTCAAGGCTGGCGTCTCGTCCTATGGCGTCGGCGATCTCGATCAGCTCCTGCGCGAGACCCACAAGTTCGAGTCGGGCTATCTCTACGCCCTGACCGGCACCAGCGTGGGCGCGACGGAGAAGGTGTTCGAGGCGCGCTCTCCGGTGTTCCATGCCGCCAATATCAAGGTGCCGATGATGTTCTTCCAAGGCACCGACGACAAGGTCGTCCCGCCGGAGCAGTCTCGGGTCATGGTAGCGAAGCTAAAGGCCCGCGGCGTGCCCGTCGGCTATATGGAGTTCGAGGGCGAAGGGCACGGCTTCCGCAATCCGGAGGTGGTCAAGGCGGCGCTGCTGGCCGAGCATGCCTTCTATGCCCGCGTATTCAAGTTGAGGCCGCCCGAGCCGCTGCCCGACATCACCCTGTTCAACGAGGATCAGTTACCGTGAATTTCACCAGCGACAATATTGTGGGTGTCTCGCCGGCCGTGCTCCACGCCTTGGGCGAAGCGAACGGGGGCACAGCCGTCTCCTATGGCCATGACGAGTGGACGGGCCGGGCCGAGAAACGCCTCTGCGACGTTTTCGAGCGTGAGGTGAAGGTCTTTCTGGTCGCCACCGGCACCGCCGCCAACGCGTTGAGCCTGGCGGCACTGACACCACCCTATGGCGCGGTGTTGTGCCATGAGGAAAGCCATATCAACGTGGACGAGTGCGGGGCGCCCGAGCTGTTCACCGGCGGCGCCAAGCTCGTGCCCGTGCGTGAACACGGCCGTGACGCCGGCGCGGGAAAGATTGGCGCGCGAGGCCTTGAAGCGACCCTGGCGAGCTTTGGCGGCGCGCCGCACAACGTGAAGGCCGCTGCGGTCAGCATAACCCAGGCGACGGAATACGGCACCGTTTATACGCTTGACGAGATTGCTGCCATAGCGGACCTGACGAGGCGAAACGGTCTCAAGCTGCATATGGATGGCGCCCGTTTTGCCAACGCGCTCGCGAGCCTCAATGCATCGCCGGCCGAGATGACCTGGCGGTCCGGGATCGACGTCTTGAGCCTCGGCTTCACCAAGAACGGAGCGCTGGGCGTCGAGGCGGTGGTGTTCTTCGATCCGCCGCTGGCGGACGACTTCATGTATCTCCGCAAGCGGACGGGACATTTGTGGTCCAAGGGCAGGTTCCTCGGTGCGCAGGTCAACGCCATGCTGGATGATGATCTATGGCTGCGCAACGCGGCGCACGCCAATGCCATGGCCCGGCGGCTGGCCCAGGGTCTCGCCAGCTGTCCCGGGGTGCGCTTTCCCGTTCCGGTCGAGGCCAATGCGCTGTTCCCCATCCTTCCTTCCGCTCTGGACCGGCGGTTGCGGGAGGTCGGCGCCTGCTTTTACCAGTGGTCGCCGGGCGGCCTTGATCCCTCCGACCGGCCAGGACCGGGCGAGGTGCTGGCCCGGATGGTCACTTCCTTCGCCACGACCGCCGAAGAGGTCGATGCCTTGGTGAATACGGCCCGCGCCGCGTCATTGGCCGTGGAGCCCGGCGGTGCCGGGTAATGGCATCAACCAACAAAAAGGGCGCTCCCTTGCGGAAGCGCCCCTCTCCGATCGGCCCGTGAAGGCAAATCGTCAAGGCCGTCAGGCGGCCTTCTGATCGATAACCTTCTTCTCTTCGATGGTCTTGGTGCTGTCGCCGCTCGCAATGGCGATGACACGCGGCTTCGCCGCCTCGGGAACCTCGCGGGTCAACTCGATATGCAGGAGGCCGTTCTCGAGCTTGGCGCCGGTCACCTTGACATAATCGGCGAGCTGGAAGCGCCGCTCGAAGGAGCGGGAGGCGATACCCTGGTGCAGGAAAGCCCCGCCAGAATTCTGCGACTTCTCCGCCTTGCGGCCGCTGATGCTGAGGGCCTGCTCCTTCACCTCCACATGAAGCTCCTCGGGCTTGAAGCCCGCCACCGCCATGGTGATGCGGTACTGGTCGTCGCCAAGGCGCTCGATGTTGTAGGGCGGATAGCCGTTGCTCGCATCGACATTGGCGAGCGATTCAAGCAGAGAACCCAGCCGGTCGAAGCCGACGGTCGAACGGTAGAGAGGGGTAAGATCGAACATAGCAACATCCTCCATGAGCAATGCTGTACGGGCTGCCTCCACAAGGACGACAGCCGAGATGCTTTGACGGAGCCCCGAGTGGGCATCTCCATCGCCTATAAAGTAGGTGTGCCGATTTGTCCGTCAAGGGGTTGAGAAACCGGCAGAACCGGGAAGTGCTCAGGTGAATCCCGAACCGCCCCTGGCCGGTTGCAGGTGGACCCCTGCGCAACCCTCTGGTAATAATAGGGCGGTTACGGAACCGTCATAGTTGGACCCACGGCGACAGGCGATAGGCATGGACGATCATGGTGACGTGCTGCAGTTGAACCCCCCGCCCGCCGGCCTGGCTTTCGACCATATCACCACACCTTCGGGAGCGCGGTTGCGTTATGCCCTGTGCGGACTGCAGCAGAAGCCCATCCGCGGCACGGTCTGCCTGTTCCAGGGTCGTGGCGAGTTCATCGAGAAATACTTCGAAACGATCGCCGACCTCAGGCGCCGCAACTACGCGGTCGCGGCTCTGGACTGGCGAGGGCAGGGTGGCTCGTCCCGCCTGTTGCGTAACAGCCGCAAGGGCCACATCAAGAGCTTCGCGCAATACGACGAGGACCTGGTGAGCTTCATGCGGGCGGTGGTACTGCCGGACTGCCCGCCACCTTACTACGCGCTCGCCCACTCGACCGGCGGCAGTATCGTGCTGCGCGCTCTGCCGCGGCGGAGCTGGTTCCAGAAGGTGGTGGTCCTGGCGCCGCTGCTCGGCATCAATGCGCGCGGCGTGCCGGAGGGGCCGGCCAGATGCCTTGCCCGTACCGGCAAGCTGCTTGGGCTTGGCGACGCATTCGTGCCCGGCACCGGCCGGCATCACCTTGATCATCTCAGCGTGGAGAAGAGCGTCCTCACCTCCGACCCGCGCCGCTTTGCCCGCACGGCGGCTCTGGCCAAGGCTTTCCCCGACATGGCGATCGGCGGGCCCACCATTGGCTGGCTCTGCGCCGCTCTCGACTGCATCGATGCCTTTCATCGCGATTTTCCAGCCAAGGCCGACTTTCAAACCCCGGTTCTCATGGTGCTGGCGGGGAACGAGAAGGTGTCGGACAACCAGGCGGCGCGGCGTTTTGCCCGGCGCATGCGGTCCATATCGCTGATCGAGATCAAGGGCGCGCGTCACGAAATCCTGATGGAGCGGGACTTCTATCGCGAGCAGCTCTGGGCGGCCTTCGACAGCTTCCTCGAGGAAGAGAGTTCCTGGCGATACGAGGAGGTCGCCTGAGCCGCTGCCAGCGCGCAGCAGCGCAACCAACTCACCCGTTGATAACGGACAGAGCTTCCGCATGCAGCCGCTCGTTCGCGGCCGCCACCACCGCACCCCCGTGCTGGGGATCACCGCCGGACCACGTGGTGATGACGCCACCTGCCTGCCGCACGATCGGGATCACCGCCATCACGTCATAGGAGGCGAGGTTCGCCTCCACCACCAGGTCGATGCAGCCGGCCGCCAGCAAGCAATAGCCATAGGCGTCGGTGCCATAGCGGATCGTGTGCGTCGCAGCACGCAGCCGTGACAGGCAGGCGGCCTCCGCCTCGGAGCGGAAGATCTCGGGGCTCGTGCTGGCCATCACCGACTCGGCAAGGGTATCAGCGGAGCGTACGGCGAGTTTCTGCACGCCTCGCGAATTCTCCAGGAATGCACCCTCCGGGCTCGCGAAGAAGCGCTCGCCGACGAACGGCTGGTGCATCAGCCCGATATAGGGCTCATCGTCCCGCTGCAGACCGATCAGGGTGGCCCAGGTCGGCAAGCCGGTCACGAAGGCGCGAGTGCCGTCGATCGGATCGATGTGCCAGGTAAACTGGGCGGTCTTGTTGTCTTGTTCGAACTCCTCGCCGACAATGCCATGGGTTGGGTACCGCTCGGCGATCAGCGCGCGAATGGCCATTTCCGCGTCCCGGTCGGCCTCAGTCACCGGGTCGAACAGCTCTTCACCCTTGTTGTCGATCACGAGGGGCGAGCGGAAGAGGGGAAGCGTCACGGCCGCTGCGGCATCGCCCAGGTGACGGGCGAAGGCAAGCAGCTCGGCAGACGGGGGAGAGGATGCAGCCATGAACAGCCTGGGGCGAATGACGGACGATCGGTATGTGCGAGTGCCGTATGCCACTCGTTGGCCGCGATGACAAGCCGGCAAGCGGCAGCAGCTGTCCCCCATCACCGGTAGGTCCACCCAGGCCAGCCCCTTCCGCTGCGGACGCCGCCAAACGAGGTCTCTACGAGAGCCGCCAGGCTGGCGAGCTCGCCTGATTGAAGCGAGCTGCAAGGTTCTAGATCCTCTTTTAGCTAAAGTATTTCTATTGGATAGAATACATGATGAGAGCGATCGTGCTTACTCGTATGGTAATCATGATCGAGTGGATGTGTTGTCCGGAAGTAAGAGCCTGTGGTTTCCTCTCGCCTGGATATTTGCACACATGATGCGCAAGAAGGAGAGAAGCCATGGGCATCCTCGACTCGATTAAGAACACGATCCTGGGCGACAGCAATCCGGCCGATGCACTGAGCCAGGCGGCCAATGCCGCCGCTACGGAAACGGCCAAGGCGGCCTCTGCCGCTTCGACTGTTGCGGCCGACTCCGTCGCCGCAGCTTCACAAGCCGCGAAGGCAGCCGTTTCGTCTGTCTCGAGCTCGATTGCCGCGCAACCCACGGCCGCAAGTGGGCCTTCCGTGGTCACGCCCATCAATCCGCAACCCGCAGCGCCGAGCATCTCCTCTGCCATGGCTTCGGCCGCCCCTGTCGATGTGGCCTCGATTCTCGACGCGGCCGTGAAGCAGAAGGGCGAGATGCTCGATTGGCGCAACTCGATCGTCGACATGATGAAGGCGCTGGGCTTGGACAGCAGCTTCTCCAGCCGCATGGCACTGGCCAAGGAGCTCAATTATCCCGGCGACCTAAACGATTCGGCGGCGGTGAACACCTGGCTGCACAAGACCCTGATGGCGAAGCTCGCCGAAAACGGCGGCAAGATGCTGACCAACCTATTGGGCTGACGGACGGGCCTTTCGGTCGTCCGGAAACACACGCGCCGGGCGCCCCGTGCCCCGGCGCCCCTCTCGCCATCGGGCGAGCCCGACCATCTAAACGGCGCCGGCAAGACAGCAATCCGCTCAGGCCTCTCTGGTCGAAATCCACCAGATGTTGCCGGCCGGGTCCTTTATGCCGCCGCGACGGTCTTCATCTCCTTTCCGCTGCGGTTCCTGCACCGACTGGGCGCCATGCGCGAGCGCCCGCTCGTAGGTGGCGTCCACGTCCGGCACATAAACATGCAGCCATACGGGGAAAGCGGGATATTCGGGCATCGCCTGCGCGAGCATCACCACGCTGTCACCGATCCGGACCTCCGCATGCATAACAGAGCCATCCTCCCTCGCGAGGGACATCAGCGTGGTGGCGTCGAACACGTCGGTGAGGAAACCGATCACCGCCTCCGCGTCATTGGCCATGATATAGACGGAAACGTCGGGATGTCCGGCTGGCTTGTACTCTGCGTTCACACTCATTGGGAGCTCCCTTGCGTTTGGCGCCATGCCAACCAAGTGCAGAACGCATTATAGGCCTTGAAAAGGATGGTGGCTCGTCTTGAGTAACACCAATGTGACGAGCCACGCCGCAGCGCACGCTCGCGACGGTCGTCGCGCTACGACGTCAGAAGTCCCGCCGATGCGTCCGGCCGTCCCTTCTTTGCTCCAATTGCCCGAGAACGCCCAATTGTATGTCGGATCGGGTGACCCCGAGGTCCTTCAGGAGGTGTTCGTCCAGTTTCGCAAGGGCAAGCTCGGCGATCCGCCGCTCCTGCCGCTCTCGGTATGCGGCAAATGCCAGATGGGCCGCACTCAGCGCGGCGAGCAGAACAGTCTCCGCTCCGCGCGACAAAGACTTGAGGATTAGCGCTGACATTGCAGTGCTCTCATCATTGTGGCGCCTGGCCGGAACGAATGAGGAGGCCCGGATCCCACCAGGCCTCCTCTGCGCTTGGCCTCACCGGAAGGCGGTCAATCGAAAGGTCAGCGCCGAGCTTCCAGAATGAGGTTGAACGGTGTCGCCATGGCGCGCCTGAATCGGGTGAACCCCGCTTTGCGGAACACGTCGGCGAGGCGCCCCTCGCCGGCCTGAGCACCGAGCACCATGCGGCCGCCTTCGGAGATCGCGTGCGCGCAGCAGATCGTGGTGGAGGCGGCGTAATACATCCTGGCCACCGGCGAGACATTGTCCTCCACCCGATCATTGGCGAAGGGCTCGACCAGCATCACGGTGCCGTCCAGCGCGAGCGCCCTGGCTGCATGTGCAGCGGCCGCGACCGGATCACCCATGTCGTGCAGGCAATCGAAGAAGCAGATCAGGTCATAGCCCGCAGCGGGATAATCATCGGCCCGCGCCGTTGCAAAGCTTGCCCGTTGCGCGACGCCCGCCTCCGCAGCGACCTTCTGGGCTGTGGCCACCGAATCCGCGTGCGCATCGAACCCGTGGAATTGCGAGGCGGGAAAGGCCTGCGCCATGAGCACCGTCGAATGCCCGTGGCCGCATCCGATGTCGGCCACGCGGGCACCGGCCTTGAGCTTCTCGACCACGCCATCGAGCGCCGGCAGCCATTCCGAAACGAGGCTGCCGCGATAGGCATTGCGATAGAAGGCCGCCACCCCGCAATAAAGCCGTCCGTCATGGTCGCCCCAGGGAATGCCCTTGCCGGTGCGGAAAGCCTCCACCGCCTTCTCCTCGTCCGCCCACATCGAAGCGGGAACAGCCCAGGCGTTGGGGATGAAGACCGGGCTGTCCTCGTTCGCGAGCACGAAGGCCTGCTCCGCCGTCAGCTCGTAGGTATCGCTCACGGCGTGATAGATGACATAGCCGCCGGCGACTTGCGAATTGAGCCATTCGCGGACGTATCGCTCAGCGCAGCCTGCCCGGTTGGCCAGCTCGCGCGAGGTGAGCGGGCCGGCCCCCGCCATGGCCTTGTAGAGCCCGAGCCGGTTGCCGAGGCTCACCATCACGCCGCCGTAGCCCGCGGAGAGATCACCGATTGCCCGCCCGAGAAGGGCGTCCAGTTTGGCCTGGTCGATCATGTTGCGCGAGATCTGCTCCATGTCCTGTCTCCTGTTCAAGCGCCCCCAAGAACGCGAGATTTCCCGGAAGATGGCAGCAAGGGCGAGTGGGCGACAGAGCCGGACGACCCAAAATCGGTCCGTTTCGGCCATATGGGGCATGGCAGCGCGGAAGGTCGATGAACCGGCGGCTGCGGAAACGTGGCGCGGCTGCTTTGTCCGCGTTATTCTCTGCTCCCGTGTACAAGGAGGTCCAAATGCCTCGTCACGCCGTTGCGACCAGATCGGAGCCGTTCCACGTGAGCCTCCTCGCGATCCCCGAGGCCGTGGTATCCACACTGAGTGGCATTTTCGACGTGATGAACGCGTTTGCCATGATGCCACCGCCTCCCGGCATGCCCATGCAGACGCCGCCGTTCCGGGTCGAAATCGTGGGCGCGCGGGCCGGCCCGCTGGAACTTGCAAGCCACATCCCTGTCACGGTGCAGCGGAGCGTGGCCGCGCTCGATGCTACCGACATCATCATCGTCCCCTCCGTGTTGCTCGGCCCGGAGGGCTGGCGGAAGGGCCGCTATCCTGAATTGGTCGAGTGGCTGACCGCCATGCATGCCCGCGGCGCGCTTCTGTGCTCGGCCTGCTCGGGTATCTTCCTGCTCGCCGAAACCGGACTTTTCGACGGCGTGGATGCCACCGTGCATTTTGGCTATGCCCGTACCTTTGCTGCCACCTTTCCGCAGGTGCGGATCCATCCGGAGCACGTTCTGGTCGTCTCCGGCAGACAGGAGGAACTGATCACGTCCGGCGCTTCTATGACCTGGCACGATCTGGTGCTCTATCTCATAGCGCGTCATGCGGGGTCGACCGCGGCACAGGCGGTCGCCCGCTTCTTCGCCCTGCAATGGCACCAGGACGGATTGGCACCCTACATCGTGTTCGAGGGGCGCAATGACCACGGCGATCTCGCCATCCAAGCGGCTCAAGCCTGGGTTGGCACGCATTTCGCGGTGGCCAACCCCGTGGAAGAGATGATCCGGCGCACCGGACTTTCCGAGCGTACCTTCAAGCGCCGGTTCGCGAACGCCACGGGCCTGAGCCCTCTCGCCTATGTGCAGCGCCTGAGAATAGAAGATGCCAAGCGCCGTCTCGAGCGGACCGAGGCCTCCGTCGACGAGATCAGCTGGCAGGTCGGCTACGAGGAACCGGCCTTTTTCCGCCGCCTGTTCAAGCGCGTCACGGGCCTGACGCCGGGTGCGTACCGGCGACGGTTCAGGATTCCCGATTACGCGCGGCCGGGCGCCGCGCCTGAGCAGCACGGCCGCCGGCCGGCCGAAGCGACTTGAGTGCGCATAGGACCGCGTCGGGCCGGACAGCGCTGGACTTCAGTTGCTGGCACGTCTCTTGCACAACCTGGTGAGGATCGGCCAGATTGGGGCAGCGGTTACCGCCCCCGTCAGTAACCGTCGAGCTTGGGCGATCTGACACGGGCGGCCTGGTCTCTCCCGCAATTGGCCAGGCCGCCTACTCTTAGAGCGGATCCGCGATTCGAAGAAAAGCGGAAACGCTTCTAGCGGGATCAATCCGTCGCGCCGCCAGCGGTGAGCTGAGGCGACCAGACATGCGCGCCACGTTGTGTGTCGGCGCGGTAATCCGAGTATATGCCCGTGAAGATGTCGCGGCCGAGCCGTTCGGCGGCCTTCAAAGGGTCGTTGGGGTCATAGGCAACTTCGCCACGACTATTGCCGACGCCGCGGACAACGCCGACGAAGGCGGAATGGGTGTAGCGGGAAAACTCTTGGATCTGGTGGATGATGCCGAGCGCGGCGCCCGGATAGGTTTCCTCCGACGCCAGCACCAGCCCGATGCGCTTGCCCGACATGCCGCTGCGGACCTCGGCCGACCCGGGATAGGACGCGGCATGGTAGCAGAAGGTGCGATCGAAGAACGCCTTTGTCTGGGCGGACAGGCCGTACCAGTAAATGGGCGAGCAGAAGACCACTGCTTGGGCCGGAAGGAAATCTTCGAAGAACACCCGGCGGAACTGATCGGGGATGGCGCAGTCTCCGTCGGGGCGACGGCAGACGGTGCAATCGCCCAGAAATCCTGACATGAAGTCGTCGATATGCCGGAGCGTCGCCTGCGCGCCGCATGCTTCGGCGCCGCGCTGCACGGCGCTGGCCAGCGCAGCGGAATTGCCGGTCTTCCGTGGGCTTCCGACGAGGATGAGGAGGCGGCGCATTCAAGCATTCCTTATTTGGGCCGAAACGGCGCGGCAACGTTTTCGCGATGCGGCGTGCAAAAACCTATCCCGCACTTGACAAACATCAAGTACCTACCGCTTTGTCATATACTTACCTCCTGGTTAGATTTGCCCGTGACGAAGAAAAAGCAGCCTTACAGCGCCGGTTTGGGCCCGGTTCTTGAGATGATCGGCGGCAAGTGGAAGGGCTTGCTCCTCTGGGAGCTGCGTGACCAGCCTGTTCGTTTCGGCGAACTCAGGCGGCGTATGCCGGGGATCAGCGAAAAAATGCTGATTCAGCAGCTCCGCGAACTCGAGGCGGACGGTCTCGTCCACCGCGAAGTCTTCCACCAGGTTCCGCCGCGCGTGGAATATTCGGTGACACCGCTGGGCGCATCGCTCAACAAGGCACTCACCCCGCTCTGCGCGTGGGGCGAGCGCCACGCCAAGGCATCGGCAGGAGGCGCGAAAGGGCAGGGGAACAAGTGACCCCAAGCACGCCCGTCGGCCACGCTGCCGGCCCGCTTCAATGCCAGCTCAATGGCCTGGCAACCTCTTCGAGTGGTTTGCGTTCAGCCGCCACGCCATAGGCCAGTGTGACGAGAGCGGCGATGATCATGAGGCTGGCGCCGAACAGATAGCCAAGCAACACCTGGTCGCGGGATCCGCTTTCGATCAGGAGGCCGAAGACCCACGGTGAGGCGGCGCCCAGCAGCGTTCCCAGTGCATAGAAGATTGCAATGGCGAGGGCACGCATTTCCAGCGGGAAGCTTTCGGCGGCCGTGAGATAAGCTGCACTGGCCGCGGCGCTGGCGAAGAAGAAGGTGGCGCTCCAGCACAAGGTCTGCGTCGTTGCCGTCAGCCATTCGGCCTGGAACGCGAAGCCGGTTGCCGCCAGCAACAGCCCCGAGAGCGTGTAGGTCAGCATGATCATCGGCCGTCGTCCCCAGCTGTCGAACAGTCGGCCCAGCAGCAGCGGCCCCAGCACGTTCCCGGCGGCAAAGGGAAGAATGTAATAACCCACGCTGGCGCTCGGCACCGCGTAGAAGTCCGTCAGCATCATCGCGTAGGTGAAGAAGATCGCGTTATAGAAGAAGGCCTGCGCCGCCATCAGCACCAGGCAGTAGAATGTCCGCTTCGGGTAATCGCGAAAGAGGGTGGTGAAGACTTCGCTCATCGGCGTCGAGCGGCGCGGGCGGACATGGGCTTCGCTTGGCTGGATCGGCGCGAGGCGATGGCCTTCGGCCTCCACCCGGTGCTCGATCGCCTGGATGATGCGCTCGGCCTCTTCGGGGCGGCCATGGCTGGCCAGCCAGCGGGGGCTCTCGGGGAGAAAGCGGCGAAGCCAGAGAATGACGAGGCCGATCGCCGCGCCGCCGAAAAAGGCCAGGCGCCAGCCATATTCGGGATCGATGACGCGCGGATCGAGCAGCAGGATGGAGGCGCCGCTCGCCAGCGCTGCGCCGAACCAGAAGCTCCCATTGATCGCCAGGTCCGTCCAGCCCCGTCTGCGTGCCGGTATCAGCTCCTGGATGGCGGAATTGATGGCCGAATATTCGCCCCCGATCCCTGCACCGGTCAGGAAGCGCATCAGGGCGAACGACGGCAAATCCCAGGCAAAGGCCGTTCCCGCCGTCGCCAGCAGGTAGACACCCAGGGTGATCGAGAAGAGTCGCTTGCGTCCCCAGCGGTCGGTCAGCCAGCCGAAGAACAACGCGCCTGTCACCGCACCCGCGAGATAAGCCGAATTGGCGAAGCCCACGTCCGAGGCGGTGAATTGCAGCACAGGGCTTTCGCGCAATGCGCCCGCGACCGACCCCGCGATCGTGACTTCCAGCCCATCGAGAATCCAGGTGATGCCGAGCGCGACCACGACCAACCAGTGAAAGCGGCTCCAGGGGAGGCGGTCGAGCCGGTGCGGGATGGCCGTGGCAATATGCGCGTTTCCGGCGATCGCAGAACCCCCTTGTGTTCCAGCCCATGGGAGGGGACAGATTAGCGCCTGGGCAGGCAGGATCAACCCGGCCGCACCAGACCGGGGACGACATCTCGGGTTTCAGCTCGATGTCTCCGCCATGGCGCCGAGCAGTTCGACCATGTCCGCCGCCATCTCTGCCCCGGCTTTGCCCAATGCCTGGCCTTCCAGCGCGACGCCCAGCGCAATGGCCCAGAACTTCCGCGACATGAGCTCGGGTGCCGCAAGGGGGCGCCAGCCGCGGCGTGCGACCTCCCCTGCGAAAGCGCGCGCGCCATCCACATGCAATCTTTCAATCGTACGGGCAACCTGGGCGGCAAGATCAGTTCTCTGCCGCGCGAGCACGAGCGCCTCGACGAAGAACGCCAAGCCGTCGGCCTGCAGCACACTATCCACCAGCGCTTTCATGTAGGTTGCGGGCGTCCGGGCGCGCGCGGCGGCAAGCTCGGCGCTCTCGGCGATGTGCAGCATGTCACGGCAAGCCGCCTCGACAAACAGCGCTTCCTTGGTGTGGAAATAATAGGTGATCTGGCTCGGGAAAGCGTCTGCCGCGTCAGCAATCGCTGTGATGGTCACACCGTTGAGGCCTTGGGCCTTGAAGAGCGCGCTGGCCACATCGAGCAGGTGCGAGCGCTTGCGCTGACCGGCCGTTCGCGTCGCGCGGGTCCTGCTCCGCTTGCGGGGCTCCCCGTCGTCGTCCCTGTTGCTGAGCGTGCTCAACCGTCACTCCGTCTTTGTTTAAATGGCATACAAAAAAGCAATTGACGCCGGCATAGTTGTTTGAATAGCATACAAACAACGGCGCGACGAATTACCCCGCGACGGCCCGATTGGAAGCAGCTTCAGCAGCGCATGCTTCCCCTCACGCCGAGCGTCGCGGTGATACACGCTTCCCGGAGGAAATGAAACCGTGACCAGCCTTGCCACTGTCTTGGATGAGCGGACGTCGGGCTATGCCACACATGAGGTCTTCAACCAGCCCACGCCGCTTGCGGGATACAATGCTTATTCCGACGACGTGCCGCTGGTCCAGGCCATGCGCGTGTTCGGCGCCGATTGGGCAGAGGATCGCCTCAAGCAAACCGGAGCCCTCATCGGCAGCGAGAGAATCCAGCTGCTCGCCCGAGAGGCGAACCGCCATCTGCCGGAGCTGCGCACCCATGATCGCTTCGGCAATCGGCTCGATATCGTCGAGTTTCACCCGGCCTATCACGAGCTCATGGCGCTGATTTATGGCGGAGAAACTCACTCCCTCGCCTGGACGAACGCTCGGGCGGGAGCGCACGTGGCGCGCGCGGGCCTGAGCTATCTGTGGAACCAGGGCGAGAACGGCATCTGCTGCCCGATGCTGATGAATTTCGCTTCGATTGCAGCGCTGCGGCACGAGCCCACGGTTCTTGCCGAATGGGAGCCGCTCATCAATCGTCCAGCTTATGATCCGCGTGCGATCTATGCCAAGCACAAGCCTGCCGTGACGGTTGGCATGGCGATGACGGAGAAACAGGGCGGCTCCGACTTGCGTGCAAACAGCACCACCGCTCGGCCGGCGACGTCCCGGCGCGGCCGCGGCGCCCCATATCTCATCACCGGGCACAAGTGGTTTTTCTCGGTGCCCATGAGCGATCTGTTCCTGACCCTTGCTCATACCGAGAAGGGGCTGTCCTGCTTCCTTGCCACCGGCTGGCTGCCGGACGGCCGGCGCAACCGCCTCAAGATCCAGCGGCTCAAGGAGAAATGCGGCAACCGGTCCAACGCGAGCAGCGAAGTAGAGTTCTACGATCTCGAAGCCACCATGCTCGGCGAGGAAGGCCGCGGCATCCGGACCATCATCGAGATGGCTCACCTCACCCGGCTGGACATCGCCATTGGCTCCGCCGGCCTGATGCGGCAGGCGCTCAGCCAGGCCATCCACCATACGACCGGCCGCCGTGCATTCCAGCGCGCATTGATCGATCAGCCGATCATGAACAGCGTGCTTGCGGACCTCGCGCTGGAGAGCGAGGCCATGATGTGGATGGCGATGCGCGCGGCGCTCGCGTTCGACCGGGCCGAAGCAGATCCGGCTGAGGGACTGCTCTCGCGCATTCTGACCCCTGTCGCAAAATACTGGGCGAGCAAACGCGCCAGCATGCATGTGGCGGAAGCTATGGAATGCCACGGGGGCAACGGTTTCATCGCCGACCACCTGATGGAGCGCCTCTACCGCGAAGCACCGCTCAACAGCATCTGGGAAGGCACGGGCAACGTGATCTGCCTCGACGTGCTGCGCGCCATGCAACGCGAGCCGGAAACCGTTGGCGTGCTGATCGATGAGATCGAACAAGCACGCGGCGCGAACACGCATCTCGACCGCACTGTCGACACCCTGAAGCATGAGTTGGCCAATCCAGCAGGCCTGGAGACGACCATGCGCCGCACAGTTGAAACGATGGCATGCGCCATTCAGGCCAGCTTGCTCCTGCGCTACGCGCCCCCTGCGGTGGCGGACGCATTCTGCGCAACGCGGCTCGCCGGCCATTGGGGCCAGGCGTTCGGAACGCTCCCCGCAGGCGTGGACAAGCATGCCATCATCGAGCGCGCTCGCATCCCTTTTGGCCAAACGTGAGGGTGGATAGGATGGCTCAGCCCCGCATCCGGCGCGAAAGCAGCCGCGGCATCACCAGCATCACCTTCAACCGTCCGGAGGCGATGAACGGCATCGACTTGGCGATGGCCCGGGAGATGCGCATCCTCGCCCACAGCATCTGCGACGATAGCAGCGCGCGTGTCCTCGTCCTGCGCGGCGCCGGCAATGCCTTCATGGCAGGCGGTGACGTCCGTGCGTTCGCTGATAACCTGGGCCAGGTCCAACCCTTCGCGCGCGAGATCATATCCGGGTTTCACGCCTTCATTGAGGCACTTGCCCGGGCGCCGCAGCCGGTGCTGGCAAGCATCCATGGCGCGGCGGCCGGTGCGGGCCTGTCTCTCGTTGCGGCCTGTGATCTGGTGATCGCTGCGCAATCAACCAAGCTGGCCTTCGCCTATAAGGGGCTGGGAGTATCGCCTGACGGCGGCGCCACTTTCTTCCTGCCACGCGCTGTCGGCGCCAAGCGCGCTGCGGAGCTGCTGCTGGTGCGCGACAGCTTCGCAGCGGATGAGGCGCGGCAGATCGGTCTCGTCAACTGGGTCGTTCCCGATGAGGCGCTCGAGGCTGAGACCCTGCGCATCGCGGAGAAAATCGCCGCCAACAGTGGCACAGCCAATCGCGTGACGAAGCGCCTCCTTCGCCGATCCCCCGAAATGTCTCTGCTGCAGCAGCTGGCGGCGGAGGAGGACGGCTTCGTTGAATGTGCCGGCCATCAGGACTTCTCGGAAGGCGTCGGCGCCTTCTTGAACAGACGGCGTCCGGTATTTGCGCAAGCGATCGAGGCCGTCCCATGAAAGTGCTTCTCATCCACGCTCATTACGAGCCGAAATCCTTCACCGCGGCGATGAGAGATCAGGCAATCGACACGCTGACGGGCTGTGGTCACGAGGTGATGGTTTCCGATCTGTACGAGATGCAGTTCGATCCCATTGCGAAGAAAGCCGATTTCGGCAGCCCCAAGCGTGCCGACTACATCGTCTATGCGCTCGAGCAGCGCCACGGCTACGAGACGGGAACGCTCGCCGCCGACATCAGGCAGGAGGTCGAAAAGCTGCTCGAGGCGGATCTGTTGATCCTGAGCTTTCCGGTGTTCTGGTTCTCGGTGCCCGCAATCATGAAGGGCTGGATCGACAGGGTCCTGCTCTCCGGGCTCGCCTATGGCGGCACGCGGTTTTATGACCGCGGCGGGCTCGTCGGCAAAAAGGCGCTGGTTGCCGCCACCATTGGCAGCCGCGAGCACATGTTCGGATCCGATGCGGTACATGGCTCCTTCGAGGCCATGTTCAGCCACCTCCTGCGCGGCACCTTGGGCTATGTCGGCATGTCGGTTCTGCCGCCCTTCGCGGCCTGGCACGTGCCCTATGTCACCGATGAGGAGCGCAGGTGCATCCTCAGCGCCTACCACGACTATCTGTTGAGCGTGGATCGCCTGGCACCGCTCAAGTTTCCCTCTCTCGCTGATTTCGACGACCAGATGCGGCGCAAGATATCGTCCGATTGCTCCGCCGCAGAACGGACGGGAGAACGCCCTGCGCTACGGGACGCATCCTGAGCCGAATGGACGGTCATAGCCGAACAGAAACCCGCAAGACGCCGAAATTCCGATGCAACAGCTCATTCCAACACAGCGAGCAGATGTGGAGATCGAAACCTCGGCCAGCTATGTCAGCGGCATTGCCGATGCCCCGTTGCTCGGGCTGACCATAGGGCAATGCCTCGAACGGGGCGCCACGCTCTGGCCCAGCCGGGACGCTTTGGTTTCGCCCAGCCACGGTGTGCGGTGGAGCTGGCGGGAATTCGCCGATCGCGTGGATGCATTGGCGGCGGGATTGCTCGCGCTCGGCCTGAGGCGCGGCGAGCGCATTGGCATCTGGGCGCCGAACCGCCCGGAATGGACCCTTGCTCAGTTTGCGGCTGCAAGGGCAGGGCTCATCCTGGTCACCATCAACCCAGCCTACCGGCTGAGCGAGCTGGAACATGCCCTCACCAAGGTCGGCTGCTCTGCGCTGGTTACGGCGACGGCCTTCAAGTCCAGCCGCTATATGGAGATGCTCGGCGAGCTGGCGCCGGAACTGCGGGACGCCGAGCCCGGACGGCTCAAGGCTGCCCGCTTGCCGGATCTGCGTCTCGTCATCCAGGTGGGCGGGCCAGCGCATCCGGGCGCGATACCATTCGAGGAGGTTCTGCGGGTTGGCAATGAAGCAGGTCGGGAGGAACTGATCGCTGTGTCGGCGAGCCTGCGGTTCGACGACGCGATCAATATCCAGTTCACAAGCGGCACCACGGGCGCGCCGAAAGGCGTGACCCTCACCCACCACGGCATACTCAACAACGGGTATTTCGTGGGCCGCAGGATGGCCTTGGGGCCGGACGACAGGATCTGCATTCCCGTCCCGCTCTATCACTGCTTCGGCATGGTGCTGGGCAACCTGGCTGCCCTGACCCACGGCGCCGCGATGGTCTATCCCGGGGAGGGGTTCGACCCGCTCGCCACCTTGGCAACCGTCGAGCAGGAGAAATGCACGGCGCTCTGTGGCGTGCCGACCATGTTCATCGCCGAGCTCAGCCATCCCGAGTTTTCGCGTTTCGATCTGTCATCGCTGCGCACCGGCATCATGGCGGGCGCTCCGTGCCCCATCGAGACCATGCGCCAGGTGGTGGAGCAGATGCACATGCGCGACGTCACCATCTGCTACGGCATGACGGAGATGAGCCCATGCAGCTTTCAGAGCGCGATTGATGATCCCTTGGAGCGCAGGGTTGCCACGGTCGGCCGGGTCCAGGCCTATGTCGAGGCCAAAGTCGTCGACCCCAGCGGCAACATCGTGCCGCGCTGCACGACCGGAGAATTGTGCACCCGCGGCTACAGCGTGATGCGCGGCTATTGGGGCGAGCCGGAGAAGACCGCGGAGGTTCTCGATGCGGACGGCTGGATGCATACCGGTGATCTCGCGACCATCGATGAGGCCGGCTACTGCAATATCGTCGGGCGCATCAAGGACATGGTCATCCGCGGGGGCATCAATCTCTACCCGCGCGAGATCGAGGAGTTCTTGCATCGACACCCCAAGATCGAGGACGTGCATGTCTTCGGGGTGGCCGATGATTTCTATGGCGAAGAGCTTTGTGCCTGGATCCGGGTTCGTCCCGGCGAGCACCTCACCGCGGAAGAGGTTCGCGCGTTCTGCGCCGGGCAAATATCTCACGAGAAAATCCCGCGCTACGTGGAGTTCGTGGACGCATTTCCCATGACCGTGACCGGCAAGGTGCAGAAGTTTCTCATGCGCGAGGCGGTTGAAGCACGGCTGGGGCGCACATCGAAGAAGACGGCCTAGGTCACCCAACAACCCGGTGGCCGAGCCAGGTACTGCGACCGAACGCGAGCCGCGGTGCGACACATAACGAGAATCGCGTTGGGGAGGACGGATAATGAATACGGCCGCACACAGTCTCGAGTGCCAAAGCATCCTGCGCAGATTTGGCGGGCTGGTGGCGCTGAAGCACGTGTCCATGGCCATTGAGCGAGGCGAGATCCACGGCCTCGTCGGCCCGAATGGCAGCGGCAAGACCACCATGGTCAATGTCGTTACCGGCTTCTACCCGCCGCAGGAGGGGCGCATCCTGTTCGAGGGTGAAGACATCACCGCCCGCAAGCCTTATCGCATCGCTGGCCTCGGCATTGCCCGCACCTTTCAGAACCTGGCGCTGTTCCGCGGGATGAGCGTGCTCGACAACATCATGATGGGCCGACACATCCACATGCGGCCCACCGCCGTCGGCAGCTTTCTGTACTGGTGGGGGGCAAGGCGCCATGAGCTGCGCGAGCGCGCCATCGTCGAGGAGGTGATCGATTTCCTCCAGTTGCAGGATGTCCGCAAGGAACCGGTCGAAACGGTGCCGTTGGGCCTGCAGAAGCGCATCGAGCTGGCGCGCGCCCTGGCCGCGGAGCCACGTCTGCTGATCCTGGACGAGCCCATGGCGGGCATGAACCAGGAGGAGAAGGAGTACATGGCCCGGTTCATCTTGGACGCGCGGCAGGAGCGCGATCTGACCGTGCTGCTGATCGAGCACCATATGGATGTGGTCTCGGCGATTTGTGACCGGATGACCGTGCTGTCCTACGGCGAGAAGATTGCTGAGGGCAGGCCTGCCGACGCCTTGGCCGATCCCGGCGTTATTGCGGCCTATCTCGGGAGCAGGGCGCGCCATGCGGCTTGAGCGATGCATTCGCACAGCCGCGCCTGATCCCGCGGCCGTGCCCCGCGCCAATGCCGGCTTGGATGGACCCACTCTGGTGTACCTCCTCGCCCAGAACGCCAAGCTTCATCCGCGGGAAGTGGCAATGCGCGAGCGCGATCGCGGCATTTGGCGGGAATTCACCTGGACCGACTATCTCGAGGCAGCGCTCGGTTTCGCCGCAGGACTGGAGGCCTTGGGCTTCGAGGCCGGCGAAGGCTTGCTGGTGATTGGGGATAACCGGCCCCGGCTCTATTTCGGGATAATCGGCGCAGAGCTGTTGCGTGGCGTGGCGACACCCGTCTTCTCCGACCTGCCCTCCGAGGAGATCCGGCTGTTTGCGGAGAATTGCCGAGCGCGCTTTGCTCTCGCCGAAGACCAGGAGCAGGTCGACAAGCTGCTGGAGCTGCGGGCCGCCACCGGCAAGCCAGATATAATCGTCTATGACGATCCGCGCGGCCTGCGAGGCTATCCAGACCCAGGTCTCCTCGCATGGGACGAGGTAATCGCCAAGGGTGCCGAACGCCTGAAGGCGGAGCCAGGTCTTCGCGCCGCGCTGCTCCAACGGCCTCTGCCCAGCGACGTGGCCGTGCTGCTGCATTCCTCAGGCACCACGGGCAAGCCGAAGGGCATTGCCCTGCAGCACCGACGGGTGATCGCGGCGGTGCGCAACGCGGAGGCGGCACACTACTTCCAGCTGCGCGACGAAGTAATGGCCTATCTGCCCATGGCCTGGGTCGGCGACTTCGTGTTCTCGGTCGCCGCGGGCATCGCCCTTCGGTTCTGTGTCAACATCCCCGAGCGTCAGGACCTGATGCTGGCCAACCTGCGGGAAGTGGCGCCAACGGTGTTTTTCGCCTCGCCGCGCGCATGGGACAGCTTGCTGACCCATGTTCAGGTCGGCATGGCGGAATCGACCCGCTTGAAGCGGCGCCTGTTCAACTATTTCATGCCGCTGGCCATCGCCATGGAGCGCGAGAGGCTGCAGGGGCGCAAGCCGGCTTTGAGCCGTCGGATCATGCGCCAGATCGGAGAATGGCTGATCTATAGTCCGCTTCGCGACCGGCTCGGTCTGGCGCGGGTGCGGCGGCCCTATACCGCTGGCGAAGCGATCGGCGAAGACACCTTTTTATTCTTTCGCGGTCTCGGTCTCGATCTTAGGCAGTTCTACGGGCAGACGGAGAATGCCGCGCTGACGGCCGCACAGGCCGACGGTTGCGTCAAGCTTGAGACCGTGGGCCGCCCTCTGCCGGGCGTCGAAGTCAAGATCGCCGAGAGCGGCGAGATCCTGGTGCGCGCCGATAGCGTCTTCGACGGCTATCTCGGCGACGAGTCGGCGACCGTCGCAGCCCTGGCTGGCGGCTGGCTGCATACGGGCGACGCGGGCTATCTCGATGGCGATGGCGACCTGGTCGTGCTCGGCCGGGTGAGCGACATGATGGTCACGGCGGCCGGGGCGAGATATGTTCCCACGTCCATCGAAAACCGCTTGAAGTTCAGCCCATACGTAGGGGAAGCCGCGGTGATCGGCGCGGGTCGCAACGTCCTGACCGCGCTCATCTGCATCGATAAGGCCGCTGTCGGCCATTGGGCCGAACAGAACGGCATCGCCTACACCTCCTATGCCGAGCTGTCGCAGGAACCGCGGGTTTACGAGCTGATCGCCGACGTCATCCGCAAGCTCAACCAGCAGCTGCCACCGGCTTTGGCCATCAAGCGGTTCGTCAACCTGCCGAAGGAATTCGATCCGGACGACGGCGAGGTCACGCGTACGCGGAAACTGCGCCGCAATGTGATCGAGGAGCGCTACGCGCCGGTCGTTCAGGCCCTGTACGAGCCTGGGGATACGGTCGAGCACGAGACCCGCATCGGCTACGAGAACGGCACAATCGGCGTGCTGAAACGCCGGCTGCGCATCTTTACCGTCGCATAGGGGTGATGCCGATGGATATTGCCTTTCTGCTCGAACTCTCGGCCAACGGCATCCTCATTGGCCTGATGTATGCCCTCATCGCGTTGGGCATCGTGCTGATCTTCAAGTCCTCCGGCATAGCCAACTTGGCCCAGGGCGCAATGGCCATGGTCGGCGCCTATGTCGCCTGGGCGCTGCTGGTGCTGGCCGGGATGCCGCTGTGGTTAGCCATCCCCCTCAGCCTGGCGATCATGTTCTTCTTCGGCACTGGCATTGAGCGCGTGGCGCTTCGGCCGATGGTCGGTCAGCCCGTGATCATGGTGGTGATGCTCACCCTGGGTCTGGAAATCCTGCTGCGCGGTTTGGCACCGGCAATATTCGGCACTGCGATCAAGCGGCTGGATCTCGGCATCCCGCAAGCTCCGATCATTGTGGGTCCGGTGCTCATCAATACCGCCTATTTGGTTTCCGGCGCAGTCGCCCTCGGTCTGGTGCTCCTGTCGATCATGTTCTTCGGCACGCGCCTCGGCACGGTGCTGCGCGCGGTCTCGGATGACCAGATGGCCTCGTGGTCGGTGGGTATTTTCGTCGAGCGAGCGATCGGCCTGTCGTGGGGGCTGGCTGGCGTAGCGGCCGCGTTTGGCGGGATCCTGTGGGGTTCCGTGCAGGGGGTGGACTGGACGCTATCGCTGCTGCTGATCAAGGCGCTGGCCATCGCGATACTGGGCGGGTTGGACAGCATTCCCGGCGTGCTCATCGCCGGCGTGATCATTGGTGTGCTGGAAAGCGTGGTGCCCGCCTTTCTCGACCCTCATGTGGGTGGCGGCACGCGCGACGTGGTGGCCTCGCTGGTGATCCTGCTCACCGTCATCTTGCGACCACACGGCCTCTTCGGCCGCGAAGACATTGAGCGGGTTTGAGCCATGTTCTATCGCTTGTCCGGCATCAAGCCTGTCTCTTACGCGGCCGACGCTCAGCTCTGGCCCGTGCCGTTCGACCGATCGCTTGTGGCCGTCATCATAGTCCTGGCGGTTGCGGCGCCTTACGTTCTGCCGTCGCTTTATCTCGGCAGTTATCTGCTGCCTTGGATCATCTGGGCGACAGCCGCGCTGTCTCTCAACTTGCTGATGGGCTGGGCAGGTCAGATCCACCTGGGCTTTGCCGCGGTGATGGCCATCGGTGCCTATGGCGCCATTCATCTGGTGCGCGCCGGGCTGCCTTTCGAACTCGCCTTGCTCGGCGCCGGGCTGCTCTCGGCCCTCATCGGTCTTGTCTTTGGCGCAGCAGCCCTGCGCGTGAAGGGGCTCTATCTCGCTGTCTCCACCCTGGCGATGCAGTACATGATCGACTGGGTGATTTCGCATGTGCCCGCCATCAGCGGCGGCAGCCAGGCGACCTTGCAGACCCCCACTATCCGGCTACTCGGTCTGCCGGTCGTATCGGAGGCGGGGTACTACTGGACCGCTCTCGCCATCTGCATTCTGGTGACCGCGTTCATGCTGAATGTGGAACGCACCAGCTTCGGGCGGGCACTGGTGGCCGTACGCGAGAAGGACTTCGCGGCGGCGATTATTGGTGTGAATGCCTTCTACTACAAGCTGGCGGCCTTTTGGGTATCGTCCTTTCTCGGCGGCGTGTCGGGCGCGATCCTGGCCTTTTGCTACTACCGCGCAGTGACCCCGGAGCAGTTTCACCTCGACGTGTCGATCCAAGCCGTGGCCATGGTGATCGTAGGCGGCATGGGCTCCGTGCTGGGCAGCTTCCTTGGGGCGGGGCTCGTCCTCCTCGCGCCCATTGTGCTGAACAATCTCGTCGTGCTGGCGGTCCGATGGCTCGACCTGTCGCTGCCCTCGGAAATCGTGGCCCTCATTCCGCTCATCCTCTATGGCGGCTTGATCGTTGGTTTCCTGCTGCTCGAGCCCTTGGGGCTCGCGAAGGTCTACGACAATGTCCGCAAGTATTTCCTGGCATGGCCATTTCGCAATGTTCAGCGCTGAGGTTCTCGGCGCGAATGAAGAATAAAATGGAGGGAGATCCACATGAGAACTGTATCAAGGCTACTTGCGGCAGCAGCGCTCGCGATCACCGCGGGTATGGCGCAAGCGGACGACAAGGTGGTCAAGATCGGCCTGGCCCAGGATTTCACGGCCGTCTACACTTTCGTCACCTCTGATTACAACCAGGGTCAACGCGACTACTTCACCCTGATCAATGAGCGCGGCGGCATCGACGGCTACACGCTGCAGGTGGACGTTGTCGATACCGCCAACCAACCCCAGCGCGGAATCGAAGCCTATGAGCGTATGAAGAACGACGGTGTGGTGCTGGTCGACTTCCTGTCGACGCCCGTGTCGCGCGCGGTCGTGCCACGGGCCCTCAAGGATCAGGTCAACATGATGACCATCATGCATGGCCGGTCCGATGCAGCGGATGGCGAGACCTTCCCCTTCATTTTCCCGATGAGCCCGCTCTACTGGTCGCAGGCGGCGAGTATTGTGAAATACATTGCCGATCAAGAGAATGGTGATCTGAAAGGAAAGAAGATCGCCTTTGTCGGAATCGACTCGCCATTCGGCCGGGAGCCCCTCCCGATCTTCCAAGCATTGGCCGACAAAGAGGGATTTGAGCTCAGCATCTTTCATTATCCCTCGCCGGGGAACGAGCAGTCCGCGACCTGGACCTCGGTCCGCCGAGTTCGGCCCGATTGGACCATCATTTGGGGAGCGGGCGTCGGCCAGACCGTCTCTCTGCGCGAAGCCATCCGCAACGGAATCAAGCTTGACCGCCTGGTGTCGAATGCCTGGCTCTCGGAAGTCGACACCGAAATTGCCGGCCGGGAGGCCGCGAAGGGTGTGCTGCGCTTTGAGGGCGTGGCCTATGGCAAGGACTTGCCGATCATTCAGGCCATCGAGAACGAAGTCGTAGCGAAAGGCAAGAGTGCCGGCCCCGCCGAGAAGGTAGGATCATCCTATTACAATATCGGTGTCGCCGGCGCGGCGCTGGTTGTGGAAGGCATTCGCCACGCGCTGGAGAAGGCACCCGGCAAGCTCGCGGGGCCGCAGCTCAAGGCCGGCCTGGAAAGCATCGCCAATTTCGATGCACAGGGGCTGATGCCCCCGGTCACCATAAGCGCGCGGGATCATCAGGGCGGCGGCAAAGGCCGGATTTGCCAGTGGGATGGCACCAGATGGGTGCCGAAGACGGATTGGTATGCCGCCTCTCAGGATCTTGTGTGGGAGCTCGTTCGCAAAACTGCGCAAGAGTTCAAGGCGTCCGGGAACTGAGCCGTCATGCTGGAGCTTGAGAATATCGAGGTTGTTTACGACCGCGTCTTCCTCGCGATCAAAGGCGTTTCGCTAAGGGTTTCCGAGGGAGGCGCGGTTGCACTGCTGGGGGCGAACGGTGCCGGCAAAAGCACGACGCTCAAGGCCATTTCCGGCCTGCTCAAGCCAGAACGCGGCGAAGTCACCCGCGGACGGGTGCGATTCAGGGGACAGGACATCGGAGAGCTTACGGCAGCACAGCGTGTTCGGTGCGGCATCGTGCAGGTGCTGGAGGGACGCCGCGTTTTCGGTCATCTGACCCCGGCCGAAAATCTTATCGCTGCGGCCTCGATGCATCGCGGCGCGCAAAAGGCGGCGGAGCTCAAGGACATGGTGTTCAGCTTCTTCCCGCGTCTGGCAGAGCGCGCCCAAACGCGGGCGGGCTATCTCTCAGGCGGCGAGCAGCAAATGCTGGCAATTGGCCGTGCGCTGATGACCGAGCCCAGGCTACTGATGCTGGATGAACCGAGCCTCGGCCTTGCACCCTATCTGGTGGACGAGATCTTCGCAACGATCAGCCGCATCAACCGGGAAAAGAAAATGGGTCTCCTGCTGGTGGAGCAGAATGCGACGGCAGCCTTGGACATCGTCGACGAGGCTTATCTGATCGAGAACGGACGCATCGTGATGCACGATCGCGCTGCGACCTTGAAGGAAAATCCCGACGTTCAGGAATTCTATTTGGGCGGCGCCGGTCGCGTGAATTATCACGCCGTGAAACATTACCGAAGGCGCAAGCGCTGGCTCGCATAGGCGCCTCGGCGCCTGATCTGAGATAAGAAAAGCGGAAGCACTCTAGCATGCGTTTTTGGACCAGGCAGCCTTCAAGATCTTTAGCTCATGCTTCATTGATCTCAATGAATTCTCGAGTCGTTCGAAAGACACGTCCGGGATTTCGCGCTTCTCTTCAGGGCGGGCGGTCTTCCAGCCAGATTCCAGGATGGCAAGGAACTCTGACTTAATCTGCTCTTTGGAGATCTTGGCGTTTCGGTACCAGTATTGAATGAACATGACCATTCCGAACATGGCAAGGCCCATCAAACGGGGCGTGTGGCGCGCAAGCAGTCCCTGCTGTTGACCTTCGATGATTACGGCCTCGAAGGTCCTTTCCATCCGGCGATGCCGGCGCTGAATGGCCAGCCGGTTCTCAGGCGAAAGCTCGTGCTCGTTCAGCCATGCGGTGGAGAAGCTGTCGATATGCGTGGTGATGAGCTCGATATAGGCTTCCACCATTTTCCTGAGCTTGCGGTCGGGAGCAAGCGGCTCAGCTCTGATCGCCCAGATGCGCGGTTCAACCAGCTCATACAGCCGGCTATAGAGGCCGATCAGGATCTCGTCCTTTGAAGAGACATAATGATAGAGGCTGGACTTCTTGATGCCCAACGCGGCAGCGATGTCGTCGAGGGATGTGGCCCTGTAGCCCTTGCTGGCGAACAGCGCCGATGACACGTCAAGCAGGCGCTCGCGATCGACATTCCCCCGCTGGAGCCCACGCCTTCCCCGAAGGGCACGATTGCGAGAATCGGCCAGTGCAATACTGTCCTTAGGCACGCGCATCAGGTAAGCTCACCCGTTCTGCAGTTCAGTGTCATGTGCCTGTAAAGTTGGGCTGGCGCTTCTCGAGCCAGGCAGAGGTACCCTCGATGCTGTCGCGCGACAGGTTTGATTGGATCATGCACTCGGTCTCGAAATGGAGCATCACTTCAAGGGACGCCTCCAGCCCCCGGTCGAGCATCACCTTGTGCGCCTGGACCGCGATCGGCGCCCGGCTTGCGATCTGGTTGGCGAGCTTCTCGGCATCGGCGCGCACATTTCCGTCTGCCGCCAAACGGTTGACGAGCCCAATCCGGTGCGCCTCGTCTCCATCGATGAATTCACCGGTGTAGGCAAGCTCGCGCGCCTTGGCCAAGCCTACCTTTCTGGGCATGAAAAAGGTCCCCCCATTGGTAATGGTGGCGCCGATATTCACCTCGGGAAACCCGAATTTCGCGGACCGCTCTGCCACGACAAGGTCGCAGGCAAAGACCAATTCGCACCCCGCACCGACCGCATAGCCATGCACCGCGGCAATGACCGGGAATCGGACGAGGCGGATCAGACGGGTCGTTTCCTGAAGCTTCTTCTGCCATTCGCGCAGTTGGCTGGCGCCGATCTGCCCGGCACTGATATGCTCTGAATGCTCCTTGATCTCGCCGACGTCATGGCCGGCCAGAAAGGCGCGCCCCTCGCCGGCGATGACCAGAACTCTGATATCGAGATCGCTGTTCAACGCGCGCAGCAGATCGCCCAACAGCGCCCATGTGTCGATGGTCATGGCGTTGAGTTTCTCTGGGCGGTCCAGGTACATCCATGCCACATGTCCCGATTTTTCGACCCTGATTGGTGCCTTCATGGCGTATGTCTCCCTATCGGCTCTTTTGGTTGAAAACCGCCTGACTAGTCGGATATCCTACCGTTAAGTCGGCAAAACGCAAGTGGCCGGGAAAAGGAGGCTCACGAGCCATGAAGCCTTTTTCATCAGGTGAACGCACCATCGTGCATGTGCTGAAGGAAGCTTGCCGCATTCATCCCGACAAGACCTGGCTTCGGTTCGAGACGTCGGACGCCAGCTATGCGGATATGGAGTTGCTCTCGAACCGGCTTGCGCACGGGTTGATCGAGATCGGTATGCAGCCCGGGGACACTCTGTTGGTCATGCTGCGGGACTCGGTCGAACAAATTGCAATCTGGATCGCTTGCTCAAAGGCGGGGATCGTCGATGTTCCAGTAAACACTGCCTATCGCGGTGATATTCTCGCCCACATCGTCAATGACTGCGGCGCGAAGAACGCCATCATCGACGCGAGTTTCGCCGAACGGTTTGAAGGTCTTGAAGCCCCGTTGTCTCGACTTGAGCGCTTCATCATCGCATCGGCCGAGAATGCTGCAGGCTTGCAGACGGTTGCTGGAAAGCCAGTGACTCCACTATCCGATCTCTTGCCGCCGGATGACTCTCCAGCCGGGTTGCCAGCCGAGTCGCAGATGATGTCGATCATGTACACGTCGGGCACAACGGGCGGGTCCAAGGGGGTCATGACGGCCCACGCTCACGCTTTCGAATATGCCCGAGGTTGCGCCGGCATATTGGAACTCGCTGAGGATGACGTCTACTACACCGCCGGGCTTCCCCTGTTTCATGTTGCGGGAAAATGGGGCGTTATTTTCGGCGCCGCCATTTTCGGCGCCACCGCCGTCATTCCGCGTCAATTTAGCGTCCGGGGTTTTTGGGATGACGTACGGCGGTTTGGCGTGACGGCCACATATCTCCTCGGTGCCATGGCGAACTTCCTGCAAAGGCAACCTGCCGCTCAGAACGATGCCGATAATCCTCTGTGCAAGGTGCTGATGTGCCCGCTCCTCAAGGATGTGGATGAATTTGCCCGGCGCTTCGACCTGAAGGTGGCGTCCGCGTACGGCTCCACGGAAGTCAATGCGCCGCTGTCCATGCCTTTGACCAGGTCGATTGCCGATAATCAGATCGTGGGAAAGATCCGCGACGACAGGTTCGAGGTCATGATCGCGGACGAGAATGACCAGCCTGTGCCGCCCCACGTGCTGGGGGAAATCCTGGTGCGGCCAAAGCAGCCGTGGATCACGATGCTGGGCTATTGGAACCAGCCGGAGCAGACCGCGAAGATGTGGCGCAATCTTTGGCTCCATAGCGGCGATGCAGGCCGTTATGACGAGGAGGGCAATTTCTATTTCGTGGACAGGCTGCGCGACACGATCAGGCGACGTGGCGAAAATATCTCATCCATGGAAGTCGAGGCAATCCTCAGCCAGCATCCGGCAGTCGCCGAATGCGCGGTGTTTCCGGTGATGTCCGAGGATACTGAGCAGGAAGTCATGGCGGCAATCGTTCTGAAGGCGGATCACACCTCGACACCGGAGGATCTCATCCGCTTCGCTGCCAACCGCATGCCCTATTTCATGATTCCCCGGTTCCTCGACATGGTGGCAGAGCTACCCAAAACGCCCACAGGCAAGGTCAGGAAGCACATCCTGAAAGAGATTGGCCGGACAGCGCGCACCTGGGACCGTGAGGCTGCCGGCGTAAAACTCGGCCGGTAGCTCCGGCTAAAACAGTGAGTCGACGACGAACCAGCAGTCTGGCCAGCGCTTCCTCGACAAGGGAAGGCACGTCCTCGGTTTTTCCAGCATCCCGTCCGGCGAAGCGACGAGCAGCGAGGCGGTGACGGAAGGGGTTGGATCGCCATCCTGCGCAAGGAACGACCTCAGCACGCCGTGATACCACCCGCGCCGCGCATCAATGGTTTGCCGAACGGGGCTGGTCGGGCACGGACACCCCGCCAATCTCCCGCGACCACAGCCGTGGTCCGTCATCTCCGCGCCCCAATATGCAGATGCAGCATTTTCAGCAACGTCCCCACATCGGACGGACTGCCGATCGCGACGATCTTCAGCACCTTGGCGAGGGGATCGAACGCCGTCTGAAGATGCAGCGGCGATGTGCCGGCGTCGCCGGTCATCGCTGCAGACTGGAGGAACGTCGCGATGCGTTCCGCTGCCTCGACGGTTACCCCGGGTATTTCGGTGATGCACGTCGTACGCGCGCCTGTATCCATATCGGACCTGCCGCTCGCGAGCCCGGCAAACGCATCCAAGTCCGCGCGAGGAATTCGATAGGACTTGCCGACCCGCGTTGCGGGTAGCCGTCCGTCACGAATGTACCGTAGCACCGTTTTGGCATGCAGGTTGAGCTGCTCGGCCGCTTGTTCGACGGTAAGAAGTTGGCGCGACATTCGCAAAGACTCCCTTTTTTCCCCAAAAAGAACGAATTGTAGGACAATTGGGATAAATAGGGTAGCCATACGGCGAGCTGAACCCTCAAGAGGATGCGAGATGACGCACGATTCCGCATACACCATGAAAACCCGCATGCGCGCCGATCTCCGTGCCGCCATCAAGAATGGACACACTGATGAAGCCGCACTTATTCGTGCGCTTATCGCGGCAATCGACAACGCCGAAGCGCCACCGCTTCAAGCACGCCGGACTAAGACGGACCAACATCGCTTCAGCGATGGATCGGCCGAAATCGAACGGCTTCATCTGAACCCGGCGCAGGTACGCGCGGTTCTGTTGGCGGAAATCGAGGAACGCGAGCGTGCGGCGGTCGAGATGAACCGCCTCGAAAGACCGGATCGCGCCGATGCCCTGCGCGCCGAAGCTCTAATCGCGAGACGCTACCTTGAGATCGTCTAATGTTCAGTCTCAGCGTAGCTGGAACAGCCCAGCCGCGCCCATCCCGCCGCCTACGCACATTGTCACCACGGCGTACCGCGCGTTGCGTCGGCGGCCCTCGATCAAGAGATGTCCCGTCAACCTCACGCCGGACATGCCGTAGGGATGACCGATCGATATGGCACCGCCGTCGACATTGAGACGCTCCATCGGCAGGTGGAGCCTTTCAGCGCAGTGGACGACCTGGCTGGCGAATGCCTCGTTCAGCTCCCACAGGTCGATGTCGTCCACCTTCAGTCCGAACCGATCAAGGAGCTTGGGCACGGCGAGAACCGGGCCGATGCCCATCTCGTCGGGATCGCAGCCGGCCGTAGCCAGCCCAAGGAAAACGCCCAGCGGTTCCAGCCCTCTTCTTTCCGCCTCGCTCTCGGACATCATCGCCACGGCAGCCGACCCGTCGGAAAGCTGGCTGGAATTGCCGGCAGTGACCGTATTGCCGGCACCGCGCACCGGCTCCAGCGCGGCGAGGCCTTCAAGGGTCGTGTTCGGACGGTTCCCCTCGTCGCGGAGAAGAGCCGCTGCCTTTGCCGCGTCGGGCGAGCAGTCGGCCGCCTCGAGCGGCACGATCTCGGCGTCGAACCGACCGGCTTGCTGGGCCGCCGCCGTGCGGCGCTGGCTTTCGAGCGCGTAGGCATCCTGCGCTTCGCGGGTGACGTTGTAGCGCCTGGCGACCACCTCGGCCGTGTCGATCATCGGCATGTACAGGTCGGCCAACTCTCGCGAAAGCCATTCCTCGCGACGCAGGTTGGGGAAGGCCGGGTCGAGTTGAAGGGAGATCGTCTCGGTTCCCGATGCAACCGCCACGCATATCTCGCCGGCCATGATGCGTTGTGCGGCGGTGGCTATCGCCTGTAGGCCCGAGGCGCAGGCGCGCGTCACCGTCACGGCGGTCGTTGTCGCGGGAAGGCCCGCACGGAAGATGGCGTGGCGGGCGATATTGCCCACAGCCGGGCCGACGGAGACAGCCGAGCCGTTGACGACCTCCTCGACCTCGCCGGGCTCGATCCCGGCGCGGGCGACCGCGTGGCGGATCGCATGGCCGCAGAGCGTCACCGGATGTACCCCGGCATAGGCGCCGCGCCCCGCCTTGGCGATGGGCGTGCGCGCGAAGGACACGATTGCGGCCGGCTGCATCCTTAAGCTCTCCTCGATCTGCAATCCGTTGGCGAAGGGCAATCAGCGGCCCTTGAACTGAGGCTTGCGCCGTTGGCGCATCGCCGCGATCGCCTCGCCATGATCTTCGGTCCGCTGCGACAGGCCCTCATAGGCGAGCCCGGCATCCATGATGCCGCCGGCGATCTGCTTGAGGCCGACATTGATCGTCGCCTTGGTCCAGCGGGTGGCAAGCGTGGCGCCGCCGGCAAGCCGCCGCGCCCATTCGTCGACCTTCGTGTCAAGCTCGGCTTCCGGAACCGCAAAATTGATCAGTCCGATCCCACACGCCTCCGGGGCACCGATCAGATCGCCGGTCAGCAGATATTGCTTGGCACGCGCATAGCCGATCAGATACGGCCAGATCACCGCGCCGCCGTCGGCCGCCACCAAGCCTACCCTGACATGCGGATCGCCGATCCTGGCGTGATCGGCGGCGATGACGATGTCGCAAAGCAGCGCGATCGTCGCACCGAGACCGACGGCGTCGCCGTTCATCCTGCAGATGACGGGCTTGTCGCAATCGAGCAGGCCCGAAACCAGCAGCTTCGCTTCGCGCAGCGCCACGTCGAACAGCGCCGGATCGGCGCGGCATCGCTCGAGATGGTCGATATCGCCGCCGGCGCTGAACGCCTTGCCTGCGCCGGTCAGCACGATGACGTCGGACCGATCGTCCAGCGCGAGATCGAAGAACAGCCGTGAGAGCTCGCGGTGCATCTCACCGTTGATCGCATTGAGCTTGTCGGGCCGGTTGAGCGTCACGCGCAGGATGTTCCCGCTCCGTGCGAAGGAAATATGCTTGTAGTCGTTCTCGAGCATCGGCGTCTTCATGTGTTTGATTGCGGATAGCGACGTGACCTGTCAGGCGCTGCCGTCGCGCAGCAGGAATTTCTGGACCTTGCCCATCGCGTTGCGAGGCAGCGCCGCGATCGTCTCGACCGATCGTGGCACCTTGTAGTTGGCCATGTTCTGCCGGCACCAGGCGATAAAGGATTCGGCATCGAAACCCGTGCCTTCCTTCGGCACGACGAATGCCTTGGCGACCTCGCCCAACCGCGCGTCGGGAACGCCGACCACGGCTGCCTCGCGGATGCCGGGATAGGCGAGCATCAGCTTCTCTATCTCGGCGGGATAGCAGTTGAAGCCGCCCACGATGAACATGTCCTTTAGCCTGTCAGTGACGCGCAGATAGCCGGCGGCGTCGACGATGCCGATGTCGCCGGTCCTGAGCCAGCCGTCGGCGGTCATGGCCTTCGCTGTCTCGGCTTCGTCCTCGAAATATCCGGCCATGACGTTGTGGCCCCGCACCTGTATCTCGCCGGGTTCGCCAGCCTGCGCCAGCCTACCGTCCTGGCTCATGCATCTCATTTCCACGCCCTCGATGACCCTGCCCGCCGTGGTGGCGATCAGCTCGACCGGATCGTCCGGTCTGGTCATGGTCACCAGCGCACAGGATTCGGTCAGCCCGTAGGCGTTGACGACGATCTCGACGCCGACATCCCGTTGAAGCGTCCTGATCAGTTCGGGCGAAACCATGCTGGCGCCCGTCGCCACGCTGCGCAGGCTGGATAGGTCGTGCCCAGCCGCCTCGTTCATCTCCAGCAGAGAGGTAAAGATGGTGGGCGGTCCGCCCATGACCGTGATCCTCTCGGCCTCGATCGTCCTCAGGGTTTCAGCCGCGCCGAAGATCCGGACTGGATACATGGTCGCGCCCTTGAGGATCGAGGCGATCACGCCGGCCTTGAAGCCGAAGGAGTGGAACATGGGAGCGATGATGAGGTAGCGGTCACCGGCGCGGATGCCGGTTCCCTCGGCCCAGATGCCGTAGACGCGGACGACCTGACCCTGTCGCAACATGGCCCCCTTGGGGAACCCCGTCGTGCCGGAGGTAAAGATGATCTCCGCGATGTCGTTCTCCCGCACCGCTCTGCCGCTCTCGAGCGTCCTTGCCTTCGCATCCTCGTCGACGGCAGCCAAAGCGGCCGCCCATTCGTCCCCGTCCCCTTCGCCGAGGCTGCAGCGGATGCGAACCCGAAGATCGGGAACGTCGTGGTCATCGATCATGGCCGCGTAGTCGGTTCCGAGGAAGTTGCCGGCGGCGACAAGAACGCGTGCGCCCGACTTGCGCAGGATATAGGCGGCCTCCTGGGCTTTCAGCCTCGTGCTGACCGGAACGACGACCGCACCGATGAATGCCGCACCGAGCGCGGCCTCCACCCATGCGGTGGAATTGGGGAGGAGGATCGCAACGCGGTCACCCTTGCCCACACCATGGCCCGCGAAGACTGCGCCGGCCCGCAGGGCGCGATCGAGCAGCCGCTGATAGGTTAGGACGTTGCCCTGCTCGACGATCGCGGGCGCCTCCGCGTGCCGGTTGGCAGCGTCGATAACGGCGCCCGGTATGGTTCGTTCGAAAAGATCCATGAGCGCCGCCTCCTCCGGCAAGGGCCGGCCGCAGCCACACCGCAACGGTGATTTATTACAGATGTTAGAATGATTGTGTCAATCCTTCACCTTGCCTGTCCAATGCGCCACGGACGATTCTCTTTCCATGCTCCCGAGGCCGGCTTTGCATAAGGCCAACGAAATGCGCGAGCTTTTCCGAGTGGAGGTGCGCACCCTTGCGTCAGCGATGGCTTGATGAAGGAACGAGGTTTATTGCAATTGACAAACAAACGTTAGAAAATATGCTCTTGTTGGAAACGCATGATCGAGAGGGCGGCGGGAGGCGACATGGGCGACGTAAAGGTGCAAGGCGAGGATCGGGGCGTCGCGCGCCTTGTCATGTGCGATCCGGCCGGACGCAACGCGCTGGACGAATCCCTGCGCGACGATATCGCCGCCAAGCTTCGCCTGTTGTATCGGGACCCCGCCGTCCGCGCGATTGTCATCGGCTCGGAAAGCCGCAATTTCTCCGTCGGCGGAGACCTGTCCCGGATAGCCGATCACGCGCCCGGTCAGGCGTCCCATCACATGATGCGATCGGCCGGCGATCTCGCGCTTTTGGCCGGCTCGTCGCCGAAGCCCCTGGTCGCCGCCGTGAACGGACACTGCCTGGGGGCGGGGGCGGGGCTTGCGCTTTTGTGCGACAGCATCGTGATGGGCCGCTCGGCGACGATCGGCTTTCCGTTCCTCAAGATCGGGCTGGTACCCGATTTCGGCATCACCTACACGCTTCCACGGCGCATTGGACCGAGCCTTGCGCGCAAAGCCCTGTTCGAGGCGCGCAGCTTCGGCGCCGAGGAGGCGCTGGCGGTCGGGCTGGCCGACGCGATCGTCGAAGACGAGGCGGTTTGGGAACGAGCAGTCGGCGAGGCCCGGAACCTTGCGGAAGCGCCGGCGGCCGCGCTGCTGCAACTGCGGCTGATGCTGAAGGAGCCGCCCACAAGCCTCGCCTCCGCCCTTGAAGCCGAGGCGCTCCACCAGTCGATCTGCTTGGGTTCCGCCGATATGCGCGAAGGCATCGCTGCGTTCAGGGAGAAACGAACGCCGGATTTCGTCCGCGCGGGCGGAAAGGCCTGAGGCATGCCTGTACTGGGCGATCTCAGGGTTCTTGATTTCAGCAGGTACATCGCAGGTCCCTACTGCGCCTCGGTACTGGGCGATCTTGGGGCCGAGGTCGTCCGTATCGAGCCGGTGGGCGGTGGCGAGGACCGCAGGCTCATTCCCGTGACGGATGACGGTGACGGAGCGCTGTTCCTCCAGCTCAACCGCAACAAGAAGTCCCTTGCCGTCGATGCCGCGTCGTCGGAAGGGCGACAGATCGTGGAGCGGCTGACCTGTACAGCGGATGTGGTGATCACCAATATGCCGGTCGGGACGCTGAAGCGGCACGGGCTCGACTACGAGACCCTGCGCAGACTGAAGCCCGACATCATCGCCACAAATCTCTCCGCCTTCGGCCCCAAGGGTCCGCTTGGCGGAAGGACGGGCTTCGACGCTGTCGCTCAAGCCGTCAGCGGCGCAGCCTATTTAGGCGGCAGCCCGTCGCGGCCGTCGCGCGCGGCCAGCTCCTATGTGGATTACGGCACCGGGCTCGCCGGCGCTGTCGGCACGCTGGCCGCGATCATTCACCGGCTGAAGACGGGGGAAGGCCAGAACGTGCAGGCGTCGCTGCTGGCGACGGCGTTTACCTTCATCAACGCGGCCCATATCGAGGCGGCGGTCAAGGGAACCGACCGCCGACCCTACGGCAACCGCAGCCCGAACTCCGCGCCATCGGACTTCTTTCCGACCCTCGACGGCGCGATCGCCGTCCAGGTCGTCGGCAACCCCATGTTCCGGCGCTGGGCGAGGCTGATGGACAGGCCGGAGCTCGCGCGCGACCCCCGCTTCGATTCGGATGCCGCGCGCGGCCAGAACGGGCTGGCGCTGTCGCGGGTAATGCGGAAATGGACGAAGACACGGACCACGGCGCAAGCGATCGAGCAGCTCGGCCGCGCCGGCATCCCATCCGGCCCCGTCTACTCACCGCATCAGGCGATCGGCGATCCCGACATCATGGAAAGCGGTGTACTCGGCACGGTGAGCCAGCCCGGCGTCGGAACTGCACTGCCGATCGCCAATCTCCTGGTGCAGTTGCAGAGCATCGGGCAAAGCGTGCGCGCTCCCGCTCCATCTGCCGGCCAGCACACGGCGCAGGTGCTGCGCGCGATAGGCTATTCCGACGAGGAGATCGCCCACCTAGCGCGCAAAGGGTGCGTGGGGGCGCCGGAACTCCTCCACCGCGAATCCACCGAGGCCTGAGGCCGTGCCGGCAAGGCTATCAATCCGAAGCGGCGAGAAGCGGCAGCATTGGCGACGGCCGGAAATGCTCGGAGCCTGTCGCTTCGAACTGGCGCGCCAGAAATCGTTCGATGCGTGACAGGCCTTCCTTCCGCGCCCAGAACATCGGCCCGCCCTTCCATGCGGGGAAGCCGTAGCCGTTGACCCATACGACATCGATATCCGCGGCGCGGCGTGCGATGCCCTCCTCGACGACCTGTGCGCCGGCATTGACCATGGGATAGTGCGTCCGCTCGAGGATCTCGGCGAACGACACCGCCCGCGGAGCGATGCCGGCTTCCTCGGCCATCGTCCTGATCAGCTTCTCGACCTCCGGGTCGGGCACGCCCTTGCGCGATCCATCCGGGTAAAGATGGAAGCCACGTCCAGTCTTCTGTCCGAACCGGCCCATCTCGCAGAGCGCATCGGCAACAGGCGCCGTCTTGCCATGTGCCCGGCGATTGCGCCAGCCAACGTCGAGACCCGCGAGGTCAGTCATCTCGAACGGTCCCATTGGCCAGCCGAAATCCCTGAAGGCCCGGTCGATCTGTGTCGGCATCGCGCCTTCGAGCATCAGCCTTTCGAGTTCGGCGTTGCGCGCAGCCAGCATCCTGTTGCCGACGAAGCCGTAGCCCACGCCGACCACCACCGGAACCTTGCCGATACGCCTTGCGAGCTTCAGTGCGGTCGCCAGCGCCGCGGGCGAGGTTCTTTCGCCGCGCACGATTTCGAGCAGCTTCATCACGTGGGCGGGGGAGAAGAAGTGCAGCCCCAGCACATCCTGCGGCCGGTCCGTGGCGGCGGCGATCTCATTGACGTCTAGCCACGACGTATTGGTCGCGAGGATCGTCCCAGCTGGCGTCGCCGCCGCCAGCGCGGCGAAGATCGTCTTCTTGAGCGCCATGTCCTCGAACACGGCCTCGATGACGAGGTCACAGTCGGCAAACATATCGTAGCTGACGCTTCCCGAGAGATTGCCGCGACGCGCGCTCGCCTCCTCTTCGGACAGGGAGCCGCGACGGACCAAGGCCGCATAGGACGCGGAGATCGCCTCGATTGCCTTGGCGAGCGCCTCCTCATCCGTTTCCGCGAGAGCGACCGGCATTCCGGCGTTGAGGAAAGCCATGGCAATTCCCCGGCCCATCGTCCCCGCGCCGACGATGCCGACCCTGCGGACCGCGCGCGCGGCCTCCTTCGTCACGCCATCGAGCTTTGCAGCCTCGCGCTCGGCGAAGAACAGGTGACGCAGCGCCTTCGACTCGTCGGACGACGCCAACTCAAGAAAGAAGCCGCGCTCGGCGGCCAGCGCATCGTCGAAAGGCAGCGTCAGAGCGTTGCCGACGGACAGGGCGGCAAGCTGCGGCGCGCGTAGCCCGCGCCGTTTGCTCAGCAGGGCGTCACGGTGCGCCTCGAAGCCGGCAAGATCCCGCTTTGCGGCGGCGATCTTGTCCTCGCGATACCGCACGGCAACATGGGAACCATTCTCGGCCGCGCGCGCCTGCGCAAGGGCGATCGCCTCGCGCATCAAGTCGCCTTCGGACAGCGCGTCCACCAGACCGATCCCGCTCGCCTTCCGCGCGCCGATCTCACTACCGGTGACGATCATATCCAGCGCCGCGGCCGCGCCGACCAAGCGTGGCAGCCGCTGGGTTCCGCCCGCGCCGGGAAGAAGCCCCAGCCGGACTTCCGGCAGGCCGAGACGGGCTTCGGGCGTGGCCACGCGATAATGGCACGCCATAGCCAGTTCCAGCCCGCCGCCGAGCGCGTTGCCGTTGATCGCCGCGATGGTTGGCCGCTCGCAATCTTCGATCAACTCGATGATCGAGGTGACCGTGGGCTCCACGGGCGGCCGGCCGATTTCAGAGATGTCGGCGCCGGCGACGAAGTTGCGTCCCGAGCCCGTGAGCACAATCGCGGCGACCTCCGGCGAAGCGACCACTTCCGAGAGCACTGCGAAAAGGTCTCCACGCAACCGTGCGCCGAGCGCGTTGACCGGTGGGTTGTCGATGGTGACGACGGCGACGCCGTCATGGATGGTGCAAGCTGCAAGTCTCGACATGAATACTCCCGATCGCCAGCCTAGAGAGCGTTTCCGCTTTTCTCCGAATCGCGGAACCGCGTCTCAAGGTCTTGCATGGCCGCATTTTCTTCACGCGAACCGGTATCCACTTCGCTCGAAAATGCTCTAGTAGGATTTCGGCAGACCCAGCACCTTCTCCGCCACGAAGTTCATGATCATCTGCGGGCTGACTGGCGCGATCCTGGGAATGAGGCATTCGCGCAGGTAACGCTCGACGTGGTACTCGGCCGAATAGCCCATGCCACCATGGGTCATCACCGCGGTCTGGCAGCTCTCGTAGGCGGCCTCGGCAGCAAGGAATTTCGCCGTGTTCGCCTGGGCGCCGCATTCCTCGCCCGCGTCATAGCGGCGGGCCGCCTCCAGCACCATCAGCCACGCCGCCTCGAGATTCATCCAGCATCGGGCGAGCGGATGCTGGATGCCTTGGTTCTGGCCGATCGGCCGGTCGAAGACGACGCGCTCGCGCGCATACTGGCAAGCCCGCCGCAGCGCCGCGTGGCCGAGACCAACTGCTTCGGACGCGATCAGGATGCGCTCCGGATTGAGCCCGTGCAGTATCTGCCGGAAACCCTCGCCCTCGACGCCGATCAGGTCTGCCGCCGGCACCTCGACGCCTTCGAGGAACAGCATGTTGGAATCGACGGCGTGCCGCCCATGCTTGTGGATCGCGCGGACTTCGACCTTCGACCGGTCGAGGTCGGTGTAGAACAGGCTGAGTCCCCTGTGGCCCTCTTCTTCCACCTCGCCCGTGCGGGCGAGAATCAGCATCTTGTGTGCGACCTGCGCGGTCGAGATCCATATCTTCTGGCCGCTGAGCAGATAACGGTCGCCGTCACGGACGGCTCGCGTCTTGATCCGGATGGTGTTGAGGCCGACATCGGGCTCAGTGACGGCGAAGCACGCCTTCTCCTCGCCACGGATCAGCGGCGGCAGCATCCGCGCCTTCTGCTCCGCAGTGCCGAAGACGACCACAGGCTGGAGGCCGAATATGTTCATGTGGACCGCCGATGCTCCCGACATCCCGGCGCCGGATTCGGCGATCGTGCGCATCATGACGGCAGCTTCCGTGATGCCAAGCCCGGCCCCGCCATATTCTTCGGGCATGGCGATGCCGAGCCAGCCGCCTTCCGCGATCGCACGGTAGTACTCGTGTGGGAACACACCCTCCGTGTCCTTCGCCAGCCAGTAGCCATCATCAAAGTCCTGGCATATCCGCCCGACCGCCTCCTCGATCTCGCGGTGATGCGCGCTTGCAGCAAAAGCCATTGTTCCTCCCAAGCTCCCGGCCAGCGATCTTCTGCCGCGCCGCGGCATCTCTCGCGTCAGATTTCCAGCCGGCCCCTCAACAGTTCCGTCGCGACGGTCCGCCGTTGCATCTCGGCGGTGCCGTCCGGGATGCGCATGATGCGCGCAAAGCGGTACCCGGCTTCAAGCCGCAACTCGTTGGTCAGCCCCATTGCGCCATGGACCTGGATCGCACGGTCCATGCAGCGCGACAGCATTTCGGTGGCGAAGCATTTGACCATGGCGATCTCGCCGCGCGCTGGCAGCCCGGCGTCGATGCGAGCCGCGCAGTTGAGCAACATGCTCTTGGCGGCGAAGACGTCCATCGCCATATCCGCGAGGTGATGCTGGATGGCCTGGTGCTCGCCAATCGGCCTGCCGAAGGTCCGACGCGTCCCGGCGTAGTCCGACGCCATGGCGAGGGCCCATTCGGCATAGCCGACACAGGTGGCGGCCATGCCGAGACGGCCGGCATTGATGCCCTGCATGGCGACGGTCAGGCCCTGGCCGGCCTCGCCCAGGCGATTGCGGTCGGGGACGCGCACCCGATCGAGCGCTATAATGCCGGTATCGCCGCCAGCCTGGCCCATCAACGGAATGACAGCCGTCACTTTGAAGCCGGGTGTCGCCGTATCGACGAAGAAGGCTGTCACGCCACCTTTGCGCCCCTCGGCCTGCTCGCGGTCGGTGACGGCGAAGACAACGGCGTAGTCCGCATAGGGGCTATTGGTGATCCACTGCTTGGTGCCGGTGATCACCCAATCATCCCCGTCGCGATCGGCCCGGGTGCGGATCGCCTGCGCGTCGGACCCGGCATCGGGTTCGCTCAACGCGAAGCAGAGCGTCTTCTCGCCCGAGGCGATCCCTGGCAGGTATCTCTCCTTCAATCCCTTGTCGAGATGGCGCAGCACCGGGGAAAGCCCGTTGGTGAAGGGCGAGGGCACAACCACATGGTGGATCAGGTGGCGCTCGGGCCCATAGCGGCGCGCGAGCTGCATCTGCACCCACACGGCCGCGACGGCGCCGAGACCGCCGCCGCCAAGCTCCTCGGCGCCCAGCATGGTGTAGTAGCCGGCCTCGGCAGATTTCGTGCGCACCTGTCGCCGCAGTTCGAGCACCCGATCGGAATAGCGGCCGTCTGCCTCAAAAATCATACGATTGTTCGAAAATATGGCGGCGTGTTCCACTTCGAGAGGGACGACGACCTGATCGACGAACCGCAACAGCCCGTCGGCAATGGCCTTAATTTGGTCCGAAACGGCGAAGTCCATCAGCTCTCCGTGGTCCTTCCGCCCGACGCAAGGAGGATGCATCGGTGCGAGATTTACGAACACATGTTAGAATGTATGGCAAATCTCTGCGGCGCGCAACCATTGCCGGGCGGCGCGGCGGCGGCTTCAGCCTTCGGCCCGCGGCAGTCGGAACAGGCCGTCGGAGATCATCGCGTTGAACTGGGAGGCGACCTCATCAATGCTCATCCCGTCCGGTCGGTACCATTCGAGCGCGGAGTTGAGCGCTCCCAGGATGAACGTACGGGCGAGCTTCAGGTCGACGTCGTCGCGGAGTTCGCCGGCGCCGCGTGCCGCCTCCAGCAGCTTGACCCAGAAATCGCCATAGGCGTCGCGCCGCAGCACGTGCTTGCGCCGAACGTCAGGTGGAACCTGGCCCAGAACGCGGCGCGAGGCCAGCGCATAGTCTCCGAACTCGAGCACGCTCTGGAGGTGGGCGAGCACCGCGGCGCGGATACGGTCGGCATAGGTGGTCGATGGCGGAAGACCCGCGATGGTGCTGTAGACGGCGTTTGACACGCCATGGATGCCCATGTCGAGCACGGCCTCGATCAGAAGGTCCTTCGACGGGTAGTAGTAGTAGAGGCTTCCCGCCTGCAGACCCGCGCCCTTGGCGATGTCGCGCATGGTCGTTCCAGCATAGCCGCGCACGCTGAAGATGCGCGCGGCCGCGATCAGCACACGCTCGCGTGATATGTCGGCCTTCGACACCTTTTCCGCTTCACGCCTGCGCCGCTTGCGAACGGGTCCACTATCCATCGTCATCAAACCTGCATTTCCATGCCGGCGAACGAATGCCCGCCGCACCCAACGCGCCTGATCCATGTAGCCAGAACACGAAATTCAGCCTTTCAGCAAGTCGCCGGCGATGATCAGGCGCCTGATCTCCTGGGAGCCGGCGGCGATCTCCATCACCTTGGTGGTGCGGTAGAGGCGGTTGATCTCAGTGTCGCGCATGTAGCCGGAGCCGCCGTGGATCTGCACGGCTTCGTCCATCACGAACTTTCCGGCCTCGGCCGCCTTGTATAGAGCAGCGGCCGCCAGCTTGTGAATGCGGCCGCGGCCGAGATCGCCGTCCTGCACGCTGTTGCAGGCATCGAGCACGCGATAGACGAAGGTGCGCGCCGATTCGAGCGCCACATACATTTCTGCCAGCTTGGCCTGGATCATCTGAAACGAGCCGATCGGCTTACCGAACTGCTCGCGCAGCTTGGCGTGGTCGATAGCGAGGTCGAGTGCGCGCCGGGCCGGCCCGATGCACAGCATAGCCGACAGCACCCGCTCGAGGTCGAGACCCGAATGCATGATGATGTGGCCGCGATTCTCCTCGCCGAGCAGGTTCGCTGCCGGCACCCGGCAGTCCTCGAAGACCAGCTCGCCGGTCGGACTGCCGCGAAAGCCCATCTTGTCGAGCTTCTGCGCGACTCTGAAACCGCCGGACTCCTTCTCGACAATCAGCGCCGAAATACCCTTGGAACGGCCCATGGTCGGGTCGGTGCGGGCGTAGACCAGCACGAGGTCGGCGATCGGCCCGTTGGTGATGAACAGTTTTGTCCCTCTCACCACATAAGCGTCGCCGTCGCGCCGGGCGCTGGTTTTCATCGAGCCGAGCGCGTCCGATCCCGCACCGGGCTCGGTCATGCCCAGCGCGCCAACCAGCTCTCCGGTGCACAACCGCGGCAGGAAGCGCCTGCGTTGCTGCTCATTTCCGTTGCGGTAAAGGTTGTCCATGACAAGATTGTCGGCGTTGAGCCAGGAAAAGGCGAAGGCCGGGTTCCAGTAGGCCATCACCTCGCAGATCAAACCCGAGGACAGGTAGTCGAGGCCCTGGCCGCCATACTCCGGCGGAATGGTGGTGCCGAGATAGCCCATGGCCGCAACCTCGCGAAACGTCTCAGCCGGCCACCATTCCTCGTCGTCCATGCGCTGCTGGAGCGGGTGAAGAACCGCCTTGAAATAGTCGCTGGCGTGATCGCACAGCTCGGTCTGGTCCGCGGTCAGCCCGAACTGCCTGCCGAGCCGGAACTCTTCGAAACCGGTCGCCACCGCCGTACCTCCTCTGGCTCACGCGCTGATGAACTGGCCGCCGTCGGCGGCGATGACGCGGCCGGTGATGTATGACGCGGCCGGCGAGGCCAGGAAGGCAACGACCTGTGCCACCTCTTCGGGTGTGCCGACGCGCCGCAGCGCCGACTGAGCGATGATGCGTCCGGTCATGTCGTCTCCCCAATGCCGCATGGCGTCGCGGCCCTGGTCAGTGTCGGTCAGTCCCGCGGCGACCGCATTGGCCCTGATGCCGTTGCGCCCTTCCTCGCGCGCGATGACCCGGATCATCGCCTCGACGCCAGCCTTGGCGGCGGCCGTCTGCGCCGAACGTGGCGAGGCCGCCCGCGCCGCGATCGAGGTGACGGCGACGATGTTGCCGTGCCTCTGGGCATGCATGATCCTGAGCGCGGGGCTGACGACGTTGAAGAAGCCGTTGAGATCGACGTCGATCAGCTCCGACCACTCGGCGGGCGATAGCTCGCGGACAGGCTTCCAGGCCGAACGGGCGCCGGCGCTGTGGACGATTAGATCGAGCGAGCCGCAGTCGCGGGCCGCCGCTTCGATCGCCTTCGCCACCTCATCGGCATCGCGGATATCGAGCTGCATCGGCCGCGCGGCTGCGCCCGCGGCGTTGATGCGCCCGGCGGTGAGCGCGGCGGCCTCATGGTCGCTCTGATAGACGATGCCCACGGTCTGGTAGAGGTGCGCTACTGCCATGCACACGGCACGGCCGATGCCACGCGCGCCCCCCACCACGATGGCCAATTTATGCCGTTCCGTCACGAACTCTCCTCCCGATACCGTCTTGTGATCTTCTAATAACAGTTAGAAAAACATTCAAGCGCGCATGGCACCTCAGATCTCCCCGCCTTTCTGAGAAGATCATGCGCGGAGAAAAGCCTGATTGACACAAAAATCGAACGAATGTTACAAAATTTGGCCACGAGGCGGAAGATGCATCAGTCAGAGAATGCCGACGCGCCGTGCCGATTAGGCAGGGTTCGCAGTGGTTCAGGGAGGAAATCATGACCACCATCGCACACGCAGTCTATTCGAATGAGCGTTCACCGGACCGTCGGCGACGCGGCCTGCTCAAGGCGAGCGCGCTCGTGCTCGGCATGGCTATCGCCGGCTTGGCCGTGGGCATGTCCAGCGTGCGGGCGCAGGAACCCATCCGCTTCGGCGTCCTGCCTTCGGCGACGGGTCCGGGGGCGGCCATCGGCGCCGCCCTGACCATCGGCGTCGACATGGCCGTCGCCGAGATCAATGCCGCCGGCGGCGTGCTCGGCCGTCAGATCGAGATCGTGCGCGGTGACACCCAGTCCAACCCGACCACCGCCGCTGGCGAGGCGCGCCGCCTTATCGAACGCGAGAACATCGACATCCTGATCGGGCCGCTCGTCAGCCAGGAGGCGGTGCCGGCCGTCGAGGTGGCCACGCAAGCAAAGGTGGTACAGATCACCAATGCAGGCACGGCGGCGCTGACCCCCGAAGTCGGACCCTATCACTTCTCGTTCAACACCAGCGCCGCCACGGCGGCCAAGGTGATGGTCGACTACGTCGCCGACCAGCTCGGCGTGAAGACGGTCGGCATCCTTGCCGACGATGGTGGCCAGTCGCGTTCGGGCGTCGCGGAGGTGAAGAAGAACCTCGAGGCGCGCGGCATCGCGCTCGCCGCGGAACAGGAGTACCGCTTCCGCGCCGACGACCTGTCGCCGCAGATCCTGTCGTTGCGCCGGGCGGCCCCGGGTGCGGTGATCTTCTTCACCAGCACCGTCGAGGACGGGGGGCGGATGCTGAAGACGCTCGCCCAGGTCGGCTGGCAGCCGAAGGTGGTCGGCGCCACCGCCATGTCGGTCTATGCGCCGGCCATCGCCCGCTCGGTGGGCGCCGAAGCCTTCGAGAACGTCCACAGCGTCGCCTACAAGGGCATGACCTACTGCGCCGACGACGCGGAGGGCGCGAGCCCCTATGCCGAGTTCTCGCGTGCTCTGGAAGCCTTCGCGCCCGACCAGGCCGGCAAGGTTTCGGTCAGCCTCGCCAGCGAGTATTATGACGCCGTCAAGCTGCTCGCCGCCGGCATCGAGGCGACCGGCGGCACCGACGGGCCGACGCTCGCGAAGTGGATCGAGACGGAGGGCTCAAAGGTGCCGCTGATCCACGGCGCGATCTCGCCGAGCAGCGAAAGCCACTTCCTGTTCGGTCCCGACGAGCTGGCGATCGTCGACCGCCCCAACGAGACGCGCGCCGATGGCCTGATGAGACGTTCCGGCTGCTGAGCACGCCGGTATGCACAAAGGGTGGCGGGTCTCGGCCTGCCGCCCTTTCCGATCCTTTTCCGGCCGGGCAGGAACCGTGTTCGACGAGCTTGTCTTCATATCGATGCGAGGCTTGGGCCTTGGCGCGATCTTCGCGCTGATCGCCATCAGCCTGAACGTCATCTATCAGGCGACCCATATCCTGAACTTCGCGCAGGGCGGCATGCTCGTCCTCGGCGGCCTGATTGGCGCCTGGTTCTCCGCTGGCGGCTACGGTACGCCGGTCTGGTTCCTGGGCTTGGCCATCGCCGGCCTCTCTATGGCGGCGCTGATGGCGGTGCAGGGCGTCGTCACGCTTTGGCCGCTCAGGCACTCGACCGAGCAGCAGTCATGGCTGATCACGACGCTATCGGTCTCCATCATCATCAGTGCGCTGCTGCTGCTGACGCTCGGTCCGTGGTCGGCCGAATTCGTGGGCCGGGTGCCGTCGTTCCAAGTGCTGGGCATGTTCACGTCGATGCCTTATCTCGTGTTGCCGGCGCTCGCGCTCGCCTGGTTCCTGGCGCTGCGCCTCTATTTCCGCAAGTCGCTGCAGGGGCTGGCGCTGAGCGCGCTGTCGCAGGATCTCGACGCGGCCGCGGCCGCCGGTCTTCGGGTTCGCCGCCTGCAAATCGCGGCCTTCGCGCTGAGTGGCCTTGTCGTCGGCACAGCCGGTTACGCCGCCGCCCCGATCATCTCCATCAGCCCCGAGGCCGGCATCCGCTACGTCATTTCCGGCTTCGTCGTGGCGGTCGTCGGCGGCATGGGCAATATGACCGGCGCCGTCGTCTGCGGCCCGGTGGTGGGCATCATCGCCATGATCGCCACCTACCAGTTTGGCGGACAATACGAGGGTTTCGTCTCCTTGATCATCCTGACGCTGATCCTGCTCCTTCGGCCGAGTGGCCTGTTCGGTGCACATACAGCGCGCCGGTTCTGAGAGGCCGACCGCGATGCGCCCAACATTCAACTCCGAAAACATTCAGCTGGCCGCGGCACTCGTCTGCATCGTCCTTACGGGGCTGATTCCCGACCTGACGGGTAGCGGCTACTGGGCCTACAGCTTCCAATTCGTCAACGTGCTTATCGTCGTCGCCGTCGCGCAGAACTTCCTGCCTACGACGCCAACCAGGTCTCGTTCGGACAGGGTGCGATTTTTGGCACCGGGGCCTATGTGACGGCGATGGCGCTGTCCATGCACGGTTTGTCCTGGATCGCGGCAGTCAGCCTCGCCACGCTTGGGGGCGCTATCGCCGGCCTCATCTACGCCATCCCGGCGCTCAGGGTTCAAGGCTACTATCTTGGCTTCGTCACGCTCAGCGTGGCAATGGTGTTCCCGGAGCTGCTCTTTTCGCTTGACCGCTACACCAACGGCATCAACGGCATCTCCGTGCCCGCCGGTGCCTGGAAGCAGCCGCTTTTCTTCGGCATCACACCGCTGTCGCTCGCAGCCACCGGGCTCGCCTGCCTCGCGGTCGCCGGCCATCTCGTGATCCGGCGCTCGGCGGTGGGCCGCAAGGTCCGCATCGCTGGCGTGAGCCCCGAATCGGCGCAGACCCTCGGCATCCGCCCCGGCGTGGTCCGATCCGCGGTGTTCTGCGCGGTCGCGGCGTTGACCGGCCTGGCCGGGGCACTCTATCCGCCCATCGTCGGCTTCGTCAGTCCGGCGGCATTCCACCTCGAACTGTCCATCCTCATCTTCCTGGTGGTGATCGTGGGCGGGCGCGGCCAAATCTTCGGGCCGCTCGCAGGCGTCTACCTGCTGCATCTGCTGCCCAACGTACTCCTCGTCCAGTTCGTTGATTACCGCCTGCTCGCTTACGGCGTCGTGGCGCTGCTGGTGATGCTGCTGATGCCCGACGGGCTGATCGGCTCGCTGGAGCGGCGCTTCCGCGGTGCGGCTGCGGGCAAGGACATTCAGCTTGCGCCCGACGACCTGCCGCTGCCGACAGTATCAGGCGGTGGCGGCGAAAGGCAGCCCGCGATCTCGATCCGCGGCGCCAGCAAGTCGTTCGGGGCCGTGCGAGCGCTCGACAATGTCGACCTCGACATTCCCGCGGGCCGCATCGTCGGGCTGGTTGGGGCCAACGGGTCCGGCAAGACTTCGCTCATCAACGCCATCACCGGCTTCAGCCGGCTGTCGGCGGGCTCGATCGCGGTCCGTGGCGAGCCGATCGCCGGCCGGTCGCCGGCATCGGTGGCCCGGATGGGCGTGGGCCGGACGTTCCAGACGCCGCGCATCTTCAACTCTCTGACGGCTTGGGAAAATATCGGCATCGGTGCGGAGGCCGCGCGCCATCGCCCCGGAGGATCGGGTGCGGCGGATGAACGCTTGTCCGGGCTCCGCGAACGGCTGGATCATATCGGCACCGAGCGGATTCCGCACGGCCAGCGGCGCTCGATCGAGGTGCTGCGGGTGATCCTGACCGGCGCGGATATCATCCTTCTGGACGAGCCGGCCGCCGGCCTGTCGCGGGAGGAGCGTGGCCAGCTTGAGGTGCTGCTCCGCCGCCTGCGCAACGAGAGCGGCAGGACGATCCTGCTGGTCGAGCACGATCTGGCCCTCGTCTGGCGCGTTGCGGATGCGGTGGCGGTCATGGAGGGCGGACGGATCGTGGCCATGGGCACGCCGCAGGAAGTTGCCTCCAACCCGGAGGCGCGCAAGCTGTTCATAGAGCCGGTCCATGCTTGAGGTCAGAAACCTTCACTCAGGCTACGGCAGCGTGCCTGTGCTGCGCGACGTCAGCCTTCAGGTCGCAGCGGGCGAGGTGCTGCTCATCGTTGGCGAGAACGGCGCCGGCAAGTCGACGCTGCTGCGCACGATCGGCGGCTTCATCCGGCCCGAGCGCGGCTCGATCCTGTTTGAAGGGCGCGAGATCGGCCGTCTGAAGCCGGAGCTGATCGCAGGGCATGGGCTGCGCCTCGTGCTCGATGGGCACCGCGTGTTCCCCGAGATCAGCGTGTGGGACAATCTGCGGTTGGGCGGCGTGATCCGCAGAGACCGCGCTGCCTTCGACAGGGCCGCGGAAGAGGTGTTCGAGGTCTTCCCGATACTCAGGGAGCGTAGGAATGAGCCCGCGCGCAGCCTGTCTGGCGGGCAACAGCAGATGCTGGCGCTGGCCCAAGCCTTCGTGGCCCAGCCCAAGGTGCTTCTGTGCGACGAGCCTTCGCTGGGACTGGCGCAGGCGCTGCTGCCGCCGATCCTGAACTTCCTGCGCGGATGGGCAGTGCGCGGCACGGCGATCGTGATTGTGGAGCAGCATGTCGACATCGCCCTGCCGATGGCCGACAGGGCGATGGTGATGGAGCGTGGAAGCGTCAAGCTGTCCTGTCCCGCTACGGAGTTGAAGGAGAGGTTGCGACATTCTTCGTGAAGCTGCGCGATGGCACCTTCCCGGGGCTGCCGCGGGCAGCCTTCATCGATCTGACGGTTCCTGCGCAGATGAGTCGCGCAGAAGCAATCAGCTAAGTCATTGATTTTGATGGTGGGCGGTACTGGGATCGAACCAGTGACCCCTACGATGTCAACAGAGAAGCCGGCCCGGAAATCTGCCAAAAGCCGATCTTCTAGGACCTCAAACGTTCACTTTCGTTCACGATTGGGTCACGGATATCTTGGGCGTTTCTTGGGCGCGAAGAAAACGAGGTACACTCAAGAGCTAAGGCCAGCTTTGACCGAACTCGCCTTTGTCATGGCTGTAGCCACCCGACTAGGAATCCATGGATTCGCTCCAAGTGAGCCGGAGGAGGCATGACAACTCTGGTTCCGCTTGATTCCGCCAGGGCTAAGAAAGCAAAACCGACCTTCGCGGGTTACACAGCTCACGAACTTCAACGTAAGAGCTTTCCGCCCCTGCGCTATGTCGTGCCGGGATACATAGTGGAAGGTCTAACCATCCTCGCCGGCCGTCCGAAGCTCGGCAAAAGCTGGATGACACTGGACTGGGCGCTATCCGTGGCGTGCGGCGGTCCCGCCTTTGGATCTGTAATGTGCGAGGAAGGGGACGTCCTCTATGCGGCCCTGGAGGACAATGAAAGACGGATGCAGCGACGGATCGAGCAGATGCTGCCGGAAGGCCTTTATTGGCCTTCTCGACTAACGATCACTCACAGCTTGCCCAGGCTTGACGAGGCCGGCTTAGCTGAGCTCGAGACATGGAGACAGAGTGTTGACAGTCCCCGGCTGGTTGCGATCGACACGTTCGCGAAAGTCAGGCCGATTCGTCGTTCATCCGACAATGCGTATGATGCCGACTACGCTGTGCTTGTGCCGCTACAGGAGTGGGCGGCCGACAATGGCATCGCTGTGGTGATCGTTCATCATCAGCGCAAGATGGATGCAGAGGACCCTCTGGACTCCGTGAGCGGATCGACGGGCCTCACCGGAGCCGCAGACACAACCCTCGTGCTCAGCCGCAAGTCGGATGGCGTGACGCTCTATGGTCGCGGTCGAGATATCGAAGAGATCGAGACGGCTATGAAGCTGGATCAAAGCCGCGGCCAATGGCTGGTCCTGGGCAATGCTGAGGATGTGCGACGGTCAGATGAGAGGAAACAGCTGTTGGCTGCCCTGCAAGAGGCAGGTGGCGCGCTTGGTCCGCGCGACCTCGCAGATGTGACGGGTATCTCCTATGACAACGTGCGACAAACGCTCGTGCGAATGGCCCGTGCCGGGGAGATCGAGAAGACCGGTCGCGGGAAATATGTGACCTTGGGATATAGCACCACGTGTCACAACGGTCACGACCATCGCAAGTGATCTAATATTGAGGATTCCGCGGCGCTTTTGATGCCGCCGATCGTGACAATACTGATTGTAAGTGTCACGAGTCACATGCGGTAAAACCGGCTTACTCCACTACAGTGGCGCCGCTCTGACCATTGTGACCGTTGTGACAGGGATCAAGCGAAGGTCAGAGGAGAGCCCGTTGCCACACATGCGGCCGGCACGTTCGCGGTGGGACCAGCCTTCGTGCCGTGGAGAACTCGTTGGCTTGGTTTATAGCGTACCCGGCCGTGGCGTCGCTCGGCCGGTTGTGCCATGCACACAAGGCGAGCATTGTTGTTGGTATGTAACTATCCGGCCAAGGCCGCGGCGTTGGCGTAGTAGCTTACAAGATTTCCACCGCCGGCTCTTGCCGCGACGGGCTAAACGTAGGGCTGTACCAATCAACGTTGGTTGATGCGCTCACGCCGACCCTTGTCTTCGCGAAGTCCATGAAATAGCGGTTCGCCGCAATCTTAGGGCGTCCGTAGTAGAACCATTCCCACCGGACTCTTTCGGCATCGGCAATTTTGAACGTTCGGTTGTTCGCCGTGCACTTCTGCGGCGCCCATAGGTCCAGCGTCTCACCTTCGTCGAAGTGCAGTCGGAGGCGGTCCTGGTTCGCCTCGCATCCGACCACATGGTGGATATTGTCGTAGGGCCGCCCAAACCACACGCCCCAAAAACGAACAGTTCCGCTCTTCAGGTGGGGAAGGTTTGCCTCAATCAGGTCAGCTATTTGTTCGGCTTCGGTCATCACGCTAGGCCAGCAGCTTCTCCGGAATCAGGTCGGAGCGTGCCGCCCAGATCATGCTGTCAGTCTGGCATGCGCGCGTTGCCAGTTCCAGGGCAACAGCTCATTGAACTTGCTCATGGGTTGACCGGCGATGCGAGCGAGCACGTCGGCCAGCCAGGTTTGCGGATCGACGTCGTTGAGCTTGGCGGTCGCCTGTCGGCCCCAAAGATGCAGCAGGTTCGGATGAATGTTGTGCCGGCGAGCGACTTCGACCACGGTCGTATCAGCCGCCAGACTCTCCTCGACAATTCGATGCTTCTCTGCCGCCGTCCAACGCCGCCGCCGTTCCGGACCTGGCAAACCGTCACTGTCGACATACGTGCCATTGACGTGCAAGTAAATGGGTAAGCCATCTCACAAACCGGCGATCATCGAGAAGGCAGCCTTTCAGCGAAGGCGCACGTTGGTATCCAATCAGCCCCTCGTCTTAACGGCCGGAGGCTAGCGGCCAAGAAGTAGAGGGGGAGGGGTGGGTCGAAAAGCTCCGGCATTCGCCTCAAACCGGCGGCAGCACATTTCCATTTTGCGAGGCCAAATTGGAGAGAAAAGGCCCATTTGCCCGGCCTTTCCAGGCCGCAAACGCAGCGCACGGTTGACGCTGGGGAGTCGTGCCCTTCGCCAGCTTACGGTAATTGGTTGACCGGGTCCGCGTTATAGAGGTGGCGGCGGATGTCCTGGGTGAGCTGGCGGATTTCAAGCGGATCCCGCACGACGCGCGGGGTGAGCAGCACCAGCAGCTCCGTTCGTTCGCCATGATTCTTGCTCATGCTGAACAGCGTACCCACGCCGGGAATGTCGCTGAGCAGCGGTATGCCCGTCTTGCCCCGCTCGGTGCGGTCGCGGATCAGCCCCGCGAGCGCGACCGTCTCGCCGCTTTGCACGGCGAGCCGGCTCTCGACCTTGCGCTTCTGAATGGTGGGGCTGTCGATATTGGAGCTGCGCGTAACGGTGGCATCGCTCACCTCCTGCATGATCTGCAGGGACACGAGCCCGCCGGCGTTCACGGTTGGTCTCACCTCGAGAATGATACCGGTGTCGAGCAGCGAAATAGAGTTCACGATGGGAGCGTCGGGATCGATGGTCGAAACCGCCGATTGGGTTGCGACCGGGACCTGATCACCAACCTGCAGCCGTGCCGACTGGTTATCCAGCACCATCAGCTTCGGCGAAGAGATCACCTTGACGTCGGTGATCTTGGAAAGCGCCGTGAGCACGACGCTGGCATCGATGCTGTCGAAGAACAGGTTGAACCCGGGGAAGGTCGGCGCCACGGCGCCGCTGGCCAGCGAAGAGAAGCTCGCTTCAAATTTGCCGGACTTCAGGAACCACTCGACCCCGTAATTGAGATCGCCCGTCAGAGTGACCTCCGCCACGGTGGCCTCGATGAGAACCTGCAACGGCAGGATATCCAGGCGGGCCAGCATCGCGCCGATCGACTCATACTCCTCGGCTGTGGCCCGGATGAGCAGCGCGTTGTTGCGTTCATCGGCAATGATGCGGATGTCGCTGCCCTGCAGTGATCCAACGCCGGACTTGCCGAGAGCCGGCGGAGGCAGCGCGCTTCCGGCCGCAACAGCCGGTGCTCCTTCCGGTAGAGGCGCACCCGCCTCGCTCGCCTGGTCGGATGCGGCCTCCTCGCTCATGCTCACGGGCTGCAGGCCTGGCGCGACGCTGCGGCGAGGCCGGACGGCAGGGGCTTGCCCATCTTCTGCGAACAGCGCGTTCAAGGTCTCGGCGAGCTCTGCGGCGCGGCCGTTCTTGACGAAATACACGAACATGCGGCGCCCGACGGAGGGGTTCGCCCGGTCCAGCCGCTTCACCCAGTCGCGCGCCTGCTCGAGATAGCTTTCGTGCTTGGTGATCACCAGAACCGCGTTGAGACGCTCTATGGCAACGAATCTGACCTCGCCGGCGTCCTGCGTTTCAGCCGCCTCGCTGAACAGCACCTCCAGCTCGTCTACCACCGCATCTGCCGCGGCGACCTTTAACGGGAGCAATGCGAAGGATCGTCCCTGCAGCCGATCGGTGTCGAGCACCGCCACCATTTCCTCGACCAGCCGTGCCTCCCGGTTCGGGCCGACGAAGATGAGCAGCTTTCTGTCATCGATCGCCGCGATCTGGCTGCCCGGGTTTATCTGGCCCTGGATAATGCCGAGAATGGCGTTGGGCGAGGAATAGCTGAGGGGGATCATGTGAACCCCTCGCCCCTCGCTTGCGGCGCGCGCGTCGGGCCCCACGACCACCGCGGTGAGCTGCTTCGCCTTGTCGGCCGGGACCACGTACCAGATCTTGCCGTCGGGCACGAGTGCAGCGCCGTTGACGGCAAGCATGTTGGCAATGGCGGGAATGACCGCGTCCTTGGGCAGCGGCTTGCTGGTTCGGGTGGTCACCTGGCCGCTGATGCTCGGGTCAATGGTATAGTTCAAACCGAGCGCATCGCCGAGCACGGCATTCACCACCTCCTTGACATCGACATTGACGAAGTTCAGGGAGACAGCGCCCTTCTTGTCGATGACGAGCGGACGCGGTATGGCCCGCGAGAGATCCGCGCCCTCAAGCTCGCTGGCACGATAAAGCTCCGGTTGGGACAAGCCACCGCCAGGCGGCGCGCTGGACGCATTTCTTTTCCAGGCGTCGCTGAAGGCGACAGCCCTGCCGCCACCGCCGACGACGCCCACAGACGAGGTTATCTCCGGCGACTGATAGCCAGGCGCTTGCAGCGGGGAATTGGTGGAGCATGCGGATACGAGACTTGCGGCGAGAACCAAGCTCGCAGCTCGAAACCTCGTCCCGAAACTGCGGCCCAGCACACCCAAACTACGCCCCCGAATTCTATACACTCGTCTAGCAGCCGAGCGGGTCAGCAAAGAGGACGCACTCAGCTCTCAGCTCCTGAGTAGCCGAGTCGGAGAGTTTGGAGAACTTGGAATAGTCGGCGGGAATGGCAGTTCAGAATTTATGAACAGCTAATTCAAAAGAGACCGAGGCGGGCTAAAGTCCGATCAATCAAGACGGCTCGCGACGATCATACTTCAGTATAAGGATCTTCTTCTGCTCGCCCAATCGAACCACAAGCTGACTTGCTGTAATTTCATTGACTTCCCAGCCATCAAGACTTGCACCAATCTGTACACGTTTGATTTCACCCTCGGCGGATTTCAACAGCGCCACCCGCCTGTTGGCGATCTGAACGATTCCCACCAGTTCGAATTCGAAGGGAAGCGAAGCCTCCACCGGAGGCGCGACCTCCTGCTCGCTCGGCTGGGATATTGCCCCGGTCGTCGCCGGCGCCGGCACAAATGGCCGCCGGCTGGGCGAGAAGAGCGGTCGCGCGGTTATGATCTCGAAGGCGCTGCTGGAGGGAAAGGTGAAGGCGGCGATGTGTAGGTCGCTCGGCTGTGGCTGCGTGTGCTCGGCCCGGATCTCGCTTACCTGTGCAACTGGCGCGCTGGTCATGCGCACAAAGATGGCCGAGGCAAGTGCGATGGACGCGCTGGCCAACAGCCCCATTGTCCAATGGGCCAGGGTCAATCTCACTCGGCCGCCTCCGGGGGAAGGAACGCCGTCACGTTGAACTGGGCGCGCAGCATGAGGGGCTTGTCCTGTTCCGTGCCCGGCATGGCCTGGGCCTGCACGTTCAGGTCGCCGATGCTGAGCAGAGGCTTGCGCGACTCCAAGGCATAGAGGGTTTGATACAGCCCATCGATATCGGCTTGAATGGCAACGCGCAGCACGACTTCGCGCGTTGCCGCCGAGCCATCGCCCAGCACTTGCCGGCTTTGAATCTGCGCGCCGCTGTCCCGAATGGCCGTTTCGACATATTCCGTGAGTTCCACGCTGGCCCCCGACCATGCCGACGACCTGAGGTAATCGCCGCTTTGTGCGATTGCCTGTTGCAGCTGAGCAAGGCGCTGCTGCTGGGCAGCCGGGTCGATCTTGCTGGTGGACAGTCGCGTAAGCATCTCCTGCGCCTGGCCGATCCGTTCATCGGCCGCCGAGTAGGCATGCGTGAGAGGCAGCACACCATAGAGCAGGGCGAGCAGCACCAAGGCCACGAACAGCCCCACGGCCACGAACTTCTGAACGATCGGAGACAGCGAGTTCACTGCGCGGCTCCAGGGTTCAGCTTGAACATCAGGTTGAAGCGGTCATAGGCTGAGGAAGGGTCGCGGGTCACCGGCGCCGAATAGCGGATATTCGAGAAGACCGGCGCCTGTTGCAGCGATCGCATCAGGGCATTGGCATCCCGCGTGAAACCGGCCACGAGCACGTTGTCGTTGGTCATGGTCAGCTGGACGAGCCAGGTGTCGTCCGGCGTGTGCTGGGTGAGATCTCGCAATAGCTCGATCGTCGGGATAGCCCTGGCTCGGGTTGCAACCGCCAAATTCAGCAGCTGCTCGAATTGCTCGATCTTGGCCTGCCGCTCGGCCTGCGCAATTCGCTGCTTGCGGAGCTCTGCCGCTTGTGCCTCGATGCGCGCCGCCATCGCGGTCTTCTGCTCCAGGGTGACATAGGCCAGTGCGGCCGAAAGCGCGACCACCAGCAGCACCAAGGCTGCAATAGGGACGGCCAGCCTGCTTTCCGATTTGGGCCTGAGGTGCGGCGGCAGCAGGTTGTATGGACTGTTTGCCTGCCCATCGCCGGCGGCGGCCACGCGGATCAGCGATAGTCCCGCTTGCGCGAGCCAGTCGAGGCTGCGCGTCACCTCGGCGAGCGGGGCAATCCACAACTGCACCTTCAGGCGCTTGCCGTCCGGATCGGTGCCTATCACCCTCTTGTCGTAGGCAACCTGATTGCGCGTGAACGGCGTGTGCCGCTCGATTTCATGTCCCAGGACCTCGTCCAGATTCATGGCCGCCTCGATCGGCAGGTCCACAACCGGTGTCAGCACATGGCCGGGCGGCAGCTCGACGATGGCTCGCCGATGGCGAAGCCGCCGGCTGGCAATGAACGTGCGCAGCCCGGCAGTGCCATCCGGGTGTTCAATCCCCTCAATCGCGAAGTTGGCTTCGGGCTTTCCCGGAAGGCGGATCTCTAGCTGGCCTCCCTTTAGGGCCAAGAGCAAAGGCTGCCGCTCCGGCGAGAGGCGGTACCGGATCGGCTGAGGAACGAGACCGGCGAGTTCCCTGAACCACCAGCTGAAGAAGCCAGTTGCACAAGCGAGAATCGTCTTCATTTGTATAGCTCGACCACGAGCAGGGGCCAGGGATGGCGGGACGTGCCAAGCTCCACATCGATTTCGACCAGATCCGGCAGCCAGGGGACTGCCGGCCACGCTTCATGCCACGCCGGGGCGCCATCCTCGGCGACTCGGCCGAAATAACGGAACCGCACCTGCTCGACCCCCGAAATAAGCACCCGCTCGCCGACAAATTCTTGAGACTCAGCGTCGGCAACACTAGCGGACCAGGTGCTGGGACGCCATCGCACAAGCAGATCATCGCCCCGCTTGCTCAACTCGAAGACGAAAATGCGCCCTTGCCCCAAGCCGACCATCCACGGCGCCGAGAACTGGAGGGATTGCGCAGAACCGCGAAAGCTCTGGTCTTCTTGCGATGCATGCTCCGTTCCAGCTAGTGGCTGCTGCGCTTGTTCTTCATCAAAATTGTTTTGTGTAAAAGGGGCGAGCTCAATCTGCGTCCGCAAGAAATTCTGAGTAAAGATGATTCGCTCGAGCTCCTTGGATCCGCTTGCAACCGTCTCCCACACCCGAGCCCCGAATCTCAGCTCCTGCGTGAGCAGCAGGGTGATCAGCCCAAGCAGGCTGAGCACCACGATGAGTTCAACCAGCGTCAGGCCCGCATCACCGCGACCGCGGTTCAGGTCCCTGGGGGGACTTTGGGCCGCCTCTCTTCTGATGATGTTGTCGCTGAAAACTGTCACTGGCCAGGCGTTTTGAAAACAGCTCGCGTAAGACTGTACCCCAGGGCCGCCACGAAGAGAAAGCAGCGGGTGGAGGTTATGAGCTACCCAACGGGCCGACGAGTGGATTCCCTTCCCACCAAAGCGGAGGTCCGTCGCCCAGCTCGGGGTCATAGACCCGGCCGTTCATGTGCACGAGGCCCACCGGATCGAGCTGCTCATGCCCGGTGAAGCCGCGCGTCGTGACCAGCGGCACATAGGCGGTCGCATCCGCCATGGCCTGCCAGGTCACCTCCCGCCGCTTGCCCCAGGCGTCAAAGCTCATGCGCTCGAGCACGGCGCCGGCCTCGTCGGTGATCACATCCACCGAGCCCAGGTGGTCGCGCAGGAGATAGCTGGTCTGCGTGGTGGTGCCCGAGGTGGTCACCACCGCAAAGTCGCCGATATAGTGCTTGGTCTCGATCACCCCGCCACGGTTGATGCGCTCCATGGCCTTGCCGCCGATATAGAGCGTGGTCACCGTGCCGGTGGTGCCCGTGTCCACCCGCTTGTAGCGGGCGCGATCCGGCCCATAGGTGATGGCCACCGACTTGCCGCCCTTGCTGATCAGGGACGCCATGTCAAAGGCGGTGTAGCTCACCAGCTTGCCATCGCCCGAGGTCATGTTGCCGTTGGCGTCATAGCAATAGGTGGCGTTCTTGATACCGGACACTTGCGTGACCGCGTGCGGCCCGGGCTGGGCACCGCCGGTGCAGCCGCCATGCAGCTGGGCATAGGTGTAGGTGCCCACGTCCGACTTGGAGGTGATGTTGCCGAGGGCATTGTAGGTGACCGACACGGTCACATTGCCCGAGCCCGAATTGACGGTCGAGCTCGTCACCCGGTTCAGGTTGTCATAGATGAAGCTCTCGCTGAGGCTCTGCCGCGCATCGGTGCGGCTGACCAGATTGCCCAGGGCATTGAAGCCATAGGTGAGGTTCTGGATCGCGGTCGTGGCCTTGGAGGAATAGATCGAGTCGAGGAAGCCGGTGAGCGGGTTATAGGCGCGGATGCTCTCCACCCCGTTGCCCAGCCGGAACTGGGTGATGTTGCCCCGCTCGTCGGCTGCCAGCGCGCGCCAATATTCCTGAGTACCGGCCGTGTTCTGCACCACCTCGAGATAACCGCGGGCGTTGTAGACATTGCGGACGGTGAGGCCGGTGGGATAGATCGTGTCCTGCGGCCGGCCGGAGGCGTCATAGGTGACCTGGGAGGTGAAGCTCAGGCCATCGATCACCTCGGTGGTGGCGGAGGGCCGCCCCAGGCTGTCATAGCTGCTGGTGGCGGAGTAGCCGGGCATGGACACCGAATGCAGCTTGCCGATGCCCTTGGTGGCGGTGTCATAAACCCAGGTGGCGGTGCGCGAGGCCGGGTTCGCCGCCGTGGCATCATCGATGCGGGTGAGCATGCGCCCGAGCACATCATAGGTCATGTGGGTGACCTGGCCCTTGGCATCGGTCTGCTCCACCAGCAGACCCAGGGCGTTGTAGCGATAGGTCCAGGAGCCCTTGTCGGGATCGCTCATGGCGATCTTGTTGCCGCGCACGTCATAGGTGGTGGTGGTGACGTTGCTGGATGGATCGCTCATGGAAATGAGCTGGCCGAGCGCGTCATAGACGTAAGTCGTGGTGTTGAGGTCGTGGTCCTTGACCTCCACCATCTGGCCCATGGCGTCCTTGCGCACGGTCTTGGTCTGGTTGAGCTCGTTGGTGGAGGTCTCGATCAGGCCGTTATAGCTCACGGTCTGGGTACTGCTGTCGGGCGCGGTGGTAGTCAGCGGCCGGTCGAGCAGGTCATAGGTGATGGTGGTCCACAGGGGCGTCGCGCCGTCATAGAACGGCTCGGACTTCTTCGAGACCCGGCCCATGCGGTCATAGAGCGTATCCACGTGCAGCAGCCGGCCGTCCAGCGCCTGCACGGTCTTGCGCACCTCGCGGTAGAGCAAGTCCTCGTAGGTGGTGACGGTCGGCGCACCGGTGGTGGTGACCACGGTCTTGATCCGCGCTGTCTCGGCAAGGCCGATCTCGCCGGCCGGAGGTTGCTGGCAGGGGATGAACGGCGGCAAGCAGAAGGGCGGGTCGAACGGCACATGCTTCGACCGTGTGGTCACGGTCTGGGTGCCGTCGGACCGGGTCTCCTTGGTCACTCGGCCAAAGGCGTCATACTCCCAGCTGGTGGTGAGGTTGTTCGGCCCGGTGGTGCTCACCGGAAGCCCATGCACCGGATGATAGGCGGTGGTCTGGACGTGGTTGAGCGGGTTGGTCTCGGTGAGCTTGTAGCGCGACTTCGCGTCATAGGTATATGACGTCACCCGGCTGGTAGCGGTGATGCCGTCCGTATCCGGCGAGCCCCAGGTCTCGGTGACCGACGTGACGGCGCCGAAGCCGTTGTGGGCATAGGTCTTGGTGTGGAACAGCGCATCCCCCGGCTGAATGGTCTCGGAGGTCATGAGCCCGGTGGTGGGATGATAGGTGAAGCCGGAGCTGCGCACCTGGTTCGGCTGCCCGGGCGCCTGGTGGGTGACCGTCGCCGAAGTCAGGCGGCCGAGCTTCCAGTTGCTCGGCGTGTGCGTATAGACGTTGACGGTGGTTTTCCTGAAGGTATTCGACCCGTTCACCGTCTGATTGACGATATTGGTGGGATAGCCATACGCATCGTAAGTCGTGGTCTCGGTAATGGTGGCCGTCAGCACGTTGTTGAGGTCGCGCTTCGCGGTGACGGTCTGGGTGTTGAAGCGGGAATAGCGCGGCGAGCCATCGGCGGTGGGCAGGCTGGTCACGGTCCAGGTCAGCGTCTTGTTCTCAAAGACGACGTTCGTCGACGTGGTCTTCTTCGCCGAGGTCAGCAGCCCCTCCTTGCGCGTGGCGTAGTCCTGGCTGAAGACCGATTCCGTGACGATATTCGTCTGCGAGTCCTTCACCCTGGTCTTGGCAAATCCTAGGCTGCCAAGACCATTCACATGATTGCGCAGGGCCTCGTATTCATAGGTTTGGCTGGTGCCGGCAGCTGAGCCGTCGCTGGCGCCGGACCTTGTGTTTAGCGTGCGCACCACGCGCATGGGCCCGATGATATCCTGGACCGGATAGGTTGCGCCGGTGCCCTTGGTGTAAACGGTGGAGTTGGTGAGTGGTTGGTACTGGACCGACGCGTTGTTGCCGACCCCGTTTTGAACCCCCGCGAGAAGATCGGGGATTTGCCACGCATTGACGCGCACATAATCAGCCCCATCGCCGTTGGAACGGCCATATTCATCCGAGCGGAGCCAATACAAGTCTGCGAGCCCGTCGCCGGTAAAGTCGCCAGACGCGGCGACTGAGTACTTGCGGTAGGATCCGTTTGCAACGCCAACGGCGGTACGGACGAAAGTGCTATTGCCCTTGTTGAACCAAACCCAATGCTCCGCTGAAGCAACATCTGCTACTCGGCCCGTTCCATCACCCCGGTACCAATACATATCCGGTAGACCGTCGCCATCGAAGTCATCGACAGCGGCCAAGATGTGGTCGTTCCAATATCCTGTGGGAACTGCAATCGGGTTATTTTCAAAAGTTCCATCGCCCCTAGAAATCATTATGAAATAATCTGATGTACTGCTGGAATTCCCGCTCTTAGAAGATGCTTTATGAAAGAACAGATCTACTAAACCGTCGCCGTTGAAGTCATCCGCAGCGCCAACGCGGTAATTCTCGGGTCGCGTTTCGGGCAACGCGACAGTAGTAAACGTGTTGTCTGTATTCGACATCCAAAAGTACGATGTCGAGAGAACTCCTTGTGTCCCTCCGGAGGTATTTGCCTTCATCAAATAGAAATCGGACAAACCATCTCCGTTAAAGTCGCCCGTGGTGGCGACGACATAATCGTCGTAAGCGGAGCCGGTAATGCCCTGAGTACCTGAAAGGAGCACCGAATCGAACTTGCCATCGGTGCGCCCCACCCAAAGGTAATCATTGGCGTTGCCATTCGACCGGTTATAGTCGTCCATAACCATAAGGTGCAGGTCAGTTCGCCCATCTCCGTTGAAATCACCAACCGCCGATACACCGTAGTTGTTGACGGCTCCTTGAGGGAATCCGAGATTAACCGGCGTAAAGGTTCCATCTCCATCGGAAATCCAAGTATAGTAGTATGAAGTGCTTCCAGAGCGGCCGAAATTATCGGACAACATGACAAACAAGTCTGTCAGACCGTCCCCATTTATGTCTCCAGCTCCAGAAACCTTGTATTGGATGTAATTAGCCGGCCCAGGGCTGGGGATGGTTGGCGAATAGTTGACTGTAGTGAAGGTGCCGTCGGTTTTCCCCAGGAATACGTAGTGCGTGGACGTGTTCTTTATCCTGCCCTTGTCATCCACAGGCATCAAATAAAGATCAGTCAGCCCATCACCATTGAAATCGCCGCTGCCCGCAACTTTGTAGTCGGCGAACGCAGCTCCCGTCACGCCGAGGGTGCCACTGAGCGCGACTTCAGCAAACTGGGCAGAGCCATTGCTCGTCCAGGATATGGTCGATGCTGGGAAGCAATCCGTCGCGGTGCATTCCTTGATCGAGCTTACGCGGGAACGGTTGCGGGCGCCGGTTCCATAGGTGATCTGATAATCGCGGAACAGCGTGTTCTCCGCGTAGGACTTGACGTTGGTCAGGCGCTTGGTCTGGGAGATCTTGCCGCCGGCCTCGAAGATGTACTGAGTGTCCGGGCGGGTCGCGTAGATGAAGTCCACGCGGTTATAGGCGTTTAGGTTCTGCGAGGCGTTTTTCGTATACTCGATCTTCTCGATTCCGAATTCGCCGCTTGTCGTGTCCTCGAAATATTTGAATGTGATGGCGTTGCCGGCGCGGTCGGCAATTTCGTTCAGGGCCCACACGCGCACGTCGGACCGACCCGGCGCCTCGATGCGGGAATCCGTGGTCTGGCCGTATTGCAGGATCTCACCCGACTGCTTGTAGACCTCGAAGCGCTGAGGGCCAGACCCTGCCGTGCCATAGGAAATGATCTTCGAGAACTCGTCATAGGACGTCCGGTACTCGGTACCATTCGCCCCATAGGTGCCGCTGATCGGAACCAGTCGCTGTCCGTTGAGACAGAAGCGATCGGTGGCGGCGTAGCGCACGGGAATGGTGGCGCCGTCGAAATATTTGTTCTGCGGGCAGCGCGTGATATAGGAGATGCCGCCGACCGAGCCGCCTACGCCTAGCGGCCCGCTGGCGCCGCCATTGCCCAGTTGCAGGGTGATCTTGGGCTGCACGCCCGTTGTGCCGGGTGGCACCGAGATCGGCACCATCAGGCTCGCGCCGCCTTCGGGGGTCACGCCGAAATCGGCGGCCATCGCTCCGACGACGTCCGCCGCCCGCGCGCTGCCGCTGTCCAGCAGCAGCAGCAAGCCGGCAAGAAACACGCAGCCGAAAGCGCCACGCAAAAAGCATGTCATGAAGATAGCCCCCGCAAGCCCCTGAAATGCCTCAGAACCGAGGCAGAGGATATGAAAGATCGACCGCAGATTCGACAGGTCTATCGCCGAATCACCGCGTATAGGGGCATGCTGTCCAAACGTTTAATTTTGGTCAACATGCATTTATTGATTTTTCAGATCGTGGCGCGGGCTTTTTATTCTGTGTTGGTCATTTTATATTTCAGTCTACCGATTATGGTCTGTAAATGGCGTTGAGATAACGGATTTCTCAAATCTAGCTTTCAAAGGATGCACCGAGCGAGTTTGAGCACAATCTGGCTCTCGCCTATGCCAGAGGACTCGCGTGCGAAAAGCTGTGCATAACACGAGAGCCTGTCCGGGCAGGCCGAGCCACTCGGCTCCTGATCATTGTCGCAGCGATACGCGGGTGGCGTGAAATTGATGACCTCGCCGTCCCTTATCGCGGAGGGTCGCGGTGATGTCGAACACGTTCAGGCGGGGGTCCGTGCCGAGCCGCATCCTGATGTCAACCGACCACGCGCCCAGTCTGGTCTCGACCTGGTAAGTGCCGGCAGCGAGGGGAATTGCATGCCCGGCCAGAGCGAGGACCGATTGCGCTTCCAACGCTGCCAAAGTGTCCTCACTCGCCCGCAATCGGGATCGCATGGCGTCACTGAACGATGGGTAGAGAATTGCGGAGGCCAGTCCGAGGATCGTAAGCGCGACCAGACATTCCAGAAGCGAGAAGCCGCGTTGGCCGTCTCGTCTATTCATCGCGTGCCGTGGCGCTGCCATCGAACCAGTCCACCGCGACCTTGCGACTCAAGGCACCGAGGGAAAGCCTGATATGGCCACCGGTCGATGTGCCATCCGGGTAAAAGAGCACCCGGCCAATACCCGTCTTTGGCACCTCCGACCGGGCGACGACCAGTTCTATTCCGAAACGCGCAGGGATTTCCCGCCGTGCGCGCTCGCTCGACAGCCGATACGTTCTCGCCGAGAGGTTGAACTCGACGAACTGCTCCCGGCTCTGCGCAATCGCCAGCCTCCTCGCACTTCGCAGAGCGGTTACGATCTCGGCGGCCGTAGACGAGATCTGCAGTCGGGGTGACGCCGCAGCAAAGATGGGAATGGCAAGTCCTGAGATAAGCGCTGCGATCGTAAGCACGACCAGCAGCTCGAGCAGAGTGAAGCCGCTATCGCCCCGTGCCGCCGGTGCGACGCTACCAAGACGTGACGTCCTGATCCTCGCCATCCCCGCCCTCCTTGCCGTCCGCACCGAGGCTGAACAAATCGAACGTGCCGTTCTTGCCGGGGTAACGGTATTCGTAAGCACGTCCCCAAGGATCGACCAGCGCGTCGGCCTTCTTGAGGTATGGGCCGTTCCAGCTGGGCGTGAGCGCGGGCGCCTTGAGCAGCCCCTCAAGCCCTTCCTCCACGGAAGGATAGCGCCCGACATCGAGGCGAAACAGATCGAGGATGCTCGACAATCGCTCCACCTGCATCGTGGCCGCCTTCGTCTTGGACGTGCCGACATATTTCATCACTTGCGGCGCCGCGAGCCCCACAATGAGCCCAAGGATGACGAGCACCACCAACAGCTCCACAAGCGTAAAGCCGGCTTCCCGGTCATCATACGTCCGCTCGGGGCATTTCCTATGCTCAACCGCGACTTCCCCCATGTCCTCCTCCTAGAACGACAATTCATAAGTGCTCAAGATCGCCGACAGCATCACCCCGATCACGCCAGCGACGACCACCCCCAAGCCAATTGTGATCAGCGGCACGAGAACGGCGAGCAGGCGCTTGATCTCGGTTTCGACCTCCTGGTCATAAACGTCCGCGGTCATGGCCAGCATGTCCTGCAGGCGGCCGCTTTCCTCACCGACCTCGATGATTTGCAGTGCCAGGCTGGGAAGCATTCCGGTATTGCGAAGCGCCTCGGCCAGGCGCTCGCCCTTGGCGATTTGCTCGACCGCAGAGCGAATGCCGGCACTGATCGCCCTGTTTGCGATCGAGTCGGCGGCGATCCGCACCGCGGTCAGCAAGGTCGTGCCGCTGGCGATCAGTGTTGCCAGCGTTCGGGCAAACCGCGCGGTGTCTCCCTTGCGCATCAGCGGGCCGAGCAGGGGCAGTCCCAATAACAGGCCATGGGCGCGCTGCTGATGGTGGGCCCTGCGGATCACCTGGCGCGCCAGGACGATGACGAGCACCAAGCCGAGCGCGACGGCCCATCCCCAGTGGATGGCGAAGTCCGACAAGCTCATGATCATGCGCGCGGAGAGCGGCAGTTTGTCGCCACTGCTCTCGAACATGGGCTTGAACTGCGGAATGACCCAGACGAGCAGAATGACTATGGAGATGACGGTCAGGCCCAACACCATGATGGGATAAAGGATGGCTGACCTCATCTTCTCCTGAAGATCCGCCGACTTTTCCAGCGCATCGATGATGCGGCGCAGAACCGGCACCAGGCTTCCGCCGATCTCCCCTGCTTTCACCATACCCACATAGAATGCGGGAAAGATCTGCGGGTGCTTGGCCATGGCGTCGGCGAGGGTCGAGCCGTTGCGCACGTCCGACAGCAAATCGCCAGCCAGGGTGCGGAGCGGCCGATCATCTCCCATGGCCGAGAGGCGCTCGAGCACCCGGTCCAGCGGATAACCGGCGCCGAGCAGCACGCCGAGCTCTCTGGTGAACAGCAGGAGGTGCTTGGGCCGGAACTTCGCGTTTCCGGACGCGAGCGTGAGCCCGAATTTGGGTTTCGGCCGTTCAGCGCGTGCGATCTGCAGGGGGAGAACACCGCGTCGGCGCAGTTCCGAAGCGGCCATAGCCTCCGTCTCCGCGGAGAGGCCCCCCTCCAGAAGGTCCCCTGTCGGGGCGATCGCCTTATACGTGAATTTTGCCATGATGCTGGGGATGAGAGGCGGAAGCTATTGCATGCCGACATCGCGGGTGGCGCGCAGCACCTCTTCCAGGGTCGTTATCCCTGCCGCCACTTTACGCAGACCGTCGGTGAACATGCTCTCCATGCCTTCAGCGTAGGCCACTTCGTGAAGCTCGGCAGAATCAGCCCTCCTGAGGATCGCGCTGCGCAAGGCGGCCGTCATGAGCGCCGTTTCCATGACACTGGTCCTTCCCCTGTATCCCGTGTGACTGCACGAGGAGCAGCCAACGGCACGGTGCGTCCGCAGGCCCGCCGCATTGGCGAAGCGGTCCAGCTGGTACTTGCTCACGATCTCGGACGGCAGCTCGGTGGGTGTCTTGCACTCCACGCATAGCATGCGCACCAGGCGCTGGGCCACCATGCCACATAGCGACGAGGTCAGAAGGAAGTCTTCAACCCCCATATCGAGCAGGCGGGTGATGCTGCTGACCGCATCATTCGTGTGCAGGGTCGAAAGGACCAGATGGCCCGTCAGAGCCGCCTGAACGGCGATCTCCGCTGTCTCCCTGTCGCGAATCTCGCCCACCATGATAATGTCGGGGTCATGCCGCAGGATCGAGCGCAGGACCCGTGCAAAGCTCAGCTCGATTGAGGCCTTGACCTGCACCTGGTTCACGCCGTCCAGCCGGTATTCGACCGGGTCCTCGACCGTCATCACATTCTTGTCGGGGCTGTTGAGCCCTCGTAGCGCGGCATAGAGCGTTGTCGTCTTGCCGCTTCCGGTCGGGCCGGTCACCAGCATGATGCCGTTGGGATTGGCCAGCATCACCTCGAGACGGTCAACATTGCGCTCGCTGATCCCGAGGCTCGTGAAGTCGAGCTTCACAGTCTCGCGGTCGAGTATTCTGATGACGACGGACTCGCCGTCGAGGGTGGGCATGGTGGAGATGCGCAGGTCGATCTTCCTGCCGCGCACCACCGTTTGAATGCGACCGTCCTGCGGCAGGCGACGCTCGGCGATGTCCAGCGCCGCCATGATCTTCACGCGGGAGATGACGGCCGCGCAAAGCTCGGCCGGCGGCGCGGGTGTCTCGATCAGCACGCCATCGATGCGGTTGCGCACCCGGAGGGCGCCTTGGTACGGCTCGATGTGGATATCCGATGCCCGCGTCTCGACCGCCCGTGCAATCATCTCGTTGACCAGGCGAATGACAGGTGTCTCGCTGGCCAAGTCCTTCAAGCGGCGGACATCTTCCTCGACCTCGCGCGCGCTCGAGACGAGAACGCCGAAATCCTCGTCCTTCTCCTCGTTGAAGTAGAGGTCTTCAACGGAGCGATTGATCAGGCTCTTTTCACCAATGGCGATTTTCACGTCGCAGCCGGTGGCCAGGCGCACCGCATCCTGCGCGTAGAGATCGAACGGGTCGGCAACGGCGAGCTCCAGCTCGTTACCTCTCAGGCTGAGCGGCAGCACGCTGAACTGTTTGAGGAAGCGGCCGCTGAGCTTGTCCTCCGCAACCTTCTCCGTCGGGATATCGTCCGGCTTAAGCAGCTTTGCCTGCAGTTCGGTGGCAAGGGCCAAGGCCAGCTCAGGCTCGCTGACAAGACCGAGACTGGACAGCAGATTGGAGAGCCGGCCGCTGCCACTTTCGCGCAGCCGTTCGGCCCGTGCCAAGCCGGCCCGATCAATCTTCCCGGCGGCAAGGAGCCGCTCGCCCAGCGACCGGTCCAGAGCCTCGATATCGATTGCATCCCCCAGCATCCCACCCTCAAATCAAACGCCCCATGTCAATGGGCCATAGAGCCAGACCAGCCAGATCCCCAGGCACAGGAACGGGCCGAAGGGTATGGGCCGATGCCTGTCCCATCGCCTTCCCGCAAGCCGGGTGAGCAAGATCCAGAACAGCGCGCTCGTGGCGCCGACGAGCAGCACCGACGGCAGTCCCTCCCACGAGATCCAGGCGGCGCTGGCGCCCAGCAGTTTGGCGTCGCCAAGCCCGAGCCCGTCATAGCCCCTGACCGCCCTGAACAGCCTGCCGATCGCGTAGAGGGCGCTGAAGCCAAGCACTGCGCCCATGAGGTGCGATGGAAGCTGCTCCGGGTACGCGAACCAGGTCAGTGTGAGGCCTGTTGCGAACAAGGTGCAGGTCAGCGTGTCGGGAAGCCGGAACGCCTTGATATCCACCATCGATAGGGCAAGCAGCAGCCAGCCCAGCAGCGCGCTTGGCCATAGCAGCGCAGGCGGTACGACGAGTGCACTCCAGAGCACCACGACGAGAGCGGCGACTTCGATGATCGGCAGGGCAGGATCGATCGATCCGCCGCAGAGCCTGCACTTGCCCCGCAGGCCCACCCAGCTGACAATGGGAACAAGATCAGCGATGGACAATACCGAGTCGCAGTGGTCACAGCGCGAGCGCATTGTGAGCACGGGCCGGCCGAGAGACATCCGTGTGGCAAGCAGCCCAAGGAAGCTTCCAACAAAGGGAGAGCAGACGATGAGAAATGCCGATGCCAACCTTACCCCCCGCCGCAGGCCTGATGTGGTGAACATCACGATGCCCAGATGAGCGACACGCCTGCCCAATCGACCACGCGCCGCGACGGAGGTATCGCTCTCCTTGCGGTGTTATGGACGATTCTGCTGGTGGCAATACTAGCGGGAATGGTGCTGCGGACCAGCAGCACGGATCTACGGCTTGCCGCGAATGTCCGGGATCTGACTAGTCTTCGTCTGCTGGCTGACGGTGCCGTCGAAGTGGCTGGTACGAATGCGATTTTAGCTCGCTGTGCAGGAGAGCTCTGGCGCTGCGACGGAACGGTTTATGGCTGGCGAGAAGGCCCCTCGGAAATCCGGGTCCGCATCACGCGGGAAGCCGAGCGAATCGACGTCAATGGCGCCCCGCCGGAGCTGCTGGCCCGGTTGATCGTCGCAGCCGGAGTCGACGTTGCCGATCCTTCCCAGATCGCGACCGGCATCATCGCGCTGCGATCCGAAAGTTCAGAAACGGCCTCCGCCCAAACGGGAGTGCCTGGCCGGCCGCGGATAAGCTTCACGGGTGAGTTGCTGCGGGTTCCGGGCATGACGGGTGATCTGTTCCGGCGGATCCAGCCTGCAATCACGGTGTTCGGCGGCCAAGCTGTGCCGGCGCGATCGCCGACACAGCCACTTATCGCAGCCGCCCTGGACGGCACCGTCGCGCCATCCAGCGAGGTCCCGCGATTGAGCACCCCCGCCGCAAGCCTCGGGTCCGAGCCGATCCTACTTGTGCCGGGATCGGGGTCCGGCTCTGGCCTGCAGGGCGTCCTGAGAATCGAGGCTGAAACGCAGAACCAAGACGGTGCCTTCTTCAGCCGCACTGCCATCGTCTACCCGATCCTGCTCGGCCAGCGGCCTTACCGGACGCTCTACAGAAGCTCCGGCACCCGCCGCCTGTTCCCTGAGACCGGCGATCGATAGCGAACCTCTCTCCATGCCCGCAGCGACCGCTCGGGCCCCAGAAGCGGTCGTTGCCGAGCAGATGCTCTCGTCACGTCGGCATTGGGCCGTAAGAAGACAGTCCATTTGCGAACGAGCAAAGCTACCGAAGCGGTCATTTACTCCGGCATTTGGAGACAGTACACTTGGAAGCAAACGGCGACCTGCGACTTGGCACGATTGAACACATAACTCCGGGGGGGCGTGCGCCTGACGGCACCCGAAGCTCTTCACTAATGCGGAATGACAGCTTGTAGATGTCCACGTATCTGAGCGGACTTCTACAAAAAGTGGCTAGCCAACGAGAAGGTGATGCGCCTCCATCGACACCGCGAACTGTAGCCTTTAGCATGCATGCTTCTGCGTCTCAGCAATTAGCGTGAAACATCTCCTATGCCCGCTTCGATTCAAGACAGCACCGAATTACAAGAGGAAAACCAGCTGTTCGAACAGCGTTTCATCGAACAAGCTGAGTATCTGGACCCTCTGCAACTTCTCGAACTTAATGCAGAGCACCCCGAAGAAGCGAGCATTATCCGGAAATTGAAAGCCGGCGGAGCCAAACTTCTTCATTCTCATTGGGCTCTATACCGGCACACGACACGAAGCCATTCTCAACATGCGTTGGGGAGTCAATTCTAAAGGCGGCTGGTTCGATCTTGATCGCGGCGTAATGTACCGACGAGGTCAGGGGCAGACCGAGACAAACAAACGCCGGCCTCCTGCGCCCATTCCCGATCGCCTTGTGCCGCATCTCCGTCGATGGCGCCGTCTCACGACGAATGGGCCTGTCGAATATTTTGGAAAGCTCCTCCTGAAAGAGCGGCGTGCTTTCACTCGAGCACGCCTCCTCGCCGGACTGGACGGGGATGTCACACCTCACGTCCTTCGCCACACGTGCGCAACGTGGCTTCTGCAAGCTAGGGTGCCGATGTGGGAAGTCGCTGGGTTCCTTGGAACCTCAGAAGCCGTGATCAGGAAGACATACGGCCATCATTCACCTGATCACCTGTCTGCCGCCCGGCGGGCGTTTCATGGGCGAAACTTGGGCAACACCCTGCGAAAGGAAGCTTGAGAATGTCTAAGTCATTGATTTTGATGGTGGGCGGTACTGGGATCGAACCAGTGACCCCTACGATGTCAACGTAGTGCTCTCCCGCTGAGCTAACCGCCCGGGCCGTATGGCGCTTGGCTGCCCCATATATCGGCAAGGGTGCGCCGATGCAAGAGCCGACCTTTGCCGGTGTGCGCCGGGGCTCCGCGCCGGCAGGGCGAGCGGGCGGTCAAGCCATCAGCCGCTCGATCTCCGAGACCAGATCCCTCAGATGAAAGGGCTTCGACAGGATCTTGGCCTCCTTCGGCGCCTTGTTGTCGGGATTGAGCGCCACGGCCGCGAAGCCGGTGATGAACATGATCTTGAGCGTAGGGTCCAGCTCCGCCGCGCGCCTGGCAAGCTCGATCCCATCCATCTCCGGCATGACGATGTCCGTCAACAGCAGGTCGAACTGGTCGTGTTTGAGCTCTTCATAGGCGCCGGCCCCATCGGCAAAAGCGGAAATCTCATGCCCGGCCCGCTCCAGTGCCCGGGCCAGGAACTTGCGCAGATCGCCATCGTCTTCAGCCAGGAGAATCTTCGCCATCTCGTGTACGTGCGTTTGCTCTTGCCACCCATGCGCCTGAGGACGCGCCGACCTTATCGTCGCATGGGTAAACGCAGTGTGAAGGGAAATGAACCCCGATTCGCGCATACTCACCCGCGACCGATCGCGCGAGCCTCTTGCAACTGAAGGCAATCGCCTCATACTTTACGAACCGTGACAGGCTGTTCAGCGGCCGTCCTGCAGGGAACTGATCGAGCATGCCATTGAGGCCGCCCAGCGAGCTGTTCGACCCGCCCTTCGAGGTCAATCGTCCCAGAACCCAAACCGCCGCCGTCGTATTCAACTCACCCCATAGCGGCCGTCAGTATCCGGCGCAGTTCCTCAATCAATCGCGCCTCGACGCTCACACTCTGCGGCGCTCGGAAGACTGTTACGTCGACGATCTGTTCTCGGGCGTGGTCAGCCTGGGCGCGCCAATGGTCAAAGCCCACATCCCCCGCGCCTATCTCGACCTCAACCGGGAGCCCTATGAGCTCGATCCGGCCATGTTCGCCGACCGGCTCCCCAACTATGTCAACACGTCCTCCGTACGGGTGGCCGGGGGCCTTGGCACCATACCGCGGCTGGTCTGCGAAACCGCGGAGATCTACCGCCGCCCGCTGCTGTTCAAGGAGGCGGAGGCCCGCATCCAATCGCTCTACTTTCCCTATCACAAGCTGCTGGCCGAGGTGCTCGATGAAACCTTCGCGGCATTTGGCCATGTCGTGCTGATCGATTGCCATTCCATGCCGTCCACCGCCGCGCCCGCCGCCGCCAGCGACCCGGTCCCCCGCCCGGATTTCGTGCTCGGCGACCGCTACGGCTCCACCTGCGCCCCCGCAGTCACCGATTTCCTGGAAACGGCGCTCACCCGCCGCGGCTATTCCGCCGTCCGCAACAGACCCTACGCCGGCGGCCATATCACCCAGATCCACGGCCGCCCGGCCCAGGGGCGCCACGCCCTGCAAATCGAGATCAACCGCGCCCTCTATATGGATGAAGAAACCCTCACCGTCCATGGCGGCTTCTACCGGCTGATCGAGGACTTCGAGGAGATTATCCCGGCGCTCATTGAGAGCCTGCCGACGCTCCTCGACCCGCCGCGCATGGCGGCCGAGTGAGGCCGCTCCCGCCCCAGTTCCAGCCCGAAAAAGAAAAAAGGGCCGTCGCATGACTGTGACGGCCCAAGTCTAGGGAGGAAACGCCCAGGAAGGGCTACGAGAGGAGAACATCGTTCTCAACTCGTGCGCCTAATATACATTGCGATGCACAATTTGCAAGTCGGCACCGTGCGCTGCGACAATCTGTCTGAAAAATGCAATAAGTGACTATATCGTTATCCATCTGTTTTATTTCAAGAAATCCTCAAGGTGGGAATCGTCGGCCTAATGGGGTCCAGCGAACTTTCGGGATTATTTACAGGCAGCTGCGCATTTTACAGGCAATTTATGCTGCGATGCACACAAATTGCCCAGTTTCTGCGCATGTGCAAGAAGCTGCCTGAATATTCCCCAAGCTAGTCTCCGCCAGCGCGTTTTGTCTCGCGCCGTGAGACAAGCGGCCGCTCGGTTAACAAACGGGCAGCCCGATGGATCCCGTTTACACGGCCCCGCCTCCTTCCGCGGTCAGAAGCCGGCGTTTGGAACCTAATCGCCGCCATCGACCTTGTCCGGAGCGGTGCGAAGAGCTAATCAGGAAGCTGCCGGGTTGAGCAGTCTTTGTGCCGCCGCGCGTCAAACTGGGCCTGAAAAGACAATGATCACCATCGAGCGTGCTCAGGCTGCCGCTCCCGACCACAGCCTGAGGACGGGGGCCGTGTTCCTTTTGACCGGCATCTTCGTTTTCTCCCTGCAGGACATCATCATCAAATGGATCAGCGGCGATTATCCGGTGTATCAGATCGTGTTCTTTCGCAGCATCGCCTCGCTGCCGCTGATTGCAGCCCTGGTCTGGGTTCTCGACGGTCCCAAAGGGTTCACCACCACGCGGCCGTGGTCCCACCTGGCGCGGGCCAGCGTGATGTTCGTCTGCTATATCGCCTATTACATGGCGCTGGCCGCTCTTCCCATGGCGGATGCGGTCTCCCTGTTCTACACCGGGCCGATCTTCATCGCGATCCTCTCCGGCCCGATGCTCGGCGAGCCGGTCAGGCCTCGCCAATGGGCTGCCATCACCGCCGGCTTCATTGGGGTGCTGATCGTCGCCAACCCGGACCTGCACGTGATCAACCCGGCGGCCCTGTTCGCGATCCTCTCCGCGCTGACCTACGCGCTCTCGCAGATCTTCGCCCGCAAGCTGGGCACCACCGAATCCGCCGCCACGCTGACCCTCTACGCCTCCGCTTTCTATGCCGTCGCGAGCGGCATATTGGCGTTGGTCATCGGTGACGGCTGGCTTGCCAAATATACGCCGGAGAGCCTTGCCTTCATGAGCCGGCCATGGATCTGGCCGCCCGCACTCGACCTCGGCTTGATGCTGAGCTTGGGGCTCATCGCCACGCTGGGCTTCTACTGCCTCGCCAAGGCCTATGTGGTGGCGCAGCCTAAGGCCGTGACACCCTTCGAATACACCGCCCTGATCTGGGCCACGCTCTGGGGGTACCTGTTCTTCCACGAGGTGCCGGCCGCCTGGAAGGTGCTGGGCATCGCGCTGATCGGGCTGGCCGGCGTTGCCGTGTTGCTCCAGAGCAGGTCGGCGAAGCTCGGGCGCTAGAAGCATTTTCGAGCGAAGTGGATAAGGGTCAGAGCTGGTCGTTATAGAGCGGCTTTGTCTCGCCCACGCGCTTGGCTAGCTCGGAAAAGGGGGGAACATGCCCGTCCGACGCGCTGTGATTGGCAAGGATCAGCAGCCGCGCGGGAAAAGCCACCGCATCCCGGTGCGCCGGGCTGAGATCCTCAGCGGTGCGGTCATCGCCCAGGGCGGTCTGCTCGGCCCGTTTGAGGGCCAGATCGATCTCCTCGCGCGTAAGCACACCCTTGCGCACCAGCGCATCGTTGATGGCGGCGATCGCGAGATAGAGACCTTCAAGCTGAAGATTGGCAGTGTTCATCGGATGCTCCTCTCGTCCTCTATCAACGGAACAGGGTGCTTCCCGATCCCGTGGATATGGAAGGAGCTAGCCTAGAGCATTTTCGAGCGAAGTGGATGCCGGCTCGCGTGAAGAAAATGCAACCAGACAGTAACTTAGAGCGGTTTCGCGAGTCCATGAAAAGGCGAAAACGCTCTAGCCGGCAAACCGCTCGTTGAACGCATAGCCGATGCCGCGCACCGTGCGGATCGGGTCGGGCTCACGGCCGCGATTGATCACCCCGCGCAGCCGGCCGATATGCACATCCACCGTGCGCTCGTCGATATAGATGTCGCGGCCCCACACCGCATTCAGCAGCTGCTCGCGCGTATAGACGCGGCCGGGGCTGCGCATCAGGTGCTCCAGCAGTTTGAACTCGGTGGGCGAGAGATTGATGTCGCGGCCGCCGCGCGTCACCCGGCGGGTGCGCAAGTCCATGGCGAGGTCGCCGACCCGCAAGACCTCGGCCACGATCTCCGGATTGGCGCGGCGCAGGATGCTGCGGGCGCGCGCGATCAGCTCCGGTACCGAGAACGGCTTCACCACGTAGTCGTCGGCGCCGGTGGCGAGGCCACGGATACGCTCCTGCTCCTCGCCGCGGGCGGTGAGCATGATGATGGGAATGTCGCGCGTCTCGCTGCGGGCCCTAAGGCGGCGGCACAGCTCGATGCCGGAGAGGCCGGGCAGCATCCAGTCGAGAATGATCAGGTCCGGTCGGTCCTCCTCGACGAGCACCTCCACGTCATCGCCATTGGAGGCGCTGCGGGTGACGAACCCTTCCGCCTCGAAATTGTAGGAGAGGAGGACCTGCAGCGGCTCCTCGTCCTCCACGATGAGGATACGTGCGTTCATGGCGTCTTTTCCGGCTCGGCAGGCTTGGCCGAGTACTTCACGCTCAGCATGCTGGTGGTGTCGCTCTTCGGCCGGTCCTCGGTCAGAAGCCGGCCATGGACGAGGTAATAGACATTCTCGGCGATATTGGTGCAATGGTCGCCGATCCGCTCGATGTTCTTGGCCCCGAACAAGAGATGAGTGCAGGCGCCGATCGTGCGCGGATCTTCCATCATGTAGGTGAGCAGCTCCCGGAACAGCGCGTTGTAGAGTGTGTCGATCTGCTCGTCGTTGCGCCACACCTCCAGCGCCTTGTCGGCGTCGTGCTGAATGAAGCCGTCCAGCACCAGCTTGAGCTGCTCCAGCGCCAGCCGGCCCATGTGGTTGAGGCCCGCGAAGCCGGCGTTGGGCCGGCCTTCGCCGATCGCGAACGACCGCTTGGCGATATTCTTCGCCAAATCCCCGACCCGCTCCAGATCCATGGCCGTACGGAGCGCCACCACCACCTGGCGGAGATCGCGCGCCATGGGCTGGCGCTTGGCGATCAGCAGAATCGAGCGCTCCTCGACCTCGCGCTCGAGCTGGTCGAGCTTGCGGTCGGCATCGATGATCGCTGCGGCGCGTTCTGCATCGCGGCTTTCCAGCACCTCGATGGCGCCGGCTAGCTGCTCTTCCGCCATGCCGCCCATCTGGGCAAGGCGCGCATTCAGAGCGGCAATCTCTTCATCGAAGGACTTGACGATGTGTTCGCTCACGGCGGCTTCCTTTCAATCCGGCGTCGGCCTTAGCCGAAGCGGCCGGTGATGTATTCTTCCGTCTTCTTGTGTGACGGTGCGGTGAAGACCTTCTCGGTCAGGTCGAACTCGATGAGATCGCCCAGATACATGAAGGCCGTGTATTTCGAGACGCGCGCCGCCTGCTGCATGTTGTGGGTGACGATGGCGATGGTGTAGTCCACCTTCAGCTGCTCGATCAGCTCCTCGATGCGCCCCGTGGAGATCGGATCCAGCGCCGAGCAGGGCTCGTCGAACAGGATGACCTCCGGCCGCACCGCCACGCTGCGCGCGATGCACAGCCGCTGCTGCTGGCCACCCGACAGCCCCATGCCGCTGGTGTGGAGCTTGTCCTTCACCTCGTCCCATAGCGCGCCGCGCCGCAGCGCGTCCTCCACCCGGTCGTCCATCTCCGACTTCGGCAGCTTCTCGTAGAGCCGGATACCGAAGGCGATATTGTCATAGATGGACATGGGGAAGGGCGTCGGCTTCTGAAAGACCATGCCGATCCGCGCCCGCAGCAGGTTGAGGTCCTGCTTAGGGTCCAGGATGTTGTCGCCGTCAAGCAGCACCTCGCCCTCGGCCCGCTGCTTCGGATAGAGATCGTACATGCGGTTGAGGACGCGAAGCAGGGTGGACTTCCCGCATCCGGAAGGCCCGATGAAGGCGGTCACCTCCCGGTCGTAGAGCGGCAGGCTGATATTCTTCAGCGCCTGCGACTCGCCATAGTAGAACGAGACGTTGCGGATGGAGATCCGCTCGCGGAGCGCAGCGGCGGGCCGTTCGCGAGGCGCGGTGTTGGGGATGGCGTTGGCTGTCATGATCAGGTTTCCATTTTCCGGGCCGAGAGCGCCCGCGCGATGATGCTGAGGGCGAGCACCGTGATGGTGATGAGCAGGGCGCCCGTCCAGGCCAGTTGCTGCCAATCCTCATACGGGCTGAGCGCGAATTGGAAGATGACCACCGGCAGGCTGGGCATCGGGGCCAGGAGGTCAACGCTCCAGAACTGGTTGTTGAGCGCAGTGAACAGCAGCGGCGCGGTCTCGCCGGAAATGCGCGCGATCGCCAGCAGAACGCCGGTGATCATGCCGGTCTTCGCCGCCTTGTAGGCCACATGGGATATCACGTGCCAGCGCGGTGCGCCCAGGGCGGAGGCCGCCTCGCGCAGCGTGTTGGGCACGAGCAGCAGCATGTCCTCGGTCGTGCGCACCACCACCGGGATCACGATGATGGCGAGCGCCACCGCCCCGGCGATGCCGGAGAAGTTGCCCATGGCCAGCACCATGGTCTCGTACACGAATAGGCCGATCACGATCGAAGGCGCCGAAAGGAGAATGTCGTTGATGAAGCGCACCACGGTGGTGAGCTTCGAGTCGCGTCCGTATTCGGCCATATAGGTGCCGGCGAAGATGCCGATCGGCGTGCCCATCAGGATGGCAAGGCCGGTGAGGATCAAGCTGCCCACAATGGCATTGAGCAGGCCGCCGGCGCTGCCGGGAGGCGGGGTCATCTCGGTGAACACGGCGAGGTTCAGGCCGGACACGCCCTTGAACACCAGCACCGCCAGAATGAGCACGAGCCAGCCCAGGCCGATAGCGGCGGCCACCACCGACAAGATCATGGCCAGGGAATTGCGGAAGCGCCGACCTCTGTACAATGCATGCATGGTCAGTTCCCCAGGCGCCGCTCGATGCGCAGCAGCAGGTAGCGTGCGGCAGCGAGCACGATGAAGGTTATCACGAACAGGATGAGGCCGAGCGCGATCAGCGAGGAGGTGTAGAGCTCGCCGATGGCCTCGGTGAATTCATTGGCGATCGAGGCGGAGATCGTAGTGCCCGGCGCCAGGATCGAGGCGCTGATCCGGTGGGCGTTGCCGATCACGAAGGTCACCGCCATGGTCTCGCCCAGGGCACGGCCGAGCGCCAGCATGATGCCGCCGATGACACCCACGCGGGTGAAGGGCAGCACCACCTTCGTCACCACCTCCCAGGTGGTGCAGCCCAGCCCATAGGCCGACTCCTTCAGCATGGGCGGCGTGGTCTCGAACACGTCCCGGGTGATGGCCGTGATGAACGGCAGGATCATGATCGCGAGAATGAGCGAGGCGGTCAGCACGCCGATGCCGTAGGGCGGGCCGGCGAACAAGCTGCTGAGCCCGGGAATGCCGGAAAACGTGGCGATCAGGGCCGGCTGCACGTACTGCTGCAGGAAAGGCGCGAACACGAACAGGCCCCAGATGCCGTAGATGATGCTGGGAATGCCCGCCAGAAGCTCGACGGCGATGCCGATCGGACGCCGGAGCGCCATCGGACAGATCTCCGTCAGGAAGATCGCGATGCCGATGCCCACCGGAACCGCCAGGATGAGCGCGATGATCGAAGTGACGATCGTGCCATAGATCGGCGCCAGCGCACCGAAATGCTCAGTGACGGGATTCCACGCCTGCGTGGTGAAGAATTCAAGGCCAAAGGTGCTCAGAGCCGGATAGGAGCCGTGAACGAGCGCGACGATGACACCGCCGAGCAAAACCAGAACGGCCACCGCGGCAGAATAGGTGAGACCGCGAAAGACCGCGTCGGTCACTGCGAACTTCCGCAGCGTGCGAGACCGATCGGACCCCGCGGATCGCAGGATGGTGCGTTCTGTCATAACCGACTGACTCGACATGTTGTCCCCGCTGCGAACTGTGATGCTTCCGAGCCGGATTGAGAAGAGGGGAACACCCTCAGGCGCACCTGCGGGTGTTCCCCTGCGGGGTTCACATGCCCTTGAAGATGGGCTGGCCGTCGGGGCCGGTGATCTGCTTCCAGGATTCCTCCACCAGCGCGACCACTTCGTCCGGCATCGGCACGTAGTCGAGGTTCGCCGCAGCCTCGTCCCCATTCTTGTAGGCCCAGGCGAAGAACTTGAGCGCGGTGAGCGAGTCCTCCGGCTTCTCGGGCTTCTTGTGCATGAGGATGAAGGTCGCCCCGGAAATGGGCCAGCTCTCGGCGCCGGGCTCATTCGTCAGGATCACGGCGAAGCCGGGCGTGTTGGCCCAGTCCGCATTGGCGGCGGCGGCCTGGAACGACTCCATGGTCGGGCTCACCGTCTTGCCCTCGGCATTGATCAGGTTGGCGTGGGTCAGCTTGTTCTGCTTGGCATAGGCATACTCGACATAGCCGATCGAGCCTGCCGTCTGCTTCACGTTGTTGGCGACGCCCTCGTTACCCTTGGCGCCGATGCCGACAGGCCACTCGAGCGAGGTCGCCGCGCCGACCTTTGACTTCCAGTCCTCGCTCACCTTCGACAGATAATCGGCAAAGATGAAGGTGGTGCCGGAGCCGTCGGAGCGGTGCACCACGGCGATGGCCGACGAGGGCAGATTGGCATTGGGGTTCAGCTGCTTGATCGCCGGGTCGTCCCACTGGGTGATCTCGCCGAGGAAGATCTTGGCCAGCACGTCCCCGCTCAGCACGATGCCGCCCGGCTCGATGCCTTCGATGTTCACCACCGGAACGACGCCGCCCATCACCATCGGGAACTGGATCAGCCCGGACTTCTCCAGATCCTCAGCCTTCAGAGGCATGTCGGAGGCGCCGAAGGTCACCGTCTTGGCCTGGATCTGCTTGATGCCGCCGCCCGAGCCGATGGACTGATAGTTGAGGCCATCGCCGGTCTCCTGCTTGTAGGCTTCGGCCCATTTCGCATAGATCGGATAGGGGAAGGTCGCGCCGGCGCCGGCGATATTCGCCGCATTGGAAACGCCCGCAGCGACCAGGGCAATCACGCCGGCAATCGCCGCGCCGATGCCCGCTTTGCGGATGATGTTCATGGATCTAGCCTCTCTGTTGGCTTTTGCGGAAGACGGAGCGCATTCCGTTCGCAAGCCTTAAGCGGTCAGCAATGCGGTTGTATGACGTTTTTGCGACAGTTTGATTACGTTCTAAGGCGCTGAGGGCCAATGCTATTTGGCGCCATTCGCGAGAGGAAGCCGCACCGTGAATGACGAGCCTTCCCCAAGGGTGCTGCGGATGACGAGCTTTCCCCGGTGGCGGTTGAGAATGTGCTTGACGATCGCGAGCCCGAGGCCGGTGCCGCCGCGCGCACGGCTGTCCTGGGTGCTGACCCGGTAGAATCGCTCGGTCAGCCGCGGAATGTGCTCAGGAGGAATACCGGGACCGTGATCGCGCACCGTCACTTCGACCGCGGCGCCCGCCAGCGCGAAGGTAAGCTCGACCTCCTTGCCGCTGCCGCCATATTTGATGGCGTTCTCGATCAGGTTCTGGAACACCTGCACCAGTTCGTCGCGATCCCCACGCACGATGACGGGGTGATCGGTCACGCTATCGGTGATGTTGATGGACACGTTCTGCTCAGCCGCCAGCGGTTGCAGCAGGTCGATCACGTGGCGAACGGTCTGCTCCAGATTGACCTCGGCCGTGGGTGGCACGTGGGCGTTCATCTCGATCCGGCTGAGCGACAGGAGGTCGTCGATGAGCCGGGTCATGCGCGTGCCCTGCACCCGCATCAGCTCCAGAAACCGTTCCCGCGCGGCGGGATCATTCCGCGCCGCGCCCTGCAGCGTCTCGATGAAGCCGAGCACGGAGGCCAGCGGGGTGCGCAGCTCGTGGCTGGCATTGGCGATGAAGTCGGCGCGCATGCGCTCGATCTGGTGGGCTTGCGTGAAATCCCGCATCAGCACCAGCACCGAACCGTCCGCGCGGCGCCCGCTGCCGGCGGGAAAGGGCAGCTCGATTGGCGCGATATACGTCTCGAAGTGGCGCTCGACCGGCACCCGCACCTCGTAATCCACGCGGCGCACCTTGTGCGTGGCATTGACCTCGCGAATGGCTTCGAGAATGGCCGGTGCGCGGATGCCGATCGATATGTGATGACCCACCGGATCGAGCTCCAGGAGCTCGCGCGCGTGCGAATTGCAGAAGCGGACGATCCCATCTCCGTCCAGCATCAGCAACGGGTCGGGCACGGCTTCCCCGATCTGCGGCAGGACCGGCGCAGGTGCGGCGCTCACATTGTCATCCACGCTTCGCAAAGTTTCGCTAGGACTAGGTTCGCGGCTCCGGCCGGGTGTGAACAGCAAGAGCAGGATGGCGCCGAGCAGCCCCGCCGCAATCAGCAGGTTGGCGGTCGTAAACCCCTGGGTGAGCACCAGGGCGGCCAGGCATGCCACCAGCAGCCCGTAAGCGATCGTCAGAGGAACCTCGCTGTCTGTCATCTCATTCACTTGACCCGGTGGGCCTGGCGCCGCCTTGCAGTCCGGGAATTATGACATGTTCAGTGAGTCGTGCGACAGTGTGACGACAACCTTTACATGATGGCATCCGGCGGACGAATGCCTCAAGCCGGGCCGGGCAGCTCCATCAGCCGCGCCCCGACGGTCCATAGCAAGGCGCAGCGGACGCGCTTCTCCGGAAAGATGCGGCGCAGGATCGCGCCATAGGTTTCGAGCTGCCGGACATAGATCGGATCGACATCATCAATCGACAAGGGCGGCGGCCGGTTGGTCTTGTAGTCGATCACCAGAACTTGGGTCTCGGTAATGGCCAGCCGGTCAACCCGGCCGGTAAGTCTGGCGCCGGCCTCCGGATCCAACGCCGCAAGCGGCACCTCGCTCAGGCTGCCCGGCGCGAACACGTCAGCGAACTCGCGGTGGTCGAGGATCGCCCGCACCTCGGCCCAGATCGCTTCGCGCTCGGCCTCGGCGAGATCGGCTGCGGCCCTGGCGAGATAGCGACGCGCCGCCGCGGCTCGGGCTTTGGGCGCGAGCGCCGGCAGCGCTTCCAGCAGCCGGTGGATCAGCCGCCCGCGGCGGAAACGGGTTCGGTCGGCAGCGATCGCCAGCGGCGACGGTTCCGCAGGCGGGGCAGACGCGGCATCGCCGCCTTCGCCCAGATGCGAAGGGGCGAGGTCGACATGGGTTGGTGCTTCGCGGGGTGCCGGACGCTTTGCCCATTCCGGCAATAAGTCGGCCGCCACGCGCTCTCCATTTTCCGATCCCGTTTCCGGAACCGGCGCCGTCTGCGGACTTTCGATGCGCCAGACCTTTTCGCCATCCGCCAGCGTCACCTCGCGCGCATGCGGTTTGAGCGCTGCCGTGATGAGGTCATACCAGGTGGTGCCGCTCGCCTGCCGCACGCCTTCATAGCCGCAGATATAGAGCCGGTCGCGGGCGCGGGTCATGGCCACATAGAGCAGTCGGTTATATTCCTCGGTGAACAGCTGGTGCTGCCGCTGCCGCAGCTGCTCGATGGCGCGCCCCTCATAGGCCGGACCGAGGCGCCAGCAATGAATCGCGTCTCCCGCCTCATCCGGAGGGAAAGCGACGATCTGCGGATGGTCCTGCTTGCGCGGCGGCGAGCAGGTGTCCGGCAGGAACACGATGTTGGCCTCGAGGCCCTTGCTGCCATGCACCGTCATGATGCGCACCGCGTCGACCCCGTGCTCCATGTCGCGCTTGATCACGGTCTCCGCGGAGGTGAGCCACTGCAGGAATCCCTGGAGAGAAGGGGTGTGCGTCTGTTCATAGTCGAGCGTCGCGCGCAGGAACTCGTCCAGCGGATCATGCACCTCATCGCCCAGCCGGCGGGCAAAGGCGGCGCGGCCGCGGTCGGCCCCCAGCACTTGGGAGAAGAAGGCGAAGGGCGACTGGAAGTCCGCCCGGTTGAACCAGGTGCGCAGCCGCTCCAGCGCATTCCCATAGGGGTAGCCGCTAATGCCGGCCTTGCGCTGCAACGCCTGCCACAGGCTGCCCGCCCGGTCATGGCAGAGCGCCATGAGGTCGTCGTCATCGAGCGGCCGCCCGTCATCCCGCGCCACCAGCGGGCTCTTGAGCAGGCAGGCGAGGTTCAGGTCGTCCTCGGGCAGCAGCACGAAGCGGCCGAGGGCGATCAGGTCCTTGACGGCGATATGGTCGGTGAGCACCAGCCGGTCGGCGCCCGCCACCGGCACGCCGCGCTGCTTGAGGCCGCGCAGCAGGGCGTCCACGAACCGGTCGCGGCGGCGCACCAGCACCAGGATGTCGCCGGCCCGGATCGGCCGCTGCTGGGAGGTGAGCAGCTCGCCTTGCGCGAGCCAGCGGTGGATGGTGTCGGCGATCCGTTCCGCCAGGCGCACCCGCGGATGGGCCGCATCCTCATGGTCCACCGGTGCCTGCCACGGGGTGGTCGGCGGCTTGGGCAGGGGTTGAACCTTGGGCCAGATCTCCACCAGCCCTGCTTGCCCGATGCGGGTCGGCTGGTGCGGCAGGAGCTCGCCGCCCCGGGGCGTGAGACCCGCCTGCGCATCGAGCTGGGCGAAAACCCTGTCCACCGCCTGCAGCACGTCCGCGGTCGAGCGGAACGAGACGCTCAGCGGCACGTCCTCGAAGCGCCGCCCCGCCGCCCGCGCCCGCCTGCGGAACGCCCGGTGCATGTCGTCGAACACCTGCGGGTCGGCACCCTGGAAGCTGTAGATCGACTGCTTGTGGTCGCCCACCACGAATAGGGTGCGCAGCGCATCATCCCGCGCCCCTTGCCCCGCGAAGAACTCCTCCACGATAGCGGCGATGATCTGCCATTGCGGCGGGCTCGTATCCTGCGCCTCGTCCACCAGAATATGGTCGATACCGCCATCCAGCTTGAACAGCACCCAGCCGGCACTGTCGATGTCGGTGAGCAGGCTGAGAGTGCGCTCGATCAAGTCTTCATAATCATAGCGACCATGCCGCCGCTTGCGCGCCTCATATTCCCCAAGCATGGCCAGTGCCACCAGCAGCAACGCTTCACTGGCCTGACGCACATGCACGCAGCGTTCCCGGTCGATCAGTGCCAGCACCCGGTCTCGCTCGGCAAACAGTGCCTCGGCCACATCGGGATGGGCATTGGCAACGGTCGCGGTGACGAGGGTGGAATCCGCCTTCGGCTTTTCCTCGGCGGTCAGGAACAGCTGGCGAGCGGCAGCGAAGGCGGTCTGCGGGTCGGGGGCGGCCAGGAACGCCGCGAGATGCTGGGCCTGCGCCTTCATCTTGGCCGAGCTTGCCGCGAGAACGTCTCGCGCCCGGGTGAGGGCAGGGCGGTTAGCCCCCTCGAACAATTCTTGGGCGACATTCTCGAAAGTGTCGTCAGGCGCAAGGCCGAGATGCCGCTCCAGCCGGACGAAACTGTCCTGGAAGATGGCCGTATCCAGAAGCTTGAGCAGCGAGGCACGGGCGGCTAGCACCTCCTTCATCACCTTGTCGAAGCCGGCCACGCCCACATAGGCCACCACCGTGGCGAAGGCCTGCGCCGGCAGCGTCTCCGGGTTCTCGCCCGCCTGCCGCATGAAGCCGTCGCGCACCTCCCGCAGCATCTCGTCCGCCGCCCGCTCGTCCATCACCTCGAAACCGGGCACGATGCCGGCCTCCACGGGAAAGCGCTGCAACAGCTTCTCGCAGAAGGCATGGATGGTCTGGATCTTGAGACCGCCCGGCGTCTCCAGCGCCCGGGTGAACAGCCGCCGCGCGGTGACGAGATCGAAGCTTCCAGGGGTGGCGCCGGTCAACCGGCCGATGCTGGCAGACAACGCCTCGTCATCGAGCCCCACCCAGCCCGACAGCGTCTGAAACAGGCGGTTGGCCATTTCCGCCGCGGCCGCGCGGGTGAAGGTGAGGCACAGAATGCGCTCGGGCGGGGTGCCCGCCAGCATCAGCCGGATTACCCGATCCACCAGCACCCGCGTCTTGCCGGATCCGGCGCTGGCCGACACCCAGGCCGAAACCTCGGGGTTCGAAGCACGACCCTGGGCATCGGTGGCGGCGCGCACCGCATCGGCGGTCATGTGCCTTCTCCATTGCTCTCACCATTGGCGGCGGCCAAGGCCTGCCACTCGGCAAAGCGCGAGAGGTGGTCGTAATCCAGCACCGCATCCTCACGCTGGATGCGCACCCGCGGCAGATAAGGCTGGGCCTCGTCGTCATAGGCGGCGATGAGGTTGCACAGCCCCGCATAGATCACGGAGATCAGGTCTGCGTCCGCCCCGCTCGGCTGCAGCACACCCGCCGGGTTGCCGCCGGTGAGGCGGATATAGGCCAGCTCCCGCACCGGACGAGCCCCGAGTGCCTCGAAGCCGCCCAGCTCCACCATCTTGGCTTCCAGCAGCAGCTGCGGGCTGAAATTGGCCGCTTCCTGCTTATGCGTCGGCAGCGAACCGGTCTTATAATCGATGATCCGCACGGTGCCGTCCTCGAGCAGGTCGAAGCGGTCGCCCCGTCCCGTGAGCTCGAAGGGCGTACCGAATTGATCGATGAGAATGCGGCCCTTGAGCTCCACCAGCTGGCGGAGCACGCCCCGCCGCAGCGCCACCTCCTCATGGGCGAACCAGCGCGCCATCTTGAGGAATTGCGGCCACCAGAAGCCGGACACATCGGGATAGGCCATCCAGTCCGCAAACACCGCCCGGCCGCAATCGATGAGGGCCGAGGCCGGATCTTCCGGCAGCTGCTCCGGCCATGCCTCGGCGAAGCGCTGCAGCGCCGCGTGCACCAGAATGCCGCGCTCGGCCGGGCCGGGCAGCTTCTCCAGCTCGTCCAGCGGCCTCAGCCTCAGCACGTGCCGGGCGAAAATGGCATAGGGGTCGCGGATCCAGGTCTCGATCTCGGTGACGCTCAGCCGGCGCGGGCGCATGGCCAAAGGCGGCCGTGGCTTGGGCACCGCCACCACGTCCTGTTCCGGCGGCCGCTCGAGCTGGGACGCCCAGGCGAGCCATGGCTGTTTCGGCGCAACCAGCGCCGCCGCGCCCCCAGCCTGGAGCAGGGTCTGCAGCCGCAGGATCCAGCGCGACGGCACCGCCGGCGCCCCGTCGATCTTGCGCGACCAGGTGCCATAGACTCGCCCGCCCGACATGGCCTGGACGAAATCATGGGCGGCCAAGCCCAACCGCCGCTCCGGCATGTCGAGCCCGACGGCCTGCCGCATCGGCCGGTTGAGCCAGGGATCCTCCTGCGGAACGCCCGGCCACACCCCTTCGTTGAGCCCGCCCAGTATGGTCACGTCAGCCTTGATCAGCCGCGCTTCCAACAGCCCGTAAATGGCAAGGCGCGGATGGCGGCTGGCCTGCGGCCGCACCACCCGGCTCATCATGAGATCGCGGAGCAATGGGGGATACAGTGTCGGCTCGATCTCCGGGCCAACGGCACTATCCTCGATCAGTCCGGAGAACAGGGCAGCCAGCGCCTGCCCATTCTCCCCCCGCCATAGGGCGGAGCCGTGGCGATCCCGCAAACAGGCCGCCTCGGCCGCCTCCAGATGCGCCTTGGTGAGATCATGGATGGGGGCCGCGCCGGCACCGAAAGCGGCGATCAGCGGCTGCAGGGCTGCGTTCACGCGATCCACGAGGTGATCCAGATCCCGCCAGTCCTTGGCGGTGAGCCCGCTCGGCGCTGTCCGGCGGGGCGCCACCCGGGCATTGTGCAGAGCTTGGGCGATGCCGTCCAGTCCGGGCGGCGGACGCAAGCCGCGCAGGGCCACCAGCTCCAAGAGCCGCGCCCGCCGCCGAAGCTCGGCCCGCTCGAAGCCGAACGCGGCCAGCGGATGCTTGAGCAGCGCCAGCAGGGGCACCGGCCCGAACTCCGCCATGACCGCGTCCAGCAGATGCAGCAGAAACGTCCCCTCCGCCACATGGGCAACGGGTGTGCCACCCGTGTCGTCCACGGCGATATCCCAGCGGGCGAGCTCGGCGGCCACTCGCCGCGCCAGCCGGCGGTCCGGCGTGATCAGCGCCCCCGTCTGCTCCGGCGCCTCCAGCACATGGCGCATGATCAGCGCGATTATCAGCGCCTCCTCCCGCTGGCTTGGCGCTTCGATCAGCGCGACCCCCTCTGTGGCGAGGCGAAGCTGTTCGTGGGGCATCTGCATCGGCAGGTCGCGCCAGCGCTCGGTGGTTGCGGCCGGCCGCATGACCTCGCTCAAGAAACGCTGCTTGGCCCGGCCGCGCTCCTCGCGGTCAGCGCTATCGCCGCCCGGCAGCGGCTCGACCTCATGCCGGGCAAGGCCCATCCGCTCCAGCAGCCGCTTGAGACCATATTGCGGATGCTGCGGCGGCAGCTCCGCCCAGCTCTCTGCGTCCAGGCTCGCGTCGAGCCCGGGCAGCACCACCGCCCCATGGGGAAGCCGGGCAATGACCGAGAGCAGCCGCGCCGTCGCCGGGATCGAGCCGGTGGAGCCGGCGGCAATGATCGGCCCGCCGTCCGCACCTAGCGCTTCCAGCCGCCGCGCCTCCGCCGCGATCAGCAGGCTGCGCCGTTGCTGCTGGCCGATGATGCCGAGCCGCCCCATCTCCTCCGGCAGCCGCTGCCGCACCATGCTGAGGAAGTCGAGCAGGCCGGCCCGATGCTCGGGATAATCCCCCTCGCGCAGCATCTCCAGCGCATCCAGCGCCACCTCTTCCGTCTCGAAGGATTGAACCAGCGCGGCCAGCGACCGCGCCAGCGCCACCGCCTGGCCCGGCCCGCTGCGCAGGGCGCGGCCGAGGTGGTGGGTCGGATACTCCCGTGCCCAGTCGAGCAGCAGTCGCATCAGCACCAGCTGTCGGCCAAGCCCGGAAATGGCCGGGGGTAGGTCGAGATCACCGCCACCTTCGCCATCTGCTTCGAAGGCGAATTCGTCCTCGTCCACATCGCCTAGCGGACGAATGCGCGGCAGCAGGGACGCTCCGCCAAAAAGGTCGAGAAACGCATGGCTAAGAGCGCGCGCCGAGCGCCTTGTCGGCAGTAGGATGGTCGCTTGCGCAAGCTCGAGCGGACCGGGCGCTGGCCGGCCGGGAAACAACACCCCACGGCCCACAGCAGCGGCAAGCCGCGGCAGGAAGGGCTCATCTGGCGCGATGGTGAAGACCCGCGGACGCCACAACAGGGGGAGGCTGCCCTGCGCCTCCGTCACCTCATAGCTCCTGCAGCGCCCGCTCGGCAGCCGTGACCCCGTCGGGCGTCCCCACATGCAGCCAGATGCCGTCGTGGCGCAGGCCGAACAGCCGCCCCGCCTCGATGGCCCGGTCCCACAGCAGGTTCATGGAGAACGCACCGTCCGGCGCGCCCTTGAACAGCCGCGGATGGGCGATGCACAGGCCGGTATAGGCGAAGGGGGCGACCTCGCCCGGCATGCGCCGGCTCAGGCGGCCAGTGACATCCATGGTGAAATCCCCATTGCCGTCGTAACCGACGCTGTTGACCGTGCTGGCCAGCAGCATCAGGCAATCCATTTCATCCTCCCGCCATGCTTCGCGCAAGCGGGCAAGCGCTGGTTTTGCCCCCTCGATCCACAGGCTGTCGGAATTGAGAATGAAGAACGGCTGCATCCCGAGCAGAGGCAAGGCCTTGCACACCCCACCGCCGGTATCCAGGAGCCGGTCCCGCTCGTCGGAGATCACGATACGCGGATGCTTATGGCCCTTCAGATAAGCCTCGATCTGCTCGGGCAGATAATGGACATTCACCACCACGGTCTTGACGCCATCCTCCGCTAGCCTGGCCAGGCAATAATCGAGCAGGCTGCGACCGGCCACTTCGATCAGCGGCTTGGGGCGCGTGGCAGTCAGGGGACGCATGCGCTGGCCAAGCCCGGCTGCAAGCACCATGGCGTGGTCGACCCTGATCGCCGCTTTGCGGTGTTCCGTCATCAAAAGAGCCGTCATGGGGTGAATTGCCTTAGCCTCAATCCCCAGTGTCGGTCATGGCACCGGGCAGATGCTGCGCGAACCATTGGCGCAAGCCTGTGAGCTTTTCATGACGCAGGTTGCGCTCAAGATGCCGGCGCATGCGCGGCATATGGCGGAGATAGCCGTGCTTGTTATCGCGCTTTGACAGACGGGTGAAAATGCCGAGGATTTTCACCGCCCGCTGCGCCCCGAACACCGCATAGGCCGCGCGGAAGCCCTCCACGTCGAATGCTGTCGCGCTCGCCTGCCGTCGCGCGAGATAGTGGTCGAGCAGCCGCGGCTCCAAATCCGGTGGCATGTCCACCCGCGCATCCTGCAGCAGCGACACGAGATCATAGGCCAAATGCCCGATCATCGCGTCCTGGAAGTCGATGATGCCGACCCGCTCGATCCCCTGCCGCTGCGGCAGCCACATGAGATTGGGCGAATGGTAATCCCGCAGCATGAGCCCGGCCGGACCCGCCTCAACCAGAGGCCATAGCCTGCGCCATTCCTGCAGAAAGCCGTGGCGCGCCTCATCCGGCGCCGGCGAACCGATCTCCGCCGGCCAGTACCAATCCAGCAGCAGCTCCACCTCGATTTCGCGCGCCCGGAGGTCGTAGTGGGGCAGCGCGTACCAGGCTTCATCAGCGATGGGCAGCGTATGCGGCGGCTCGACTTCGGCCAGCTTCAGCAGCACCTCCACAGCCTCGGCCACCGGCTCGGCCATGTCGGCGCCGGCCCGCGCCATCTCGGCGAATACGGCATCGCCCAAGTCTTCCAGCACGAGGAAGCCGTGCTCGATATCGGCGGCATAGATGGCCGGCCCGCTGAGGCCCTGCGCGCGCAGGAACTTGTCGATGGCGACGAACGGCCGGACATCCTCGGCCAAGTGGGCGATGCGGCTATAGGGCAGGCCATCGCGCACCGGCGGCCCGTCGGGCTTGGGGGGCATATCCATCAGCACCGCCGGCGGATGGGCCGTGCCGTTCGCCGCCCAGCGCAGGCGCTCATAGCGCCGCGAGGATGCATCGCCCTGCAGGAAATGCCGCTCCGAACCGGACCAGCCGCTCCGTTCCAGGAAGGTACGCAATGCCTCGACCCGTGGCAGCAGCTCACGCCAGCGGCCATGCGGTGTCAGCTTGGCGGTCCGTCCCTCGCCTGCGAAGCTTTCTTCAAGCTCGATTTCGAGCACGTTGCCGTGGAACAGCTCACGCGCCCGCTCGGGCCATTCCACCAGCAGCAGGCCGGCAGCGCCGGTCTCCTCGAGCCCCAGCTCGGCCGCTTCATCGCGGCCGGTCACCCGATAGAGATCGGCGTGCATCACCGGAATGCGGGTGGTGTCATAAGCCTGCACCAGGGTGAAGGTCGGGCTCGGCACCTCGAAGGCGCCGTTGCGCGGCGCCAGGGCATGGATGATCGCCCGGGCCAGCGTGGTCTTGCCTGCGCCCAGATCGCCGCCCAGCAGGATGATGTCGCCCGCCTGCACCACCGCCGCGAGCTCACGGCCGAACGCGGCCATCGCGTCCACGTCATCGAGCTTCATCTGGTCCAAGACAACGTTCACCGTACCTGCGCCTTTCTTAGCCGCTCGGGCACCTCGGGCGTGGACTGGGCCGCCGAGCCCGGGCCGCGCGCCGGCAGCCGGCACACAACAGTGGTGCCCTGGCCGAGGCGGGAACGCAAGGTGACGCGTCCCTCATGCAGCTCCACGAAGCTCTTGACCAGGGAAAGGCCGAGGCCAGGCCCACGATGGCCCGAGACGCCCGGCCGGGCGCGGAACCGTTCGAACGCCGCCTTCTGGAATTCCTGATCCATCCCCTTGCCGAGATCGCTCACCCACAGCACCACCGTGTCGCCCTCGTTCCGCGCGCCCATGCGAATGGTGCTGTTATCCTCGCTGAAGCCGACCGCATTGGACAGGAGATTGAACAGCACCTGCAACATGCGCTTGCGGTCTGCAACCAGCGTGCCACCCTCCTCGGGGATCTCCACCTGCAGGGTGAGATTGCGCTTCTCGATCCGCGACTGCAGCATGCCGGCCGCCTCGGTGAGCAGATCGGCAATGTCCATCTCCGTGAAGCGCAGCTCCATGGCGCCTGCATCGATGGTGGTCAGGTCGAGAATGGCATCGATGATGCTCAGGAGATCGGCGGACGAGGCAAGGATGTCCTGGATATACTCCCGCTGCTTGAGCGACAGGTCGCCCGCCAGCCCCAGCGACAGGCTGTCCGCGAAGCCGATGATATTGGTCAAAGGCGTGCGCAGCTCATAGGACACGTTGGAGAGAAAGTCCGTCTTCAGCCGGTCGGCGGTCTCCAGCGCTTCGGCGCGCTCGCGCAAGGCCCGCTCGATCCGCGTGCTGTCGGTGACGTCCGTATAGGTCAGCAGCGTGTTGCCATCCGGTAGCGGCACCAGGGCAAAGTCGTAGATCCGCCGGTCCGGCCGCTCGATACGGCCCTGGAATGGCCGCCGCCCGTCGTCGATGGATGTGATCGCGTATTTGATCTCATCCCACATGAGGTCATCCGGCAGGATCTGCCGGCACGCCGAGAACACCACGTCCACATGGGGCTCGCTGGCCAGGAAATCGTGGTCGAGTCCCCACAGCGCCGCATAGGCGGGATTGAACAGCTTCATCCGGCCGTCGGATCCGAACAGGGCCAACGCTTCCTTGAGATTGTCCAGGGTCTCCCGCTGCACCCCGATCAGCTCGTTGTACTGGCTCTCCAGCCGGATCTGCTCGGTGATGTTCTCGTAGAGATAGGTGACGCCGCCGAACGGGTGCTGTTCGGCGATGACGCGCAGCGTGCGCCCGTCGGGCAGGTGCCACCAATCCTCCCGGGTGTCGACCGCCTTGTAGACCTCTAGATGCCGGGCGCGCCATTCCCGGTAATTGGCCTGCTCGGGCAGCATCCGCATCGCGCGCAGCTTGTCCAGGACTTCGCCGTCGCTCGGCGCCTGCGCCAGCCATTCCGGATCGAGACCCCACAGCTCGGCGAAGGCGGCATTGCTGAAGCGCAGCCGCTGGTCCGCCCCGAAAATGGCGATGGCGGTCGCCAGCTTGTCGAGCGTGCTCGCGTGGGCGCGGACGTGCCGGCGCAGCTCCTTCTCCAGCTCCTCCATGGCGGTGACGTCGAGGGCAAAGCCGGCCTCCCCCTCCGCCAGCCTGACCGACACGATGTCGAGCGCCCGCTTGTTACCATTGATGACCGTATGGCGCCGATGCCGCTCCGACGTGACCGTTGGCATGAGCTGCACACGTGCCCGCAGCGCGTCACTCTGGGGTTGCTCGGGGGGAACCAGCTCGATGTGGTCGCGCACCACCGCCGTGATGCCCTCGGCCTCGACGGCGTGCACATAGGCCTGATTGGCCCAGATGATGCGATGGTTGGCGTCGCGCAGCCAGATCGGCAGCGGCGCATTATCGAGAATGGCGGTGAGCCGCTCCACCTGCCGGGAAAGCTTGCGGCTCTCGTGGGCAAGCTTGGTCACCTCGCGGCGCTCGCCCGCCAATGGCCTCAGCCTGAGGGTGGCAAGCCCCCCGGCTGCCCGGCCGTCTGCTTCCAGCAATTCGCCCGCTAATGTCTTCACGCCGATATTGAATGCTGTCCCGCGCAGCTTGAGATCGCGCAGCGCCGCCTCCAGCGTTGCCACCGACTCCGGCTCAAGCCAGCCCGGAAACCAGGCTTGCCCATTGCGGTCGGCCGGGCAGGTGCAGGTGCCCCGCATGTCGCCGACGACCCGCTCGACCACGTCGCTGCGCCCGCGCCAGATGAACAGGAGATGCGGCTCGGCCGTGAGCAGCGCCTCTGATTCATTGAGCTGTGCCTCGATCTCGCTGCGCCGGCGCCGCTCCCGGTCCAGCGCCCGCTCGAGCCGCCGGGTGGCGAACAGCGCCCATGCCAGAATGGTCAGAGCAACAAGCGCAACCGCCAGCGTGATCAGGTCGATGCTGCCGAGCACGCCGACGATATACGGAAGGAGCGTGTCCGAGGCCGTATGGGCCAATGCAGGCTGGGGCGGCATGGCAACCAGGACGATGAGGCCGGCGAGCAGGACGACCACCGGCTTGAGCCCCGGTGCCAAGGCCACGGCTTGTGGTCCACCCCCCAACATCAAAGCTCGGCTTTTCCCCTTCGAATAACTTAAAATAATAGACGCCGTGCCCCGATGACGTCCGCCCCGCGCCATGCGGCGAATCACTCCGCACGGCGACAAGCAAATCTATACAGGGGAAATGGTTAATTGCCCACCAGCCAAGCGAACAGCGAAAGGAGCGGCCACCCCGCCGGATTGCACCTGCCAGGATACTGGCCGCTCCGGAAAGCCCCGCGAATTCATCAGCTTACGTACTGATGCGGAATGGCATCAGTAGCGGTAATAATCCGGCTTGAACGGCCCCGCCTGATTAACGCCGATATAGGCCGCCTGCTCGGGAGAAAGCGTCGTGAGTTTCACGCCGAGCTTCTCGAGGTGGAGACGTGCCACCTTCTCGTCCAGGTGCTTCGGCAGCACATAGACCTCGTTCTTGTACCGGCCACGGTCGGTCCACAGCTCGATCTGCGCCAGGACCTGGTTGGTGAACGAGGCCGACATGACGAAGCTTGGATGGCCCGTGGCGTTGCCGAGATTGACCAGCCGGCCCTCGGAGAGAAGGATCATGCGCTTGCCCTCGGGGAACTCGATCATGTCCACTTGGGGCTTGATATTGGTCCACTTGAAGTTCTTCAGCGCGCCGACCTGAATCTCGTTGTCGAAATGGCCGATATTGCAGACGATGGCCATGTCCTTCATCGCCCGCATGTGCTCCAGCGTGATCACGTCCTTGTTGCCGGTGGCGGTCACGAAGATGTCGGCCGTCGGCGCGGCCTCTTCCAGTGTGGTGACGGAATAGCCGTCCATGGCCGCCTGCAATGCACAGATCGGGTCGACCTCGGTCACGATCACCCGGGCGCCGGCGCCGCGCAGGCTCTGCGCCGAGCCCTTGCCAACATCCCCATAGCCGCACACCACCGCGACCTTGCCCGCCATCATCACGTCGGTGGCGCGGCGGATGCCGTCCACCAGCGATTCACGGCAGCCATAGCGGTTGTCGAACTTCGACTTGGTCACGCTGTCATTGACATTGATGGCCGGGAAGGGCAGCTCGCCCTTCTTCTGCAGCTCATAGAGCCGATGGACGCCGGTGGTCGTCTCCTCGGAGACGCCGCGGATCGCCGCCTTCACCTTGGAATACCAGCCGGGATGGCTGGCAAGCCGCCGGCGGATCGTGGCGTACAGGCACTCCTCTTCTTCGTTCTTGGGATCGGAGATCACCGATGGGTCTGTCTCGGCCTTCGAGCCCAGCAGAACGAGCAGGGTCGCGTCACCCCCATCATCCAAGATCATGTTGGCGGTTTCGCCATTGGCCCAGTCGAAGATCTTGTCCGAATAATCCCAGTATTCCTGCAGGGTCTCGCCCTTCTTGGCGAAAACCGGGATGCCGGCGGCGGCGACGGCCGCGGCCGCGTGGTCCTGGGTGGAGAAGATATTGCACGACACCCACCGGACTTCGGCGCCCAGCGCCACCAGTGTCTCGATCAGCACCGCGGTCTGGATGGTCATGTGCAGGCTGCCGGCGATGCGCGCGCCCTTGAGCGGCTTCTGCGCGCCGAATTCCTCGCGGATCGCCATCAGCCCGGGCATCTCCACCTCGGCCATCTGGATTTCCTTGCGGCCCCAGTCGGCAAGCGAGATGTCCTTGACGATGTAGTCGGTGAACGCCTTCATGACCTGGTCCTCGGGATCGTTATGGCTGGTCGGCCACCCGCGGGCGGCTCTGTTGCGAGCCATATACCAAGGCGGGGAGGGCAGGGCAATACGGGATATAAAGAAATCTTTATATCGTTCTGTCGACGTTTGCCCTGGAAATGCCGCCAACGGAGCTTGACCCGGTGATCCAGGGGCAACGGGAAGGACTCGTGCCACCGTTAGCCCTCCCCGCACAGCGGGGAAGGCTATTCTAGCACCTGCCATCCGCGTTTGCCCTGTGGCCCTGAATGCCCTGCTCAAGGCAGGGCATGACGAGCTTGAGCAATATCAGCTACTTACGTCACCGCCGGGCGCCGACCCGGCGGTCCAGGGGCCAGGAGGGAAGGCTTGTGCCGTGCGGCCCTGGATGCCGGCTCAAGGCCGGCATGACGGTTCACGATCGACGCCGCCCTCAGATATCCAGAGTGTGCAAGCGCTCCCACTCGGTGAAGTGCGAGGCGTAGGAGTTCCACTCCTGGTATTTGAGCTTCAGATAGGCCTGCGAGAAGTCCTCGCCCATGGCCTGCCGCAATCCCTTGTCCCGCTCGAAGGCGCGCAACGCATCCAAAAGGTTCAGCGGCAGCTTCGCCGCGTTCTTCACTCTGTGGCCTTCCGCATACATGTCGATGTCGTAGCGCTTGCCCGGATCGGCCTTGCTCGCGACGCCCGCCGTGCCCGCCGCGAGAACGGCCGCCTGCAGCAGATAGGGGTTGGCGGCGCCGTCCGGCAGGCGCAGCTCGAAGCGACCGGGCCCCGGCACGCGCACCATGTGGGTGCGGTTGTTGCCGGTCCAGGTGATCGAGTTCGGCGACCAGGTGGCGCCCGAAACCGTGCGCGGCGCATTGATGCGCTTGTAGCTGTTGACGGTGGGGTTGGTGATGGCCGCCATGGAGGCTGCGTGCTTCATGATGCCGCCCAGGAAGTTGTATCCCTGTGCGGAGAGCCCGAGCGGATCCTTGGCATCGGCGAAGTTGTTCTTCTTGCCCGCCTTGTCCCACAGCGAAAGGTGCACATGGCAGCCGGACCCGGTGAGGCCCGGGAACGGCTTAGGCATGAACGTCGCCCTGAGCCCGTGCTTTTCAGCGAGCGAGCGGGTCATGAACTTGAAGAAGGCGTGCCGGTCGGCGGTCACCAGCGCATCCGCAAAGGCCCAGTTCATCTCGAACTGGCCGTTGGCATCCTCGTGGTCGTTCTGATAGGGCCCCCAGCCCAGCTGCTGCATGCAGTCGCAGATCTCGGCGATCACGTCATAGCGCCGCATCAAGGCCTGCTGGTCGTAGCAGGACTTGCTGGCCACGTCATATTCGTCCGAGATGGCCTTGCCGTCGGGGGTGATCAGGAAGAACTCGGGCTCGACGCCGGACTTCATGTAGAGCCCCTGCTGGGCCGCCTCGGCGATCACCCGCTTCAGCACCACGCGCGGAGCCTGGGCGATCGGCTGTCCATCCATGATCACATCGGCCGCAACCCAGGCCACGTCCGGCTTCCACGGCAGCTGGATGGCCGAGGCCGCATCGGGCACCGCCAATATGTCGGGGTGAGCGGGCGTCAGGTCGAGCCAGGTGGCGAAACCCGCAAAGCCGGCGCCGTCCTTCTGCATGTCGGCAATGGCCGCCGCGGGCACCAGCTTGGCACGCTGGCCGCCAAACAGGTCCGTGAACGAAATCATGAAGTAGCGTACATTGCGCTCCTTGGCGAACGTGCGCAGATCCTGAACCGTTTCCGCTGCCGCCCGCGAACCGCCATTGCGCCTGCGGCCGCCGGCCTCGCGCTCTTTAGCGATCATGCTCACATCTTCTTTCATGTCACTCCCACCCCTTGAACACTGCTCGGCCAGCGGCCGCCACCCTCATGCGAGGCAAGGCTAAGCCAACGGCCTTGTCAACGTTAAAGCCGCCGCAAACAGCGCCGCGGCGGCTAAACAGCAAGGTCAGAGCGGCGTCTGACCGGGTATCCAGTTGGTCCCCGCCAACGGGACCCGCGCCATGGCCGCCGCCTCGATCGTCAGCGCGCAGAGATCCTCCGGCTCCAGATTGTGTAGATGGTTTTTGCCGCAGGCACGCGCGATGGTCTGTGCCTCCAGCGTCATCACCTTGAGATAATTGGCCAGACGCCGCCCGGCGCGGATCGGGTCGAGCCGTGCCGCAAGCTCCGGATCCTGCGTGGTGATGCCGGCAGGATCGCGCCCCTCGTGCCAGTCGTCATAGGCGCCCGCGGTGGTGTTGAGCTTGCGATACTCTTCCTCCCACATCGGGTCGTTGTCACCGATCGCCACCAGCGCCGCCGTGCCGATCGACACCGCATCGGCGCCCAGGGCCAGCGCCTTGGCGACGTCCGCACCGGACCGGATGCCGCCCGAAACGATCAGCTGCACCTTGCGGTGCATATCGAGATCCTGCAGCGCCTGCACGGCCGGCCTGATGCAGGCCAGCGTCGGCTGGCCAACATTCTCGATGAATACTTCTTGGGTTGCCGCCGTGCCGCCCTGCATGCCGTCCACCACCACCACGTCGGCCCCGGCCTTCACCGCCAGCGCCACGTCGTAATAGGGGCGGGCGCCGCCCACCTTCACATAGATCGGCTTTTCCCAATCGGTGATCTCGCGGATCTCGAGGATCTTGATCTCGAGATCATCCGGTCCCGTCCAATCCGGATGGCGGCAGGCCGAGCGTTGGTCGATGCCTTTGGGCAGCGTGCGCATCTCGGCGACGCGGTCGGAGATCTTCTGGCCGAGCAGCATGCCGCCGCCGCCGGGCTTGGCGCCCTGGCCGACCACGATCTCGATCGCATCGGCGCGCCTGAGGTCGTCCGGGTTCATGCCATAGCGCGACGGCAGGTACTGGTAGACCAGCTTCTCCGAATGGCCGCGCTCTTCCTGCGTCATGCCCCCGTCGCCCGTGGTGGTGGAGGTGCCGGCGAGCGTTGCCCCCCGACCCAGCGCCTCCTTGGCCTGAGCCGAGAGCGAGCCGAAGCTCATGCCGGCAATGGTGATCGGAATCTTGAGCTCGATCGGCTTCTTGGCATATCGGGTGCCGAGCACCACGTCTGTCGCGCAGCGTTCGCGGTAGCCTTCGAGCGGGTAGCGCGAAATCGAGGCGCCGAGAAACAGGAGGTCGTCGAAATGCGGCAGCTTGCGCTTCGCGCCGGCACCGCGGATGTCGTAGATGCCGGTGACGGCGGCACGCCTGATTTCCGAAAGGGTGTAGTCGTCGAAAGTCGCCGACTTGCGGGGTGTGGTGGGCGGATTATGATAGGTCATTGGTGTCCCGCTCAGTAAGCGTCAGCGTTGTCGATGTTGAAATTATACAGGGTGCGCGCCGAACCGTAGCGCCGGAACTCTTGTGGCCTGATATCGCTGATGCCGGCCCGGGCCAACAGGCCGCTCAACAGCTCCACGTGCTCCGGCCGCATCTCCTTCTCGACGCAGTCCGCCCCGAGGCTTTTCACCGAGCCGCGCACGAACAGCTTGGCCTCGTAGATCGAATCACCCAGCGCATCGCCAGCATCGCCGAGCACCACAAGGCTGCCCGATTGCGCCATGAAGGCCGACATGTGGCCAATATTGCCCTTCACCACGATGTCGATGCCCTTCATCGAGATGCCGCAGCGGGACGAGGCATTGCCTTCGATCACCAACAGGCCGCCGCGCCCGGTGGCCCCGGCATACTGGCTGGCATCGCCCCGCACCAGCACTCTGCCTGACATCATGTTCTCCGCGACGCCGGGACCGGCGCTGCCATCCACCACGATGCTGGCCTGCTTGTTCATGCCGGCGCAGTAATAGCCCACGCTGCCCTTGATCTCGATATTGACGGGGGCATCTACCCCCACCGCCACCGCGTGGGCGCCCCGTGGATTCAGAACGATGAAATCCCGATCGTTGGCGCCAGGGTCGATCCGATGGAGCTGCTGGTTGAGCTCGCGCAGCGAAGTCTCGGCGAGATTGATGGTCACCATGGATCAGTGCTTCCAGAAATAGACGGTTGCAGGCTCGGGCTCCCAGACCTTGGCCTTTTCGATGCCGGGCAGGTCGACCAGCGCCCGGAACTCCGAGCCGAACGCAACATACTGGTCGGTCTCGGCGAGAACCGCCGGTTTGCAGGCAATCGGGTCGCGCAGCACGCCGAAACCGTCCTTGGTGCCGACCACGAAGGTGTAGAAGCCGTCGAGATCCTTCAGGCTCTGCTCCAGCGCCTGGCCGAGATCGAGCCCCTGCGCCATCCGCCAGGTGAGATAGGCCGCGGCAACCTCCGTGTCGTTCTCGGTGGCGAACTCCAGGCCGTCATGCCTGAGCTGGCGGCGCAGGTTGTTGTGATTGGAGAGCGAGCCGTTGTGCACCAGGCACTGGTCGGGACCCGTGGAGAACGGGTGCGCGCCAAGCGTGGTGACCGCCGACTCCGTCGCCATGCGGGTATGCCCGATGCCATGGCTTCCGGCCATGGCATCGAGGCCGAAGCGCCGGGCGACATCACCGGGCAGCCCCACCTCCTTATAGATCTCGATGGCCGCGCCCGTGCTCATGATGCGCAGCGCCGGGTTGATCGCCGCCAGCGCCTCGCGCGCAGCAGTCGCCTTGTCGGCAGGCACCTCGACCACCGCGTGCGTCTCCCGCACCGTCACCTCGATCGGCGCCCCGATCGCTTCGGCAAGCGTCCCTTTGAGGCCCGCGAAATCCTTCCGCGGATTGGCGGACTGCAGGGTGATCTTTGCCGCGCCGGTCTCCTCGCCATATACGGCGAAGCCGGCGCTGTCCGGGCCGCGATCGCTCATGCTGGCCAGCATCGGCGCCATCATCGCGCCGAGTCTGGGCTCCAAGCTCCTGTCCTTCAAAAACAAGCCGACGATGCCGCACATGGCATCACCTCCTCAACATCGAAAATCCGTGGCGGCACACTAGCAGGCCGGGTGCGCCAACTCAACTCAGAAGAAATAATGTTTCCCATGGTGAATTACGAGCGCTCCCGTTCAGCGAGCGCATAGGCCATGCGCGCCCGTCGATAGGCATCGGGGATGGATAGCGCCCAGATGAAGATGCCACCTGCGTGGCGGGCGATGAACGACTGGTCGGGCGTCGAGAACAGGTAAGTCAGCACGCCGAAGAACAGCGTGAAGAACGCGAATACCAGGCCGCGCCGGGCTTCGCCGATCGCCACATGCCCTACGCCCGGCAGGATGATCGCCAGTAGCAGCACGAAATACGGGTTGAGCGGCTTGCGCATCAGGCGGAAAGCTTCAGCGGCGAACGCGCCTCGAACGAGGCCGACAGAGTGTCGATCGCGGCCAGCGACTGGTGCACCAAGTCCGGGGAAACCCGGTCTAGGCCATAGCGGGCCTGGCGCAAGCCTATATGGGCGGCGCGCTCCCCTTGGGCGGCTTGGCGGATGACCCGGATACCCACGGGCGAGGCCGCCACTTCCTTGACCTTCGGGTCGGCGAAGATGCCGGCAAGCGCCGGTGCGACCCTGGACAGATCGTCCTGGGCGCTGGCGGCTCCGCGCACCAGCAGCGCCGCATCGAGCGGTGGCGGTGGCTCGAACCGCATGGGGAGGTCGTGAACGCAGGTGAAGAACTCATGGCCCGTCGCCCGCGCCAGCACCCCGAAGGTGGGATAGGTCTCGCCGGCAGCGGCTGCCACTGTGACCGACAGCCACAGCTGCGGCAATCTGCGGGTCACCAGCGTGTCGCTGATGAGCGCGATCTTCACGGCCCGGCCGTCGCCGAGGCAGCCGGTGGCGAATGGAAAGCCGTCAGGCCCCGTGTGAATACGCGGGAAGGCAATCACCTGCGCCGCATCATCCAGCAACCGCGCCCGCGCGGCCATCGCCCGCCGCTGCTCGCGCACCGCCATGGCGGCAAGACCGGTGGCGCCGGCAATGGCGAAGGTGAGAAGCGCGATGGTTGCAAACATCACATACGGAACGCATTGGGACGGGCGTCTCCCGGCCAGGGGAGACGCCCACCAGGTTACGTCAATAGCCCTGCGGCCGCGGCCAAGGCATGGTGAACTGGTCGCCGCGCTTGACGAAGCGGTAGCGCCAGAAGTGGAACCACAGCGATGCGACGATGTAGAACAGCAGCATCGCAATGAGCTGGGTTCCGTAGCCGAGGAATACCGCCACATAGGTGGTGGCGCACAGGACCAGGAGCACGATGGCCGGGATCGGGTGGAACGGGTGCACATAGCCCCGCTGGATCGACCCGAGCGGCCATTTCCGGCGGAACATGATCATGTTGAACGACATGAACGTGTAGCCGAGCAGGCCGGACAGGATCGAGAACGTCACCACCTGGTCGAGCGGCGCCCCCAATGCGAAGATTAATGCGATCGGCACCAGGAAAACGATGGCGCGATAAGGGGTGCGGTAGCGTGGATGCACCGCACCGAACCACGCCGGCAGGTACCGGTCGCGGCCCATGGAGAACCAGGCCCGCGAGCTGTCGTTGATGCACCCATTGGCCGAGGCCAGCGTCGAGAAGATGGTGCCGATAAACAGCAGCACCATCAGGCCGAAGCTGCCCGTGACCCGGGCGGCATCGAACAGCGGCGTGCCGGCCTGGCCGAGATATTCCCAGGGCAGCAGGCCGGAGCACACATACCAGGTGAGGGTTGCGGCGATGAGCAGGGTGATGATGCCGCTCATGGTGCCCAGCGGCAGCGACCGCGCCGGCGAGCGGACCTCTTCCGCCGCCTGGCAAGTGCCTTCGATGCCCAGATAGTACCACAGCCCGAAGTGGAGAGCGGCAAGAATGCCGACCCAGCCGTAGGGCAGGGGCTCCTCTGTGATGGCGGTATAGTCGAGCGGCGTTGCGGAGAAGCCGAACTGCACCGCCAGGAACAGCACGATGATGGCCAGGAAGGCGATGGCGGTGATGACGAAGTTGAAGGTCAACGTCGCCAGCACGCCCCGGTAATTGAGCCAGGCCAGGAACAGGATGGCGAGAATGATGAACGGCCGCTGGTCGAGCCCCTCATGCCCGCTCATATTGGCGACCGTGTCGAGCAGGAAGCCCACCGTGATCGCGTTCGCCGATTCGAGCATGGTATAGGCCATGACCAGGAACAGGCCAACATTGAAGGCCATCAGCGGGCCAACGATATGCTTGGCCTGCGCGTATTGCCCGCCGGCCGACGCGACCGTGGAGGTCACCTCGGAATCGATCATGGCCACGCAGGTGTAGAGAATGCCGGCCACCCAGCAGGCAACCAGGCCGGCAATCATGCCGCCTTTGCCCACGGAAAAGTTCCAGCCCATATATTCGCCGACGAGGACGATGCCCACGCCGAGCGCCCACACATGGGCGGGCCCCAGCACGCGCAGCAGGCTCAGCCTTTCGCCCGTTCCCGGGGCAGCTGTCTGATCAACCATGGTGCTTCCCCTCAGATTTCATGCCGTTCCTGGGTGAGCTCGAGCTCGCCTTCACGCGAAGAGGTCAGAAGCTCGTTGTCGTAGGTGCTGTCGATCTTCACCATGTCGAAAACGAGCAGCAGGGCGAAGCCAGCCGACAACAGCCAGGCCGCGTATTCCAGAAGGTTCCAGATGTCCATGTCGCCCCCTCAGCGGTCCCCGAACCGCTCTGCAATCACGTCGCGATATTCCCGGTCGGACAGGCGCACCACCATGATGAAATAGCCGACGACGAGCACGGCCATCACCAGAAGCGCCAGCCAGTTGAACGAGTAATCGAATCGGGCGGTGATGATTTCCTGGGCCGAAGCCGGATCGGTAAAGCCGAGCTGCGCCCACTGCGCCTGCTCGCCGGGGTTCTGATTCAGGGCTTCCCAGGTCGGGTTCTCGATCGGCTGAGGCGTCTTGGCCGCCCCGGCCAGTCCGAGATACAGCGGCAGGTAAAGGGCTCCGACGGTCAGGACCAGCAGGATGACGACATCCATGACTTGCCCGATCAGGCTCTGCTTGGGCGGTTGGTAATTGGCCATGGCCGCCTCACATCTGCTTGCGGCGCCGGGCGGCGTCGAGATGCTTGATGTCCAGTCCGTAGATGAAGTGCTTGTCTTCGACGTAATGCTTCAACATCGCGACGATCGCGGCGGTGTTGAACAGCAGCACCACGGCCCCGGCGATCAGAAGTATGGTCTGGATCGTGCCATTGGTCACTGCCGGCCAGATGGTATAGAGGACGAACAGGACGACGATCCACAAGGCCACCACGAAGGTGAGCGCTCCGAGCCGATCGCGGCCGTGCATCTTGTCGATGCGCTGTTCCAGGCTGAGCACAGAGACGCCATCGCTGGCGATCTGTTTTGGTGTTACAGACATATGTCTTCTCCCTAGACATACCGCTTGAGCGGACGAAGAAATTTTCTTTCTTGTTAGGAAAGTGGAGTACAGAAACCGAGAGCTGTCAATTGGTCCTGTTTGCTGCGACGCACCATATCGAAGGTTATTTGCAGCAGGACTTTGCTGCTGGTTCGACAGAGATTCGACAGGGAAAGGCAAGCATGCTGAAAGAAAGAGACGGCCAGAACCCCCATCAGATCGGCGGCGCACGGGCGAATCTTCTGGAGGTTGCGATCGGCCGCGAGGTGCGCCATTTCCGCACCAAGCTGGGCATGACCGTCGCGGATCTGGCCAATGCGGCGCGGCTGTCGCCCGGCATGCTGTCCAAGATCGAGAACGGATTGACTTCGCCTTCCCTGACCACTCTGCAGACCTTGTCGGCCGCGTTGGGCGTGCCGGTGACCGCGTTCTTCCGGCGTTATGAGGAGCGGCGGGACGCGGTGCACGTGAAGGCAGGGCAGGGGCTCGTGATCGAACGGCGCGGCACCCGCGCGGGTCACCAGTACCAGCTGCTCGGCCACAGCGGCGGGGTGACGGGTCGGGTGGTGGTCGAGCCCTATCTCATCACCCTGACGAAAGATTCCGACGTCTTTCCTCTGTTCCAGCACGAGGGGATGGAATTCATCTACATGCTCGAAGGCGAGGTGGTCTATAGGCACGCCGATCAGCTCTATCGGCTGCTGCCCGGCGACAGCCTGTTCTTCGATGCGGACGCGCCGCACGGGCCGGAAGAGATGATTTCCCTGCCGATACGATTCCTGTCGGTCATCTCCTATGCGAGGGAAGACACGTGAGGAGAGAGGCTGCGCTGCGGCAGGGGATGCACCATTGACGAGCGGCGCACGAAGCGCTCGCGATGGTAATCAAGCCACTCGTCCCGCGTAAGCTCCATGACCGACAGGACGATTTCCCGCTCCTGCATGGGCGAAAATTCCATGCGATAGCCAATGAATTTGAAGCCGTATTTGAGCGCCAGGGCAGGCGTTATCTTCTGGTCGGGAAAGGCATCCGCGTGGATCGCATCCAGCCGGTGTACCAAGAAGGCGAAATCGAGAAGGGCCGTAGGCACTTCCGCCAGAAAGCGCCGGCGCCGATATTTGGCGCGGATCCATAGCGTCATGCGCGGAACCGTATTGCCCTCCCGCAGCGCATAGCTGACGGTGCCGTAGAGCTCTTCGGGAGCCTCCTTGAAGAAGACGCCGAACATGGTGAGCATCGGCGTCGGAGGATTCGGCAGCTGGCCGATGAAAAGCTTGAGCCCGTAGGGCGTAAAATCGGACCGGCTGATCGAATGCTTTATGAGCAGGGGATCCCTGGCGAATTCGAGAAGCTGCGGCAGGTCTCCGACTTCGGGTCGCCTGAAGATGAGATTGTCTGTCTGAATGGTCTCTCGGCGCGAGAGATCGATGTCAACAGCGGTCCGGATCATCTGCCGTTCCGAAAAGCGGGGATGACAGATGTCATTCCCCGCCCGGTTAGGTGCTGAAATCGACCGGACATTCCGCTGAATGGGTGCGGTGCCGGTCAGCGACGACGCTAAACTAACAGACTTGGGCGGTTATACAATCTATGGTTGAAATAATGATTACTGACCCGTATTCCGAGTTCCGACAAATGACCGATTCACCTGAGGAGTTGGTGGCTGGGCGCCTTGCCGGCGCCCGGCCGGTTACCCGATCGCGGCAGCCCGCCTTCGCCTTGACCACTGTTCCCGGCTCAATCGGAAGAAGTCCATCGGCTCCTCCTGGTCGAGCGCGAGCAGATAGGACCGGGTCAGGCCCGCATAGGTGAAGCCGCACTTCTCGATCACGCGGCGCGATGCGGCATTGGTCAGCCGGCAGGAGGCGACCACAGCATCATGGCCGAGGACCTGAAAGCCGTACCCCAGTATGGCCTTGGCCGCCTCGGTGGCGAATCCGCGGCCGCGATACCCCGCGCCCAGCCAGTAGCCGAGTGCCGGTTCGCTGCCTGAGGTGAGCCGCTCCAGGCCGATGGCGCCGATCAGCACGCGCTCCGGAATGTTGAGCCAGATCCCGAACACCGCCTGGTCGGTTGTCGGCCTCTCGCCCAAGGTCCCAAGCCACGAGATCGCGTCCTGCTCGCTATAGGGGTGGGGAATGCGGGTGGTGTTCTCGGCCACGGTGCGATCATTGCACAGCGCGGCGATGCGCGGTGCATCCGCAAATGTCGGCGGAGTGAGGATCAGCCGGCCGGTCTCGATGGCGGGCGCGACGGGGGCGGTGAATTCGACTGCCATATTCATGGGATGATCCTTCCTGCAGGCAGCAAAAGAAAACGGGGAGATGGACGCCGCCATCTCCCCGTTTCTGCTTTCGCGAGATTTCGGATCATCCGATCCGCCGGTTCGATGGGACGCCGGCGGACGGAACGCACATCCGCCGTCAGCTGGCCGGTACTACGGATACATACGTCCGTTTGCTGCGGCCGGTGCGGAACTCGACTTTGCCCTCGATCAGAGCGAAGATCGTGTGATCTTTGCCGAGGCCGACATTGTCGCCGGGATGCCATTTCGTGCCGCGCTGACGGACCAGGATGTTCCCTGGAATGACGTGCTCGCCGCCAAACTTCTTCACACCGAGGCGGCGGCCTGCCGAGTCACGACCGTTGCGCGAGGAACCGCCTGCTTTCTTATGAGCCATGATGTGCTCCCGTGGGTCTTCTGTCGGCGCGATGGGCGCCATTGTTCATGGAATAAGTTACGACGAGGTAAGCGCCGATGCGGATCAGGCGGAAGCTTCCGCCTTGCTGCCCTTCGCTCCCTCAGTCAGGATCTCGGTGATCTTCAGCCGCGTCAGAAGCTGGCGATGGCCGTTCTTCCGCTGGTAGTGCTTGCGGCGCCGCTTCTTGAAGATGATGATCTTCTCGCCGCGATCCTGCGCGACCACCTCCGCGGCGACCTTCGCGCCGGGCACGAGCGGGGCGCCGATCACCGGCTGGCCTTCGCCGCCCACCAGCAGCACGTCCGTGATCTCGACAATGTCGCCCGGCTCGGCGGAAAGCCGCTCGACCTCGATTACGTCATTTGCGGCAACTCTATATTGCTTGCCGCCCGTCTTGATGACCGCGTACATGGTGACCAAATCCGCCTGGTATAGAAACAAGTCAGGACCGCGCGCGAGAAGGCGCCCGGTCATTTTGGCCGGCACTATACGCGGATCGGCTTCGCTGTCAAGGAACCGGCGGTCATTTCTGGCACAATCGCCGCCGCGTCCTTTTTCCGCTGCCGAATGCCGCCAGGGCTTGGCATAAGGCCCATTCGGCGCTATGTGAACGCGGCCTGAGCGACCAAAGGCGGCGCCTGAGCCGTCTGTCCCGCGGAGGGGTGCCAGAGTGGTCGATTGGGGCGGTCTCGAAAACCGTTGTGCGCGCAAGCGTACCGTGGGTTCGAATCCCACCCCCTCCGCCATTTTAGACCGCCTCTGGGCACGCCAATCGCCGCCGATTGCCGCCCTTGGCCGGCAATAAGCGTCCTTAGCAGCTCCGTCTTCGATCCCATGATGCGGATTGCGTCATCCGCGACCTCGACACGCTGCGCCAAAGAGCGCAGATGATCCCGCCGATAGCCGCCCTCGCGGCCCCGGATGCGCTCGCGGGCGCGCTGTGAAAAACCACGGATCATCGCGGGGCTGATGGAGCTGTGGCCGGGACTGTCGAGCAATGCCTGGGCGCGGTCGGCATCGGCCCTGGCTTGATCGCGGATCACCTTGAGGCGGGCGATGCGCTCCGCAAGCGCCGGGTCGTCCAGATCGGCAATGCCGGCCTCTATGGCGTCGTAGAGGCGCTTGAGGCGTAGTTCCGATTCGGCCGCCCGCCGCTGCAATTCGGCGATGTGCTGCCGGCGACGCTCGGCCTGCTCCGACCGGCGGCCGAGGACGCTGCCAAGCAGGTTCTCCAGCCGGTTGGGATCGAGCAGGCGTTCCTCGATATGGCCGACCACCATCTTGTCGAGCTTGTCCATCGGGATCGCGCGACCCTTGCAGCCGGTTTCGCCCTGCCGCGCCTTGATCGAGCAGGCATAGTAGCGATAGCGACCGCTCTTGCCTGTGCGGATGGTCATGGCTCCCCCGCAATTGCCGCAATAGCAAATGCCGGTCAGCAGGGTCGGCCCGATCACGACGCGCGCAGGCAGCTCGGTCTTGGGGTTGCGGGCCTGCAAGAGCTTCTGCACCGCGTTAAAGGTCTCGCGGTCGATGATCGGAGGGACCGGAACGGTTATGACCTCACCCTCGGGCTTCAACTCCTTCGACTTGCCGCGCTTGTTGAACTGATGCTCGCCGATATAGGTGCGGCGGGTCAGGACGCGGTGAACCTGCCCAATGCCCCACCTGCCGCCGTCGCGGGTGAAGATGCCGTTGCGGTTGAGATGCTTGACGATGGCCTTGACGCCCATCTGGCCGCTATCGCCCTCGCCCTCCAGGGCGAGGCGGTAGATAAGCCGGATCGTTCCGGCGTGCAGCGGGTCGATCTCCAGCTTCTTCTTGACCTTCACGCCACGCTGCTCGGCTGCGACGACGCGGTAGCCGATGGGCGGCAGGGAGCCGTTCCAGAAGCCTTGCCGGGCATTCTCCTTCAACGCCCGCATGACGTGCTTGCCGTTCTCCTTCGACTGGTATTCGTCGAACAGCGCCATGATCTGCCGCATCATGACGTGCATGGGATCGTCGCCCATTTCCTGCGTGATGGACACCAGCTTGACGCCGTTCTTGGCGAGCTTCCTGACGTTGAACTCCAGCTCGAAGTGATCGCGGAAGAAGCGCGAGAAGCTATGGACCACAACGACATCGAAGGGCGCGGGCTTGGACGTGCCCGCCTCGATCATGCGTTGAAACTCGGGCCGGCGGTCGTTGGTGGCCGAAGCCCCTGCCTCAACGAAGGTCTCGACAAGCTGATAGCCGCGCGCCTCGCAATAGGCTTCGCCCTGGCGCTTCTGGTCGGGGATCGACACGTCATGCTCTGCCTGTCGGGTCGTGGAGACGCGCAGATAAAGGGCGGCCCGCAAAGCGACCGTGGGTGATTGTGCGTTCATGTGCGGGTTCCTTTCTTCTTGCGGCGCTCGATCAGGGGCAGGACAAGTTCCACGCGGTCGTGAACGACCTTGGGGACCAGCTTGAGGCCCTTGCCCTTCTCCATGCGGATAAGGCCGCAACCCTCCATTTTCTTGAGCGTGCGTGAGATGTTGGGGCCGGCGCGGCCGGTGATCTGCGCCAGTTCCTCCAGCGATCCCGGTGCGTGCTCATGGATGACGCGCAGCAATTCCCGATTGCTCGCCGACAAAAGCCGGGCGAACGACTCCGTGGACGCGAACCAGACGGTCGGCTCGCCGGGCGCGGACTTTTCCTCGCCTCTGGCGATCCGCATGGTGCGGGTCTTCATTTCTTCGGGGTCGGCGATCCCGACTTTCAGCGTCGTCATTGCAAATCCCGGCGCTCAAATCACTCCCTATTCCTATCATCACGAGATAGGTTTGTAAAGCCGGGAACCGGGTCAAGCGAGCCGAACATCTCGTCGAAAACATCGGCGAACCAACGCTCGAACACCTGTATTTCGACCTCGGTGATCGGCACGTCCTCGGGCCAGTCGTCGATGACGGGTAACTTCTCGACATCGAAGGCGTGGGGCGGCGTGCTGCGACGCGGCGCGGGATCGTCGGCGTAGTCGAAAAGATCGTCGGGAAGTGTTTCGGGGACCGGCTGTCGCGGTCGCCCTTTGCGGGCGCGGCGGCGCTCTGCGCACATGGAATCCTCCTTGGCTCTGGTGGATTGCGGGGCGCTCAAGGCCCCGGAATTGAGCGAACCATGGAGGGCAGTCGGCGGCCTGTAGCGTGCCGCATTTGCGTTTATGCGCTGGCGGCACCCCCGCCATTGAGGCGACATGCAAACTTAATATGGATGCGCGAAGCGTCTTGTCTGAACGCTCGTCGCCATCCATATAAATAAGGGTGAGTGTTTAGCCTGACAGGTCTGGTAGGTTGGGGTTCGATTCCCCTTCATGTTCTCTGTCTCGGTGGCCTTCTAACCTTCATTGCCCTTTGGGTAACGGCTTATGCCGTTGCACTACTGTCAGCATCGAACGGAAAGGAGAACCACATGGAAACAGAAACTGCCTTTAGGACTGAGAAACCCAAACTGAAACTGGCTTCGGCCATCAATACAATTTGGGCCATCGGGACAGGCGCATGGTCTGGTGCGGCCCTGTCAGGCTAAGCACTCACCTATTTCCAGCTCTCCTATCAGCCACCGAGAAATAGCCTACCCCATTGTTCGCCGTGCCTTGACGAAACCGCGATCCGTGGCGATGAACCGCTCCAGCATCGGCACGATCAGCCTGACGGGATCGGCGGCGGGCTGGCCGCTCTCGCGGGCCAGCACCTCGGCATAGGCGACAAGATCGCGATGGAGCGGCGCGGGCAGCTCTACCGTAACCTTGACGGGCTTATCGTCGGGCAGCGGGCCAAGTTTCAGCTTGGTCATGGTCAACCCCCTGCCGGCTCGAACACAAGGTCACGGGTCACGATGATCCTGACCGGGAAGCCCGGCCGGATGGTGAGCGTGGGCGCGACCTGCAACTGGCGCTGGACGATCTGCTGGCCGGCCTGATTGATGGTGTCCTGCGCGCCGTCGCGGATGGCGCGGATCAGCCGGTCCTCGTCGCTGGTCGCCAGCTCCGTGCCGACCGCAAGCAGCGTGGACAAGCCGGCCGCTCTCATCAGATCCCACCAGTGATAATCGACGCCATCCTCAAGGCCGGCATAACCGGAAGCATCCGCGCCCGGCAGGCGCTCCAGCACGATGGATCGGCCGCCCGGCAGGATCAGGCGGTTCCAGACCAGCAGGACACGCCGCTGGCCAAAGGTCACGCCATCATCGTATTGGCCGATGATGCGCGTGCCCTGCGGGATCAGGAGCAGGCTGCCGGTTGGGCTGTCATAGACGTTTTCCGTCACTTGGGCGGTGATTTGCCCAGGTAGGTCCGAACGGATGCCGGTGATGAGCGCAGCCGGGATCACGGCCCCGGCCTGGAGTATCCAGGGCGAGGCTGGTGGCGTGACGCGATCAGGGGCGACGGTCTGCCGGTCCACTGGCGCATTGAGAAACGCCGTGTGCCGATCCTGCGCGGCGAGTTGTCCTCCAAGGTCGAGACCGGCAAGGCCGGGCATCGTCATGCCGGGCGTGGCCCCGACGCGCGGACCTGTCTGGAAGAACACGTTGCTCACGCGCGCGGCTTCTTCCTCGGCGCGGCGTCGTTCTTCTTCGGGATCGACGGCCGGCGTCGTGATTGCAGGCGGCACAACCGGCTGTCCCCGGTTCTGCGCGTCGAGGATCGGGCGGCCGAGGTCGCCCGGCAATGGCGGTCCCAGGGCCGGGCCGGTATAGTCACGCGGCAGGCCGGCGAGACCGTCCGCCGTAGGACGGTTCTCGGTCGAATAGAGTTCGTCCCCGCCCGGTCCAGCATCGCGGGTCTGGAGCGCGTAGATCAGCGCGCCCCCGATGCCGAGCAAGGCGACAGCGCCGACACCTGCCAGCATCCTGCGGGACAGGCGGGTGACGCGGGGCGGTTCGGCGCGCAGCCGCATGGGCGCGGCGGTATCGGTGATGGTGTTGTCCGTCATGACGGGGAGTCTCCGGTCGCGCTGGCGGGCTGCGCGGCGGCGGCCTGCGTCGGGTTGATGCGGACGATCCTGACCGTCTGCTGGCGGTTGCCGCTGCCAAGGCGCAGTTCGGCCGCGCCGAACAGGCGGTCCACGATCAGGACGTTCTGGTGGACGCGGCTGTTGACGATCTGCGGCTCGCCATCGGAACCGAGCACGAAGATCGGCGGCATCTCTCCCTGGACGATCCCGGCCGGGAAGACGACATAGACGCGGCGTCCATCGTCGAAGACGGAAACCGGCCGCCATGGCGGGCTGTCTCCGGTCAGGCCGTAGCGGTAGTTCCTTGCGGCCTCGGCCGGGATGACCGGCGCAGCCGGAACGATCTGGCGCTGGCCGGGCGGCGGCGCGGGATAGGCCCAGGCCACGGCCGGCATGTAGAGCGCATCGCGGGCGCGCAGCTCGATCATGTAGATGCGGCGGTCGGTGGTGATGACGAGGTTGGTGGAGATGTCCGGCCGGGTCGGCTTCACCAGCACATGCACGCGCCGGCTCGCTCCTGAACCGCTTTCCGTATCGCCGATGATCCAGCGGGCGGTGTCGCCGGCCGCGATCGGCCCCGTGCCGGTCAGGCTCTCGCCCGGCTCCAACGCGATGGTGGTGATCTGCCCGACTGCGGCATAGACCTGATAGAGCGCGCCTTCGGACCACGGATAAATTTGGATGGCGTTGTGATAGCCTTCTCGGCGCGGCTCGACACGAGCTGCGGCATTGGCGTTCTCGACGCGACCGGCCGGCGTGGCGGCGGTCTGCCCGCCTCGCGCCACGGTCCATGCCGGCGGCACATGCAGCGGCCTTGGCGTGTCGTCGGTCGCGGCTGTCTGCACCGCTGGCAGCGGCGGCACCTCGGCGTCATAGCTCCATTGCTGCGTCCGGTTGGTGGCGCAGCCGGCCAGCATGGTGGCCGAAAGCAGCACGACCGCAATCGCGGGTGTGTGGGTGATCGTCCTCATTGGCTCATCTCCCGCGACCATGAGATTGCGTTGACGTAGATACCGAGTGGGTTGGCGCGCAGCCGCTCGGCATTGCGGGGCGGCTGGATCACGATGGTCAGGATCGCGGTCCAGCGTTCAGTCGTGGAGAATTGGCCGTTCTCGTAATGGCGTTCGGTCCAAGCAATGCGGAAGCTGGTCGGGGACGCCCGGATGACGCTCGACACCTCGACTGCGACCTGCTGACGGCCGACGCGGGTGAACGGGTCATTTGCCCTCGCGTAATCGTTCAATGCTGCCGCGCCGCGATCCGTGGTGAACTCGTAGGCGCGAAGCCAGTTCTGGCGGACGATGATGGCATCGGCCGGGATCGCACGAACCTGCTCGATGAATCGGCCGAGATGCCATGCGATCTGCGGATCGGTGGGGCGATAATCGGCGACGGCCGGCGCTACAGCCTGCGCCTGGCCGAGATTGTCGACCTGCACCACCCAAGGCACCACGGTCCCGCGCGCCGACTGCAAGACGAGCGCGGACGCGAAGCCTGCCGAGAGGATCAGGGAGCCGAAAGCGAAATAGCGCCAGTTTCTCGCCTGCACACGGGCCGAGCCGATGCGCTCGTCCCATGCCTGTGCGGCCTTCTGGTAAGGCGTCGTGGGTTCCGGCGATTTGCCGTAATGCGTTGCTGGTCGTTTGAATATGTTCATGAGCGGTCTCTTTCGGAAAGGTTGATGGAGGAACCGCCGCCGTGGCTGTCGCCGGAGCGCACCGCATGGGCGGCCATGGTGGTGCCGTGGTTCATGGCCTGCCGGCGCTGCATCCGCTGCGCCCAGGCCGGAGGACTGCCCACCGGACCGGAAGGCGCGGCGGCGGGGTCGGCGCTCGCGCCGCCGACCGTGCCCATGGAGGATGTGCCGCCTGTCGCGCCGAAGCCGGCCCGCGCGCCTTCGGTGAAGCTGGATTTGACGGACCCGCTGGCACGCGCGGAGGCGCGTTTGAGGGGCGAGATGGCGGCGGAACCTGCGGCGCGGGCGACACCGCCGAGGCCGGAGGCGACGCCTGCGGCCCCGGTCTGGCCGAGCGAGCCGACGCTATAGGCTGCGGTCGCCGCTCCCGCGGCTGCCGCGCCTCCGCGAACGGCCGCGGCCCCGC